>NZ_CBCSDH010000002.1:0-236547 GCF_965138825.1 Avibacterium endocarditidis
ATCACAAGCCTGATTTTATGGTAGAACAAAGCGGCTGTATTAGGTTGAATATCTAGCAAATTTGCTGCCGTTCTTGCAGTAACTTCTGCGATAAAAAACTCCAGCAGTTTTTTCTGTATAGATTTCTTTAATTTACAATGTGTTATCTTCATTTTTGTAGTATAGCATTGTTGCTAATCTACTACAGCCCCTACTTTTTTGCTTCATAGAAAAATATTTCTGCTACACCTAATGATGCGGAAATCCCTTTTCTCATTGCTTTTAAAATTTATCTTCTTTAACGCCAAATCTCTTCGCTGCAATAAATTCAAGCATAAAAAAACCGCCTTAACGGCGGTATTTACAAATAAAGAAGCGATTTTACTCTGCTTTTTTACCATATTTTTCTGCTAATTCAGCTTGAAGTTTTTGTAACTCCGCAGTTGCAGCAGTGGTTTTTTCTGTTTTCTCTTGTACCGCTTTAGTGGCTTCAGGCGTTGCATTATTCATTAATGCTAAACCGTCTTTTGCAAGCTCTGAAGTTAAGGTTAATACCGATTGCATTTTATCTTTTAACTGTTTGATTTCAGGGCTTTTAATATCTAAAGCATTCAAACTTTTTTGCACTTCTGCGTTTCTTGCACTTAATGCGTTCATTGCATCCGCAATTTGTTTCTCATCTCCAGATGATAGTTTTTGCATATATTCTTGATGAAAAGCAACTTGGCTTTGCTGATTTGCCACGCTCCACTCAACTAATTTTTGATAATCTAGTTCTGGATCCGCTTTATTACACGCTACAACAAAAAGAGCAAAAATAACAGCCGTACCTAATTTGATGATTTTATTCATTGTATTTTCCTTTAAATAATAAACAAAATAATATAACCAAAACCTTAGTTATATACTCATTCTCATAGAGAACGGGATATTTTAATCTGTCTACTGAGAAATTGCCAAGCAATATAGTTAAAAGCTTTGTAAAGATTTGAGCAAAACTTCACCAAACTCTTTTCGCCAACCCTGTAACAAATCAGGTAAATCATTCGGATCTTGCTGTTTTATCCAGCACCATTTCATCAAACTTTCTAAGCCTCGTTTACTCGAAATGACTTCTATCGGCAGTTCTGCTGGGGTAATTTCTTTTAATTTCTGCTGCAAAATTTTTAGCCCAGAACGATAACGTGGATCATCAACCAAACGAACAATTCGTGACGGATATTCTTCTTTTGCTGTGCGTTTTGCTTTTTCAACAAGCTGCAACATTTTTTTACCATTCACCCGCACTTCCATTGGTAGCAAGCCTAAATCAAGCAGCTCCGAAGTATGCTTAGGAAAATGTTTTGCCACAAGCCATAAATGCTCACTTTTTACAATAAAATTCAGGGCAATATCGCGTTTTATTCCTTGTTCCACACGCCATTTGGCTAATAATTTTAACGCCATCAACTCCCTTTCATTCAGTTTCCAGCTATTTGGAATATCTAAATAGGCTGTATCGGATGATTTAGTTTTCTGGCATTTTTCCAATAAAAATTCGCACTCATTTTGCACCGCACTTTGCCACGGTGTTTGTGCCAAGTGTTGCTGCATTTCCTCATATAAAGGAATTAAATACCATACATCTGCCGCAGCGTAACGTAACTGCACTTCCGACAACGGACGAGCTAGCCAATCAGTACGTGAAGCGCCTTTGTCTAATTCCAGCTCAAAATAATGATAAATCAAACTGGCAAATCCCATTGAACGACCAAAGCCTAAAAAATGGCTCATCACTTGTGTGTCAATTAACGGCGTAGGTAATTGTTTGAAATAATGGTGAAAAATCTCCAAATCTTCCTTGCACGCGTGCAACACTTTCACCACATTTTGATCGGATAGTAAGTTAATAAAAGGAGAAAAATCATCAATCGCCAACGGATCAATCAAACTAACTTGCTCACCATCATAAAGCTGAATTAGCCCCAGTTTAGGGTAAAAGGTTCGGGTACGAATAAACTCCGTATCCAACGCCACACAAGATTTCTCTCTTGCTCGCTGGCATACTTCTGCTAGCACAATATCCGAAGTAACTATTTGAAAGTGCGGTGGATTTTTGATTTCTTTTTTTATTGCTGGCATAATTTTATTCCATCACTTTTACAATACAAAAGCGGACAATCGTCCGCTTTTATTGCTATTCAAGTAAATTAAGCAAATTTAATTTGCTGGTCGTTTGGCTAATTCTTCATCGCGCAGTACGCGGCGCAGAATTTTACCTACATTGGATTTTGGTAATTCATCTCTAAATTCAATGTCTTTCGGTACTTTATAGCCGGTGAGATGCTGGCGGCAATGTTGGCGTAGCTCATCACGCGTCAAACTTTCATCTTTTTTCACCACAAACACTTTAATGGTTTCGCCTGACACTTCATTTGGTACGCCAATGGCCACCACTTCTGCCACTTTGTAATTGAGCATAATCACATCTTCAATTTCATTTGGATACACATTAAAGCCTGAAACCAAGATCATATCTTTTTTGCGATCTACAATGCGTAAGCTGTAAGATTCGTCCATCACCACAATATCGCCAGTGGCAAGCCAGCCGTCTTTCAGTACTTCTGCTGTGGCTTCAGGGCGCTTCCAATAACCTTGCATCACCTGATCACCTTTCACCCAAAGCTCCCCTGGTTCACCAAGTTGAGCTTCTTCGCCATTGTCTTTGATGATTTTAATATCCGTATTCGGCACGGGAACACCAATAGTGCCGTTGTGTTTCACCACATTGATTGGACAAGCGGCAATCAATGGCGAACATTCTGTCATTCCATAGCCTTCAATAATGTTACAACCGGTGGTTTCGTGCCAACGAGTTGCCACAGATTGCTGAATGGCCATTCCCCCACCAACGGAAAGTTTTAATTGTGAAAAATCGATTTCTTTGAAATTTTCATTATTCAACAAAGCGTTAAATAAGGTGTTTACCCCAGTAATGGCAACAAAGCGATATTTTTTCATCTCTTTGACAAAACCATCAATATCACGCGGATTAGTAATCAGAACGGCAGTAACCCCTAACTCAATAAATAATAGGCAATTTACCGTTAAAGCAAACACGTGATAAAGGGGTAACGCGAGAATGGCTTTACGCTCTCGAGTGTGATCACCCACGAAAGGATAGGCAATCCATTTTGCCTGAAATACATTGGTAATAATATTGTGATGAGAAAGCATTGCGCCTTTGGCAACGCCTGTTGTGCCACCCGTATATTGTAAGAAAGCAAGATCATTACCTGTTAAATGCGGACGCACATATTGACGATATTTGCCCACAGCCAGCACTTCACGGAACGTTACGGCGTGCGGTAATTTATATTTTGGCACGAGCTTTTTAATGTATTTCACCACGAAATTCACCAGCGTGCGCTTACCAAAAGAAAGCTGATCGCCCATTCGGGTTAAAATAACGTGTTTCACTTCTGTATTGAACACCACTTTTTCAAGGGTTGAAGCGAAATTTGACACCACCACAATGGCTTTTGCGCCGCTGTCTTGTAGCTGATGTTCTAGCTCTCTTGGCGTGTAAAGGGGATTAACATTCACCACCACCATTCCAGCGCGTAAAATACCAAATAGCGCAATAGGATATTGCAATAAATTTGGCATCATCAATGCCACAGGATCGCCTTGTTGTAACTTCAATTCATTTTGCAAATAAGCAGCAAAGGCGCGGCTACGCTCTTCTAATTTACGAAAGGTCAGGACTTGCCCCATATTAATATAAGCAGAGCGATCAGGGTGTTTGCGCACCGCCTTATCAAACATATCTAAAATATTTTCATAGGCGGAAGTATCCAGTTCCCTTTCTGCACCTTCTGGATAATTGATAAACCAAGGCTTTTCCATTTGTTATCCTTATTATTTTTATTAAATCTTACGGATTTTATCACTAGCTCACGAATGTGCCAAATGCTGATGCGTTATTCACGCCCAGGTAACTTTTTCCAAGTGACTTCATTGCGCAAATAAACTGGCTCAATTTCCACCGCACTTATCCATTGTTTCTGCCAGTAATAAGGCAAGGCTAAAGGCAACATTGCTTTGGCAGAAGGCAAGGTGATGTCGGAATCTTTCGCCCAATCTAATGCGGCAAGTTGCGGATAAGCCTGCCAGCCAGTTCCCACTTTAACGCAATCTTCCATTTGTTGAGCCTGCTGAAGCACGGCTTCTGGGGTGCAAACTCGCTCGCTCACTAATGCTTGCCAATCAAAAAACTCGCCGAAATCTGACCGCACTTTTTGCGCCTGAAGCTGGCTAAAATAGACTTCATTCATTCTGGCATCAATAGCGCATAGCACCTGTGTTGTGCCATATTGCTCATAGGCTTGCTGTGCCATTGTGGTGAGATTAGAAATAGGAATCACTGGCAAATCTGCGCCTAATGCTAAGCCTTGCGCAATGCCTGCGCCCACGCGCACACCAGTAAAACTACCCGGGCCACGTCCAAAAACCAAGGCATCAACTTGATTGAGTGTAACACCAGACTGGCTTAAAATTTCATCCACCATTGGCAAAATGCGCTTTGTGTGCGTGCGTTGCGCCAATTCGTCTAAATGGGTAATTTCCCCTTTATGCAATAAGGCAACGGAACAAGCTTCCGTTGAAGTATCTAAAGCAAGTAAAGTTGTCATTATTTTTTCTCTGTTAAAAATTGGATTACGTTGTTTAAATCTCGGGTTCGTTTAGCATTAGGCAAACTTTTCAAGAAAGTTTCACCGTAGGATCGCATCACCAAACGGCTATCACAAATAATCACCGCTCCGCGATCGGTAACATCACGGATCAAACGCCCCACCCCTTGTTTTAAGGTGATCACCGCTTCGGGAATTTGGATCTCATTAAACGGATCTTTGCCCTGCAAGCGACAATCTTCCATTCGAGCTTTCAGCAAAGGCTCATCAGGCGCGGTAAAGGGTAATTTATCAATAATCACTAAGGAAAGGGCATCGCCGCGCACATCTACCCCCTCCCAGAAACTGGAAGTGGCGACCAACACGGCGTGAGATTGGGTGGTAAATTGTTCTAATAATTTGCTTTTTGCCGTTTCCCCTTGCAGTAACACGGTTAAATCACTGTGTTCACGGAAAAAATCCGCCAGCCCACGCATCATTGAATAAGAGGTACAAAGTACAAAACAGCGCCCCTGATTTTTTTCGATGATCGGCAATAACATTTGCCCGAGCTGCGTTTGCGTGTGCGATTGGTTCAAGGCTGGCAGGAAACGTGGCACGCATAATAGGGCTTGTTCAGGATAATTAAACGGACTCGGCAAAATTTTCTGCTCGGCATTTTGAATGCCTAAACGTTGGCAAAAATGCTGAAAATTGCCCCCCACTTCTAAGGTAGCAGAAGTAAAAATCCACGCGGCTTCTTTTTGGCTGAGCTGTTCACCAAATTTATCTGCCACGGTGAGCGGGGTGATATGCAAGCCAAAGCCACGCCCCATAGTTTCATACCAATAACAATATCCGACCAAATGGGTTTCTTGCAGACGTTTTAAAATCACCTGAATACTGGCAATGCGTTCAAAAATGCTGTCTAGGGTTTGCGAGCGACCTAGCGCAAGTTTCACCACATCAGCTAAAAATGCCAATTTTTCTTGCAATAATTCTACGCATTTTTGCACCGCACTTTTATCTGTGGAATGTGCCATTGCAGGCTGAGAATTTACAGGCTGATAGAGCTCGCGCCAGTTGCCACGGCGATTGCCCTCACCCAATAATAAACGAAAATCTTGCACCACCTTGAGCAAGGTATCCGCCGCCACGCCAAGCTGTTTCATATCTTTTAATTCTGTACGATAAACAATATTGGCATCTTTGCATAAATCAAATAATTGACGTGAAGTCAGGGAAATGCCGAAATATTGGCTCGCCACATCAGCAATTTGATGGGCTTCATCAAAAATAATCGCCTGTGCATTGGGGATCAGCTCGCCAAAGCCGCTTTCTTTTACCGCCATATCGGCAAAAAATAAATGATGATTCACCACCACCAAATCGGCATTTAAGGCTTTTTTACGCGCCGCCGCCACATAGCAATCGCCATAATTCGGGCACTCGGAGCCTAAGCAACTTTCTGTGGTGCTGGTAAGCTGTGGCAAAATCGGGCTGTCTTCCGCAATTTCCACACATTCGCTTAAATCCCCTGTCTTAGTGGCATTGTTCCATTTTCGCACTTTAGCCAGATCTGCTAACACCGTGCGATCGCCCAATACCCCTTGTGCAATCAGCTGATCCAAACGTTCAAGGCAAAGATAATTAGCTCGCCCTTTTAAAAGCGCGATTTTGCCCGTATAACCCAACGCTTTTTTAATAGCAGGAAGATCACGATTAAATAATTGATCTTGCAGATTTTTTGAACCCGTAGAAATAATGGTTTTCTTGCCTGCAAGCAACGCAGGCACTAAATACGCAAAGGTTTTCCCCGTGCCTGTTCCTGCTTCCACCACAAGGGCTTGCTTATGTGAAATCGCCTGCGCCACGGCTTGCGCCATTTCTAACTGCTCGGCTCGGGGGCGAAATCCTTTAATATGCTGACTCAGCACGCCCGTTTCCGCAAAGGCGTTAATCACATTTTGGCTATCCATTTGTTCAATTCGGGGTTAAGGTAAATAAAATTAGCGGTTATTCTAACAGAAAAACGCTATACAGTGTTGTACTGGATAGCGTTATTGTTAATTTACAAATCAAAAAATATTGAATGCGACATTCTGTGGTAACATAGCACATCAATTTTTTATGGATAATAGAATGCAATTAAAAAATAGTCTAAAACTCGGTTTATTAAGTGCGGTGCTTTTTTTGCTTATTTCTTGTAAAGACCAAACTGCCAACATCGGCAGCCAAGCCCCTGATATTGCGGCTTTTGATTTGCAAGGCAACGAGGTGGAATTGAGCCAATTTGCGGGGAAAAAATTGCTCATCAATTTTTGGTCAGAAACCTGTGGCATCTGCATTGTTGAAATGAAATTATTACAGCAATTTTCCCAAAGCTATCCCGAGAGCTTACAACTTTTAGCCATTAATATTGATGGTGAACGCGGTAACACGCAAGCTGTCGCAGAAAAAAATCAACTCACACTGCCGATTGCCAAAGATCAGCTTAATATCACGGCTGAACGTTATCAGTTGGTTGGCACACCGACCTCATTCGTGCTTGATCCTAAAGGAAAAATCCTTTATAAATTCGAGGGCTTAATCCCTGAAGATGAATTACGAAAACTATTTGAGGAAAAATAATGAAAGGTTACGCTTCTACTCTATTTTTTATTGCAGGCTCGTTATTGGCACTCAACAGCCACGCTAATGAAAGCCTTGAGCATACACAAAAAATTTTTAATCGCTCTTGTGCAATGTGCCATGGCAAACAAGGGGAAAAATCAGCATTAAATCAATCCGCAATTATCAATAGCTTAAAAACTGAAGAAATTCTCACCGCACTTGAAAAACGTAAGGCGGGGGAGATTGTCGGTGCAGGAAATGCGGCGAAATCTCGTTTAAGTGAAGAAGAAATGAAAGGATTAGCGGAATATATTCCAACATTGAAAAAATAACATTAATGAAAAATCGGGCTACGTTGAATAGCCCGATTTTTTTATCTCATATTATCCCTTAGATTTCGTACAAACTTTTAGTAAGAAATAACCACCGACTGCTGAAATGGCAGAGCCAAGTAAAATACCGACTCGAGCAAAGCTTGCCATTTCACTTGCCCCATCGCCACCAAAGGCAAGACCTGCTAAGAACATTGACATGGTAAAACCAATACCGCAGAGCAAGGCAATGGCGAAAATCTGTTTAAAATTAATTCCTTCAGGCAATTTTGCAATACGGAATAATACTGAGAGATAACTAAACAAAAAGACACCCAGTGGTTTTCCCAGTAATAGCCCTAAGATTACGCCTAAGGTGAGTGGTGAACTTAAGGTGTCTAACCCCATTCCGGATAAGGATACGCCTGCGTTGGAAAAGGCGAATAACGGTAAAATAAAGAAAGAACACCAAGGGGCTAAAATATGTTCCATATCGTGCAACACTTTTCTGCCGTTTTTGCCTTTGAGCGGAATACTGAAACCGATGATAACGCCTGCAAGCGTGGCGTGTACGCCTGATTTCAGCACGGATACCCATAACACTAAGCCGACAATCACATAAGGCCCTAAATTGGATATTTTAAAACGGTTAAGCAAAATCAAGCCCACAATGGCAATACTGGCAAGAATTAAGGCGCGGGTACTTAAATCCTGTGAAAAGAACAAGGCAATCACAATAATCGCGCCTAAATCATCAATAATCGCCAATGCAAGCAAAAACACTTTTAATGCGAAAGGAACACGGCTACCAAGCAAACCTAACACCCCCAGTGCAAAGGCGATGTCTGTTGCCATTGGAATTGCCCAGCCGTCTTGATATTGCGGAGTATCCTTAGTAACAAACCAATAAATCGCCGCTGGCACAACCATTCCCCCCAAGGCAGCAACGGCAGGGAAAATGGCTTTTTGATAACTTGAAATTGCCCCTGTGAGCAATTCGCGTTTTACTTCCAATCCCACCAGTACAAAAAACACGGCCATAAAGCCATCATTCACCCACATTAAGAGTGGCTTGTTAATTTGCACAATCGAACCAAATTGGATCACCACTGGTGCATCAAGAAAACTAAAATAAAAACGGCTTAACGGTGTATTTGCCAATAAAATTGCAAACGCAGCGAAAAATAGTAGTAACATTCCGCTGGCAGCTTCTAATTTCATAAAGTATCGAATGTATCGAACCATTAATCTCTCCTAGTAAAATAACGGGCTTGAAAGTATCCCCCCCCAAATGGATCATTTCTCTGTTATAAGAAAAATGAATTTCATCAGTAAGTTTTTCTAACATAGAAGAGAAAAATAGGTCAATAAAAATCGGTAAATTTCTCTTAGCTATTGAAAAATTTGTGATTTTTTATACATTTTTTAACCGCACTTTGCCTTTTAATTCCTTATAAAAATAAGGGATAAATCAGCTTTCATGATTTTTGCTTATTTATAAATAACTTAGTTTATGTCAATAATCGAACGTAAAATTTAGTGCTTGCAGTTTTGCTAAGAACACATTATCTTGTATCCCGTTTTCAATAAACCACTATATCTTGTGGTTTTGACAGATAATACTAACCAGTCGGAATCATTTCTATGAACAAAGCTATGATGGTCACCAAACGTGACGGAAAACAAGAACCCATCGATTTAGATAAAATTCACCGAGTGATTACTTGGGCAGCGGAAGGATTGGATAACGTTTCTGTTTCTCAAGTGGAATTGCGTTCCCACATTCAATTTTATGAAGGCATTCGCACTTCGGATATTCACGAAACCATTATTAAAGCAGCGGCAGATTTAATCAGCAAAGATACGCCTGATTATCAATATTTGGCTGCTCGCCTTGCGGTTTTCCATTTGCGTAAAAAAGCCTATGGGCATTTTGATCCACCGCGTTTGTATGATCACGTTAAGAAATTAGTGCGTTTAGGCAAATATGATCAAGCTTTGCTAACCGATTATAGCCGTGAAGAATGGGACGAAATGGACGGCTTTTTAGATCACTGGCGTGATATGACCTTCTCTTACGCGGCAGTCAAACAGCTTGAAGGCAAATATTTAGTACAGAACCGTGTAACGGGTGAAATTTATGAATCCGCGCAGTTCTTGTATATTTTGGTGGCGGCGAGCCTGTTCTCAAACTATCCAAAAGAAACGCGCTTAGACTATGTACGCCGTTTCTACGATGCCACATCGACATTTAAAATATCTCTACCTACTCCAATTATGGCAGGGGTGCGTACACCAACCCGTCAATTTAGTTCTTGTGTGTTAATTGAATGTGGCGATAGTTTAGATTCGATTAACGCTACGGCTTCTGCCATTGTAAAATATGTTTCACAACGTGCAGGAATTGGGGTAAATGCAGGGGCAATTCGCGCCTTAGGTAGCCAAATCCGTGGTGGCGAAGCGTTCCATACGGGCTGTATTCCATTCTATAAATACTTCCAAACTGCGGTGAAATCTTGTTCGCAAGGTGGCGTGCGTGGTGGTGCGGCAACGGTTTATTATCCGATTTGGCACTTGGAAGTAGAAAGCCTGTTAGTGTTAAAAAATAACCGTGGTGTGGAAGATAACCGTGTTCGCCATATGGATTACGGCGTTCAGCTTAACAAATTAATGTATCAGCGCTTAATCAAAGGCGGCGAAATCACCTTGTTTAGCCCGTCTGATGTACCGGGTTTATATGAAGCATTCTTTGCCGATCAAGATGAATTTGAGCGTCTTTACACGCAATATGAGCAAGATCCAAACATTCGTAAACGCAGCGTGAAAGCCGTTGAACTGTTCTCACTATTAATGCAAGAACGTGCTTCAACAGGGCGCATCTATATTCAGAATGTGGATCACTGTAATACGCACTCACCATTTGATCCAAGCGTTGCGCCAGTGCGCCAATCTAACCTTTGTTTAGAAATTGCATTACCAACTAAGCCACTTTCTCATATCCACGATGAAGAAGGTGAAATTGCGCTCTGTACGCTTTCTGCTTTCAACTTAGGGGCGATTGAGAACCTTGATGAATTAGATGGGCTTGCGGATCTTGCTGTGCGTGCCTTAGATGCCCTATTAGATTATCAAGATTACCCTGTGATCGCGGCAGAACGTAGCTCTCTTGCGCGCCGTTCTTTAGGTATCGGGGTAATTAATTTCGCTTATTATTTAGCTAAAAATGGTGTACGTTATTCGGACGGCAGCGCTAACGACCTCACGCACCGCACCTTTGAAGCTATTCAATACTATTTATTGAAAGCGTCAATGAACCTTGCGAAAGAAATGGGCGCTTGTGAATATTTCGACCAAACCACTTATGCACAAGGCATTTTACCGATTGATACTTATAAGAAAGATGTGGATACACTCACGCAAGAGCCGTTACATTACGATTGGGAAAGCCTACGCCAAGATATTAAAACTTTCGGCTTGCGTAACTCAACGCTAACGGCGCTTATGCCATCAGAAACCTCATCGCAAATTTCCAACGCGACCAATGGCATTGAGCCACCGCGTGGACACGTTAGCGTAAAAGCATCAAAAGACGGTATCCTAAAACAGGTTGTACCAGATTATGAAAACCTCAGTGAAAACTACGAATTATTATGGGACATTCCAAATAATGACGGTTATTTGCATTTAGTGGGTATTATGCAGAAATTTATCGACCAATCGATTTCTGCCAACACCAACTACGATCCACAACGTTTTGAAGACGGTAAAGTGCCGATGAAAGTGTTGTTAAAAGATTTATTAACCGCTTACAAATACGGCGTGAAAACCCTTTACTACCAAAACACTCGTGATGGCGCAGAAGACAGCCAAGAAGATCTCAATGATGATTGTGCTGGCGGAGCTTGTAAAATCTAATTGATTAAGTGCGGTAATAAATTTAATTATTTTTTTCCCCACACAAAATAAGCCACCTTTATAAGGTGGCTTTATTGATCTTTCCTTTCTTGGCTCTTGTAAAAACGATTATAAATAAGCTCAAACGGTTCCTTTGATATTTTGTTCACTACTTATCTTAAAAACACTTTCTAGTTAAATTTTTCGGCAATGTTCCAATAAAAATTTTCATAAAAAATCTGCACAAGAAACTCTCGTGCAGATTTTTATTTTTGATTAATTAGTATTAAATATTACTCATCAATACTACGTAATAACTCGTTAATACCGACTTTACCTAAAGTTTTCGCATCAACTTTTTTCACGATTACTGCACAATAGAGATTATATTTACCACATTTTGAAGGAAGGCTACCTGAAACGACCACAGAACCTGCTGGTACGCGCCCGTAGTGGATTTCACCAGTTTCACGATCATAGATTTTAGTTGATTGACCGATGAATACGCCCATTGAGATTACACAGCCATCTTCTACAATAACGCCTTCAACCACTTCAGAACGCGCGCCGATAAAGCAGTTGTCGCCGATAATGGTTGGGTTAGCTTGCAATGGCTCTAATACGCCACCGATACCAACACCGCCTGAAAGGTGAACATTTTTACCGATTTGTGCGCAAGAACCAACGGTTGCCCAAGTATCTACCATTGTGCCTTCGCCAACGTAAGCACCAATGTTTACATAAGATGGCATTAATACGGCATTTTTCGCGATGTATGCACCTTTACGCACGGTTGCTGAAGGCACAACACGGAAACCTTCTTGTTGGAAACGTGCTTCGTCATAGTCTGCAAATTTAAGGGCTACTTTGTCGTAATATTTGGTTTCTGCGCCGTCAATCACTTGGTTATCGTTAATGCGGAAAGAAAGCAATACCGCTTTTTTCAACCATTGGTGAGTTCCCCATTCACCGTCAATTTTTTCTGCAACACGGTATTTGCCGCTGTCTAAACCTTCGATCACTTCTTCGATCGCAGCGCGCGTTTCGGCATCTACTGTTTTAGGGGTAATTTCTGCACGACGTTCAAACGCAGCTTCAATGATATTTTGTAAATTTGACATATTTTGTTTCCTATTCAAATGAAAAAATTAAAACAAGGCGGTATTTTTATCATATTTCCGCCTAAAACTCACCTGTTATTGTCCGTTTTCTCTAACATTTAATCTTCAAGCAATTAGTTTGATGTATCTAATTCCTCAAAAGACTTAACCAAATCATCTACCGCTTTCATTTGGCTCACAAAGGCTTCTAATTTGGCTAATGGTAAAGCAGAAGGCCCATCACATTTAGCATTTTGTGGATCAGGGTGTGCTTCTAGGAATAATCCTGCTAGCCCTACCGCTAGCCCTGAACGTGCCAATTCTGTTACCTGTGCGCGGCGACCACTTGATGCTGCACCAAAAGGATCACGACATTGTAAAGAATGGGTTACATCAAAAATCACCGGGCAACCTTTGGAAACCTTCTTCATTACGCTAAAACCAAGCATATCTACAATAAGGTTATCATAGCCAAAGTTAGTTCCACGATCACAAAGAATCACTTTATCGTTACCACATTCTTCAATTTTTTCTACGATATTTCCCATTTGCCCTGGGCTTAAGAATTGTGGTTTTTTCACGTTGATCACCGCCCCTGTACGCGCCATTGCTTCAACAAGATCAGTTTGACGTGCTAAAAATGCGGGTAACTGAATTACATCAACCACTTCAGCCACAGGTTTGCATTGATAAATTTCGTGAACATCGGTAATCACTTTAACGCCAAAGGTGTCTTTTAATTCTTGGAAAATTTTCAACCCCTCTTCCATTCCCGGTCCACGGTAAGAGTGGATTGACGAGCGGTTCGCTTTATCAAAAGATGCTTTGAACATATAAGGCACATTGAGTTTCTGCGTTACTTCAACATATTTTTCACACACTGCCATTGCCATATCACGGCTTTCTAATACATTCATTCCACCAAACAGAACAAATGGTTTATCGTTCGCGACTTCAATATTACCAATTTTAATAACTTTATTTTGCATAGTTTTCTCTAATAAATTTAGTGAATAGATTCTTTTTTTGCTTTTTCTTGCGCTTCAATGTCTTTTTTAATTAACGGTAATTGCTCTTTGAACATTATTGAAAAAGAATCATCAGGTCTTTTCTCAACAAATTCTTCAAGATCTTTTAATGCTTCTTGAAGACGCCCAAGCTGCATTTTTAAAATCCCACGATCACGAATTTCATCTAAGCTGCCCGGATAACGTTCTAACACGTTTTCAATATAAGCCAAGGCTGGTTCAAAGTTATTTTCTCGCATTAAAGAATTTTTCGCTAACTGACCATAACGGAACTCTAACTCTTCTTCATCTAGTTCACCTAGTAATGGAACAGAAAATTCTACTTCATCACCGTAATGTACTCTAAAAATGTATTCAATATATTTTTCTGAAGATTCTCTGCCAGTCCAAGGATCAAAGTAGAGATGTTTTCCATTCACATCTGCTTTAAGCATAATATTAACTGGAAATTCCATTGCATAAATTAGTAATTCTAATTTTTCAGCGAGATACAATAAAACGCCGCCAACAGAAATCGCGACACCTCGACGATTTGTTAAAACATCAGGTAAGTAATAATTAGAATGATCAAAAGAATTATTAGAATCCGTCAAAAAGCCCCAATCAACATAAACTAAATCGATCAGTTTTCTGATTTTTGCTTCATCGTCTTTTTCTTGCTCAATGGCTTCTCTTGCTTGAGTTAAAAAACCATTCATAATTGAATGAATATTCCCTAGCTCGCGTTGCCCATCATTCCCTGTAAGTACATAAAAGTTAAGCATTTCATTATAAATTGCATTGCGATTTGTATTCATCAATCATTCCCTCTTGTATTTAATTGAGCTAATGTTATACGTTCGTTTTGGTTATAATCCTTACGAGAAATAACGTTATGCCACAAATTCTTTTGAAAAAAAGACCGCACTTTCTCTCCCTGCTGCCAACCATGCTCCAATAACAACCACCCTTGGGGTTTTAGATAAGTTGGTGCACTGATGATAATATGCCGCAAATCTGCATACCCCTGTTCTTTAGCGACTAAAGCACTTAATGGCTCAAATCGCACATCGCCCAACTGCAAATGCGGATCATCTTTATCAATATAAGGCGGATTACTTACAATGATATCAAAACGCTGATCTTGTAAATTTTCAAACCAATTACTTTGATAAAAAAGAATATTATCAACATCATTACGTTTTGCATTGTCTTGAGCTAAGTTTACCGCATTATCAATAAGATCAACACCTACAACAGAAACTTTAAATAATTTTTTCGATCTAGATCGCAATTCTTGAGCAAGGGCTATTGCAATTGCCCCTGTACCTGTGCCTAAATCTAATATTTTTAATTCTTCGCCAAATTGGGCTGACGAAATGCGTTCTTCCGCACAAATTAACGCATTTTCCACTAAAATTTCTGTATCCGATCTTGGAATAAGCGTATCCTCAGACACTTTCAAATCAAGTGTCCAAAAGGGTTTCTGACCAAGAATATAAGCCATTGGCTCACTGTTTATACGGCGTTGTAATAATTTCTCAAGCTGTGCGAGTTCTTGCGCTGAAAGCTCGGTTTCAGAAAAGGCCAAAATAGACGAACGAGAACGCCCTGTTACAAATTGTAATAATAGGTTGGCATCCACCTTGGGATTGATGAAAGGATCTGTCTTTTTGTTGCCGGCAAGCTGTGTTTCAGCTAAGGCAAGCCAATCGCCATAATTCATTGTGTTTATTGTTAATTTATTGTTTGGACTCGCTTTATGTTAAAGCCTAAAAAAGAAAAAAGAAAGGACTGATTTCGTTAAAAATCAGTCCTTTAATATTTATTAAGTGATTAGTTGTGTTCAGATTTGTCTGAATTTTCTACCGCACTTTGATCTACCGTACTTTGATTTTGTGCGGAAGCATTTGGTTCAGCCGTTTTTTCTGAACTCGCTTTGCCATTCTCGTCCCAACCAGCTGGTGGTGTTACTGATTCGCGGTTCATCAGCTGTTTAATTTGCTCTTCTTCAATGGTTTCATATTTTACTAATGCATCTTTCATTGCGTGTAAGATATCCATATTGTCAATTAATAGCTGTCTTGCTCGCTCGTAGTTACGAGTAACAATAGCACGGACTTCTTCATCAATAAGATGTGCTGTTTCATCGGACATATGTTTCGCTTTAGCCATTGAACGTCCTAAGAACACTTCGCCTTCATCTTCAGAATAAAGAATTGGCCCTAATTTCTCAGAAAAGCCCCACTGGGTAACCATATTACGGGCAATATTGGTTGCCACTTTAATATCATTTGATGCACCAGTAGAAATATTTTCTTCACCGTAAATCAAATCTTCCGCTAAACGCCCTGCATAAAGGGTGGAAAGTTTACTTTCTAATTGTTTTTGGCTAATGCTTACTTGATCGCCTTCTGGCAAGAAGAAAGTTACCCCCAAGGCACGGCCGCGCGGAATAATGGTTACTTTATGCACCGGATCGTGTTCTGGCACTAAATAACCCACAATGGCGTGTCCTGCTTCGTGATAAGCGGTGGATTCTTTTTGCTTATCCGTCATAATCATTGTGCGGCGTTCAGGCCCCATATTGATTTTGTCTTTGGCTTTTTCAAACTCAAGCATTGAAACCAATGGTTTGTTCATTCGTGCAGCAAATAACGCAGCTTCATTCACAAGGTTAGCCAAATCAGCACCTGAATAACCTGGTGTACCACGCGCAAGGGTCATCGCATTCACATCTGGTGCAACCGGCACTTTACGCATATGCACTTTTAAGATTTGCTCACGCCCTAATACATCTGGCAAGCCCACTACTACTTGACGGTCAAAACGACCTGGACGCGTTAAGGCAGGATCAAGCACATCTGGGCGGTTGGTTGCGGCGATCACAATTACCCCTTCATTGCCTTCAAAACCGTCCATTTCCACTAACATTTGGTTAAGGGTTTGTTCACGCTCATCGTGTCCACCACCAAGACCTGCACCACGTTGACGACCTACTGCATCAATTTCATCAATGAAAATCAAGCAAGGTGCGTTTTTCTTCGCTTGTTCAAACATATCACGCACGCGAGAAGCCCCCACGCCAACAAACATTTCAACAAAGTCAGAACCCGAAATGGTGAAAAATGGCACTTTTGCTTCACCTGCAATGGCTTTAGCCAATAAGGTTTTACCTGTTCCTGGTGGCCCAACCATTAAAATCCCTTTTGGAATTTTGCCGCCCAATTTTTGGAATTTGCTTGGATCACGCAAGAAATCAACGATTTCACCCACTTCTTCTTTGGCTTCATCACAGCCTGCTACATCAGCAAAGGTGGTTTTAATTTGCTCTTTGGTAAGCATTTTGGCACGGCTTTTACCAAAGCTCATCGCCTTGCCACCACCACCTTGCATCTGGCGCATAAAGAAGAACCATACGCCAATAAGTAATAGCATTGGGAACCAAGAAATAAGAATTTGCGATAAAATACCACGTCTTTCTGGCAACGTTCCTTCCACTTTTACCTTTTTATTTAATAAATCATTCAATAATTTATCGTCATAAATTGGCATTACGGTTGAATATTTTGAACCATCAGATTTAGTAACTTGTAATTCGTTATCTTCAAATCGCACTTGGCGTACTTGATCATTACCCACATCAGTAATAAAGGTGGTGTAATCGGTAAGATTACCATTCGAACTACCGCTAAAGCCCTGATATGCAGACATCATAACTACTGCAATCACAATCCATAGGACTAAGTTTTTGACCATATCTTTCAAGGTTTGACCTCGTTTTTCTAAGTTAATAATTTGTTACAAGATTACTACATTCATTCCAAAATGAGAAGTTATTGAATTTATAGTTAATATTTGTAACCCGTTGCCACAATATACACCTCACGAGAACGCCCACGAGATGCTTCAGGTTTACGCACTTTAACGACACTAAACAGAGAACGAATTTCTCTTAAATATTCATCAAAGCCCTCACCTTGGAAAACTTTCACAACGAAACTGCCTTTGTGCGCCAATACTTGTTTACACATATCCAAAGCCAGTTCCACTAAATACATAGCACGAGGAATATCCACTGATGGCATACCACTAAAATTTGGCGCCATATCCGACATTACCACATCAACTTTTGCCTCGCCTACACGTTCCAGCAAGGCATTCAATACATTTTCTTCACGGAAATCCCCTTGCAGGAAATCAACCCCCACAATAGGATCCATTTCTAAAATATCACAAGCGATAACACGCCCTTTGCCACCAATTTGGCTCACCACATATTGCGACCAGCCACCCGGTGCTGCACCGAGATCCACCACGGTCATACCCGGTTTAAATAAGCGATCCGTTTGCTGAATTTCATCAAGCTTAAAATAAGCTCGAGAACGCAATTTTTGCTTATGTGCTTTTTGCACAAATGGATCTTTAAAATGCTCATTCAACCAACGGGTTGAACTTGCTGAACGTTTTTTCTTTCCCATAATTTCTTAATTTTTGTGGTAGTTTTGTCAATATGAGGTTAAAATTTCCCAGTTCAAGGTGGTATTCGGAATTTCTCCATAAAAAAACCACCGCACTTTATAAACATAGGATTAAATTAATGCAGTTATCAACAAAACAAAAACAATTTTTAAAAGGGCTTGCACACCATTTAAGCCCTGTCGTTATGCTAGGTGGAAATGGCTTAACCGAAGGGGTTATCGCTGAAATCGACAACGCCCTCAATCATCACGAATTAATTAAAGTGAAAATTGCTGGCGCCGATCGCGAAACCAAACAGCTGATTATTGATGCGATTGTGAGAGAAACGCAAGCCGCAGCGGTACAAACTATCGGTCATATCCTTGTGCTTTATCGCCCAAGCGAAGAGCATAAAATTTCCTTACCTAAAAAATAAGTAAAATGGGGCGTGTTAAAACGCCCTATTTTTTTATTTATATTCCACCTCAATAATATCGAACTCAACCGTTCCCCCTGGGGTTGCGATGGTTACGCTATCGTCCACTTCTTTACCAATTAAGCCACGAGCAATAGGTGAATTTACCGAAATTAAGCCTTGTTTAATATCCGCTTCATCATCGCCCACGATTTGGTAGGTTACTTCTTCGTCCGTATTCACATTCACTAGCACTACGGTTGCCCCAAAGATCACTTTGCCGTTATTTGGCATTTTAGTCACATCAATGATTTGGCTGTTGGCTAACTTCCCTTCAATTTCTTGAATACGCCCTTCGCAAAAGCCTTGCTGCTCACGCGCCGCGTGATATTCCGCATTTTCTTTCAAATCACCGTGTTCACGCGCTTCCGCAATGGCTTTAATAATTTCTGGACGGCGAACATTCTTTAAAAACTCTAACTCTTCTCTTAATTGCGCTGCACCGCGTACCGTCATTGGAATTTGTTGCATTGTTAATCCTTGTTCCTTTTTTTAGTCAAAAACAAAACCACGACAAAGCGACACGTTTTCATTGTTCAGCTTTGCCGTAGCTCAAAAAATCATTTTGGTGTAAACCGCGTTATTACACCATTTTATGCGAGAAATAATTTTACTCTCGCAGTATCCGGCACTATTATTGTGTTTCTAAAAAAAAATAGCAACCATAGCGATTATTTATGTACAAATTATCATCAAAATTACTGCCTTTTGCATTAGGCATTTCCTTTGCTTTGCATACGCCGTATAGCGCCGCTGAAATAGACGTGGCACAACTTAGCGCGCAGCTTCCTGCGGGAACAAACCTTTCTTTTGTGGCGAAAAACTTAAAAACGCAAGAAATTCTCACCGCACTTAATCCGCAAACCTTTATGCTTCCTGCAAGCACGCAGAAAGTATTTACCGCGCTTGCCGCCAAGCTCAGCCTTGGTGATGAATTTTATTTTAAAACAACTCTGCTACGCCAAGGGGATATTCAAAATGGTGAGTTACGCGGTAACTTAGTTATTGTTTTTACGGGTGATCCAGATTTAACCAGCGATCAACTTTATCAGCTGCTTGCCCAATTAAAACAGCAAGGTGTTCAGCGCATTACAGGTGATCTTATTTTAGATACTTCCGTGTTTACAGGACACGATCGTGGCTTAGGTTGGATTTGGAATGATTTGTCAATGTGCTTTAATTCGCCACCTGCGGCGGTAAATATCAATCACAACTGTTTTTATGTGGATCTTGATGCCAATTTGCCTGTGGGTGAACTAGTGAAATTCAACGTGCCTGCGCAATATCCCGTGCAAGTGTTCGGCCAAGTTCGTGTGGCAAGCAAAGAAGAAGCGCCTTATTGCCAGCTTGATGCCGTGTTGCACGACAACAATCGCTATCAGATCAAAGGCTGCCTTGCTCGTCAAAATAAACCTTTTGCGCTCAGTTTTGCCGTGCAAGATCCCAATGCTTATGCAGCAGCCATTATTCAACGGCAATTAAACCGTCTTGGTATTGCATTTAACGGTAAAATCCAACAGCCGCGCACGGTACAAAAAGGGCAAATTTTGGCGCAGCATTTGTCTAAACCGCTGCCAGATTTGATCAAAAAAATGATGAAAAAATCCGATAACCAAATTGCCGATACCCTATTTCGAACCATTGGTTATCACTATTACAAACGCCCTGCGTCCTTTCAACTTTCCGCGAAAGCAATGCGCCAAATTTTGCAATCTCAAGCAGGCATAAAATTTGATAATAGCGTTATTGCCGATGGCTCAGGGCTTTCACGCCACAACTTAATTTCTGCTAATATTATGTTGCAAGCCCTTGAATATATTGCCAATCACGAAACGCAACTGCATTTATTAGACAGCTTTCCCATTGCGGGGGTAGATGGCACATTAAGCGGACGTGGTTCGATGATCAATCCCCCTTTAGTGCAAAACATTTCTGCAAAAACAGGCGCGTTAAAAGGGGTTTATAACCTAGCAGGCTTTATGAAAAATGCGAAAGGCGAGTCCATTGCCTTCGTACAATTTATTAATGGCTATTCCACGGGTGATCTGGAAAACAAAACCAAACGCGCGCCCTTAGTGCGTTTTGAAAATGCCCTTTACAACCAACTTTATCAGGATTAAGCAATGAAATTACAGCATATTTACTTATACCCCATCAAATCTACGCAAAGCTATGAAGTGGCGCAAGCCGTAGTTCAACCTCAAGGGCTGAATTTTGATCGCACGTTTATGCTCACCGAACCTGATGGCACATTTATCAGCGCACGCAAAGATGCCGAACTGTATCATTTTTACGCCTTACCAACACCGCTTGGTTTATATATTCAACATAAAGACGGTTCAGCCATTCAAGTTCAATATACGGATTTTCAGCAAAGCCAAGCCTGCGAAGTGTGGGGAAATGAATTTAACTCATTGCTTGCACCGCAAGAAATTAATCACTGGTTTAGCGAGAAAATAGGCCGTGCCGTGCAATTGCGCTGGACAGGCGAACACACGCAACGCAAAATTAAACGCTACCCCGACCAACCGCTTTCTTTTGCAGATGGCTACCCACTTTTGCTCACCACTGAAGCGTCTTTTAACGCAGTACAGCAAGCTTGTCCAAGCCCCATTTCACCGCTGCAATTTCGCCCAAATTTAATTATTGACAGCATCGCCCCCTTTGAAGAACAGCAATGGGATGAAATTCAAATCGGTAAAGTCAAATTCTTACACAGCAAACCTTGCGAACGCTGCGTTCTCACCACTCGCAACCCGACCACCAACCAAACCGATCCAAAAATGGAACCTTTCCGCACGCTGAAAAAACTCAACCGCAACGAACAAGGCGCACCACTTTTCGGCATTAATTTAATTCCGTTGAATACGGGGATTATTCGCGTAAATGATGAAGTGAAAGTTTTGACATTGAAATAAAAAAGTGCGGTGGTTTTAGAGAAAATTTTCCTAAAAACCACCGCACTTGGTTGGTTATTTGGTTCGTTATTAATGATTAATGAATATCACCAAACTCACCTTTGTTAAACGCATTGAATTTTTCGATTAATTCTTCGCGGGTGTTCATTACGAACGGTCCGTAGGCTGCAATTGGCTCATCAATTGGCACACCACTGAGTAGCACAATTTTCACGTTTTCATCACCTGCGGTGATTTTAACTTCGCCGCTTTCGTGGTTGAAAATCACCAATTCTGTTGGGTTCGCACGGTCGCTGTCGTTAATCACTGCAGATCCGCGTAATGCCACCAACATTAAATGGTGGGTTTCTGGCACGTTAATGGTTACGCTATGGTTGGCTTTAATATCCATTTCCCACATATTTAACTCAGTAAAGGTACGAGCTGGGCCTTTTACGCCGTCCAATTCACCTGCAATAATGCGTGCTGTTCCTGCATTATCCGCAAAGTGATAAGTTGGAATATCTGCCGCTTTAATGCTTTGATAACCCGCTGGGGCGTTTTTGTCTTTCGCTGGCAAGTTTACCCAAAGTTGTAGCATTTCAAACATTCCGCCTGTACGGCTGAAGTTTTCGCTATGGAACTCTTGGTGAACGATCCCATTTCCTGCGGTCATCCATTGTACATCGCCCGAGCCAATTACGCCGCCGTTACCATCGCTGTCACGGTGTTCAACTTCACCTTGTAACGCGATTGTGACGGTTTCAAATCCTGCGTGTGGATGTGCCCCTACACCTCTTGGCGCGCCGTTATGAGGTTTAAACTCCATTGGCATTGCGTAATCTAGCATTAAAAACGGGCTAGTTACTTTATCCTGTTGGCTATGTGAAAATAAAGGTGATACATAAAAACCATCGCCCACCCAATGTTGTTGTGGTGCTTGATATACTCGATTTACTGTACGCATAATTTTTTCTCCTAAATTTGATAAATTCTGTTTTTTGTAATGCCCTGAATATTCAGGGCGGTTAGTTCATTAATAAGTGGCAACTTGCATTCCACTACGTTGCGCTTCACGCAATTTAGTTGGGGTAACATCATTGCCGTCTGGATCAACCACACTTACGGTAGATAAAATATTAGTTAATTGTCCACGGATTGCCGCTAAATAACGCTGACGTAACGCACTACGCTCATTTAATTCAGCTTCAGAAAGTGCGGTAACTTTTGCTTTACGCGCTAATTCGTTAATTCTATCTAATTCCAAAATACGCATTTTCTTTCTCCTAAACTGTTTGCTTATTTCTTGTGGCGTAGTTTATACTTGTTCCATATAGTGAACAATAGTCAATTTTGAAACACAAGGTTCTATTTATGCAACAAATCGATCTCAATGATATGCGCTTTTTTGTTACCGTGATCCAATCTGGTAGCCTCACCCACGCGGCGGAACAACTAAACGTGCCGAAATCTCGCTTAAGCCGCCGTTTAACCGAATTAGAAAATCAACTGGGCAGCAAACTGCTCGATCGCAATCGTAATGGGGTACGTTTAAATGATCTGGGTGAACATTTTTATCAACACGCTTTAATTGCGGTGGAAGCGGCAGAAAGTGCGGTGAATTCTGTGGCAGATTGCTTAGCCACGCCTCGTGGGTTGCTACGTCTTTCCATTTCTAGTGAAATTTTGCGTTATTGGCTCACACCACATTTATCGTACTATTTACAGCAACACCCTGATGTTGAGCTAAATATTACAATGGAAAACCGCCGCGCGAATTTATTGCAAGAAGGCGTGGATATTGCCTTGCGTATTGGTGAACTTGATCTTGATGACGTGGTTGCTAAGCATTTATTAGATATTGATTCTGGGGTTTACGCTTCACCTCATTATTTAAAGGAAAATGGCTCGCCACTCACCCCAAAAGAACTAAAAAACCACCGCTTGCTACATAAAAGTGATGGCAAAAATTGGCTTTTCAAGCAGGGCAATCAACGGGAATTAATTCAAGGGAAAAAAGCCTTACAAACCAATGATGCTTCAGTATTGGCGCAACTTGTTGAAGATAGCTATGGCATTGCCCTGTTGCCTGAGCTTTCAGGCTTAATTCAACCTCATTGGCAAAAATTATTACCCGATTGGCAAGTGGAAAGCGTGCCTTTATATGCCATTTATTATAAAAATCGCGGGCTTGCGCCAACGGTGCGAACATTTGTTAATTTTTTAAGCGAAATAGCAAAAAATTCGCAAAAATAACACCGCACTTTCTATTCAGGCGTTGAGCAAGGGAAACAGATAAAGTAAGATTAACGCCCTTTTGAAAACAACTTAACTTATAACAAATACAGGAAAACACAATGAAAGTATCCATTATCGGTGCAGGCGCGGTGGGCGTGGGCATTTGTAATTATCTTCTGACAATGGGCGAATGCCAAGAAGTAGTCTTGGTGGATCTCAACAAAGAGCGCACCCGTGGCGAACAGTTAGATTTCAGCCATACCAGCGCATTAACCTTCGCCAAAAACACCAAAATTATTTCCGGTGAATATGAAGATACTCGTGATAGCGATGTGGTGGTGATCACCGCTGGCGCACAAATTAAAGTGGGGCAAGATCGCTTAGAAATCGGTCATATCAATGCGAAAATCACCGTGGAGATTGCCCGTCAATTAGAACGTTATACACCCAATGCGATTATCATTGTGGTCACCAACCCTTGTGATATTCTCACCCATTTTATTATTCGTAATACGAACTTCCCTGCGCACCGTGTGATTAGTGCAGGTTGTGTGGTGGATACGGCGCGAATGATGAAAATTATTGCCGATAAAGTAAAAATCGATCCGAAAAACGTGTTCGGTTATGTGATGGGCGAACACGGCGCCAATAGTTTTATTCCTTGGAGTATCGTAAATATCGCAGGGCAAAAAATCGATGATTTTTGCCAACAAAACGATGTACCAATGCTCGATCCGCAAGAGCTACTCAAAGCCACCAAAGCCATTGGTTTGGAAGTATTCAGCTTAAAACTCAACACCAACCATGCCATTGCGGCGAGCGTGTTCCGCATTATTCGCGCCATTAGCATTAATGAATATTCTGTCTTGCCCGTTGGCACAATGCTCAATGGCGAATACGGCTTAAACGATGTGGTGGTGAACGTGCCAATGATCATCAGCAGCAAAGGCGTAGAACGCATTTTGAAATACAAACTACCCGCTGATGAGTTAGAGCAACTTCACCAATGCGCCAAAGCCCTACGCCAAGTAGTTGAGCAAGTGGCTGAAAGCACAGGGTTGAATTGTTAATAATGGATAAATAATATTGATTAAAAAGTGCGGAAAAAACCACCGCACTTTATTTTTTACTGCTTTTCTACTCTATTCCTACAAACAATTTTTCTCGCCACGCGAAAGGCTGATTAAACCTGAACGGACAATTTCAATCAGCGAACTTTCTTCTTTTAATGCTTTCACAAAAGCATCAAGTTTGTCTTTCGTTCCCACTAATTGAATGGTGTAGGATTTGGTGGTAACGTCCACGATTTGTCCACGGAAAATTTCCGCCAAGCGTTTTAACTCATCACGGGAACTGCCTTGCGCACGCACTTTCACCAACATCACTTCACGCTCAACGTGTTCACAATCGCTTAGGCTGATCACTTTGAACACATCTACCAATTTATGCAGTTGCTTTTCAATTTGCTCTAGCACTTGCTCATCACCGTAAGCCTCAATGGTCATACGCGAAAGCGTGGGATCATCGGTGGGCGCAACAGTTAGGCTTTCAATATTAAAAGCACGCTGAGAAAATAAGCCCACCACGCGGGATAACGCCCCTGATTCATTTTCTAATAACACTGATAAAATTCTACGCATTAGGCTTTCTCCGGTTTAGTTAAAATCATTTCGTTCATTGCGCCACCACGCACTTGCATTGGGTAAACGTGTTCCGTTTCATCAACTTTAATATCCACAAAAACAAGTTTGTCTTTAATGGCAAAGGCTTGCGCCAATTTTTCTTCCAATTCTTCAGGACGATCAATCTGAATGCCAACGTGTCCGTAAGATTCCGCCAGCTTGACGAAATCTGGCAGTGAGTTCATATAAGATTGCGAATGACGCCCCGAATAAATCAAATCTTGCCATTGTTTTACCATTCCTAAAAAGCGATTGTTTAGGCTAATAATCACCACAGGAATGCCATATTGTTGCGCCGTGGACAGCTCTTGAATATTCATTTGAATGCTGCCGTCCCCCGTTACGCACACCACCGTTGCCTCTGGGTGAGCCAATTTCACGCCTAATGCCGCTGGCAAGCCAAAGCCCATTGTGCCAAGCCCGCCTGAGTTGATCCAATGACGTGGCGCATCAAAAGGATAATGCAAGGCAGCGAACATTTGGTGCTGCCCTACATCTGATGCCACATAGGCTTTGCCCTTGGTTAGACGATAGACAGTTTCAATCACCTGCTGTGGTTTAATCACGCCACTATTGCGATCAAAATCCAAGCATTTCACCGCTTTCCATTCATCAATTTGTTTCCACCAATCGCTCAGATCCGCTTGGGATTTAGCTAAGTTATCTTCTTCTAATAAAGCTAGCATTTCGTTTAACACATTTTCTGCACTGCCCACAATCGGGATCGCTGCTGGTACATTTTTAGAAATGGACGTTGGGTCAATATCAATATGCACCACTTTGGCATTCGGGCAATATTTTTCCAAATTATTGGTGGTGCGATCATCAAAACGCACGCCAATGGCGAAGATTAAATCACTGTGGTGCATTGCGTTATTCGCTTCGTATGTGCCGTGCATTCCTAACATTCCTAAGAACTGTTTATCCGTGCTTGGAAATGCACCTAATCCCATTAAAGACGCAGTAACCGGCAAATTTAACTGCTTGGCAAATTGGCTAATTTGCTCGCTACAATTTGCTGTGATCGCACCACCGCCAAGGAAAAGCACGGGCTTTTTCGCCACCAATAAGGCTTTCAAGGCTTTTTTGATCTGCCCTTTATGCCCTTGCACTGTCGGGTTATAAGAACGCAAGCTGATTTCTTGCGGATAGGTATAAGTATATTTATTAGCCGGGTTTAGCACATCTTTCGGCAAATCAATCACCACCGGCCCCGGACGACCTGTGGAGGCAATATAAAACGCCTTTTTGATCACTTCAGGCAAATCTTCTGCCCGTTTTACCAAAAAGCTGTGTTTCACCACAGGGCGAGAGATCCCCACCATATCGCATTCTTGGAACGCATCACTACCGATCAAGCCAGACATTACTTGTCCAGAAATCACCACCAAAGGTACAGAATCCATATACGCAGTGGCAATCCCTGTAATGGCATTGGTTGCCCCGGGGCCCGATGTAACTAACACACAGCCCACTTCCCCTGTGGAACGTGCATAGCCGTCTGCCATATGCACGGCGGCTTGCTCGTGGCGAACCAAAATATGCTCAATGCCGCCTAATGTGTGGATAGCATCATAAATATCCAACACCGAGCCACCGGGGTAGCCAAATACAAATTTTACGCCCTGATCACGCAAGGATTGCACAACCATTTCCGCACCTGATAATTTTTTCATTGTTACCTCGCAAAAATTTGCGGAATTTGCACCGCACTTCTGTTTTTTCATTAACGATGATTATTTGTAACGGATTGAGAATGGCTTGTCTAGCAAGATTTGAGTGAAAAGAGTGGTGATTTTTCAGAATAAATTTCTAAAAATTTTGCAAATTCGATATTTTATAAAATAAAATTCAGCTTAAAATAAAAAAATGCGACAATCTGCCGCATTTTATAAAATAGACGAAATAAAATTTTATTTCTGATTTTGTGATCTAGATCACATTTTATCGTCTTTTAAATAAGAAAATGAGTGCAATCAAGGTGATTGCTGTAGCAATAAAGCCAAACACGCCTGATGCGGTGTAACCGACCACAAGATAGCCCACAATGGTTGCAGCGGCTAAGGTTAAGGCATAAGGTAACTGGGTGGTAACGTGATCCATATGGTTACATTTCGCCCCAGTGGAAGACAAAATGGTGGTATCGGAAACTGGTGAACAGTGGTCGCCACATACCGCCCCTGCCATTACGGCTGAAAGACAAGGCAACATTAATTCTGGCGCGGCATTGGCGGCAATGGCTGCAGCAATTGGCAACATAATGCCGAATGTTCCCCAGCTTGTTCCTGTTGAGAACGCCATTACTGCGCCTAATACGAATAATAACGCAGGCAACACTGCCACAGGTAAATTACCAGAAACAAGGCTAGATAAATACGTTCCTGTTTTCATATCGCCCACAACATTGTTAATTGTCCAAGCGAAGAATAAAATCAAAATCGCACCAAGCATTGATTTCACGCCAACGATCCAAGATTTGGCGTATTCTGCAAAACTCACTTGACGATCAATCAAAATACAAAGGGTTGCCACAACGATTGAAGCACAGCCACCCACCACTAAAGAAATCCCTACCGTAGTGTTTTCAAATGCGCCTAATACAGAGAAAGGCTTGCCATCTGCAGCGAGAGCTTCATTACCTGTGTGCAACATCATAAATACCGTTGCACCAATTAAGGTAACAATAGGTAAAATCAAGTTGCGAACGTGGCCTTTCACGCCGTTTTGCTCATCTTTATCTTCTTCTGCTCTTTCAAGAGCAAGTTTTTCGTGTCTTGCCATTGAGCCAATATCGAAAGAGAAATAGGCCACGAAGAACACCATTAAAATAGAGAAAATCGCGTAGAAATTCATCGCACTCATCGCCATAAATGCCCCAATTGGGGTGTAATCCGTAATGGCATAAGTAGCAAGCAAGCCTGAAATTAAGGTGATAATGTACGCGCCCCAACTTGAAACAGGCATAATCACACACATTGGCGCGGCGGTGGAATCCAAAATATAGGCTAATTTTGCACGAGAAACTTTAAATTTATCTGTAACAGGACGGGCAATCGCCCCCACCGCAAGGCTGTGGAAATAATCATCAATAAAAGTAACAAAGACCAAAGAAGCCGCCATTAATTTCGCGCCACGGCGATTTTTAATACGCTTTTGCGCCCATTCCGCAAAGGCACGATTGCTACCTGATACCGTTAAAAGTGCGGTCAAAATTCCCAATAATAATAAGAATAAAATGATGTTGATGGTATCAAAGTTCCAACCGTCATCACCATATACCAAAGATTGCACGGTATTCTTTAAATAAATCGCTGTGTTGGCAATATTGAAATCTGCCAACATTAATGAGCCAATCACAATACCAATACTTAACGATAAAATGACTTTACGGGTAAAAATTGCCAATAATAAGGCTAACAGGGGCGGGACAACCGACCAAATTGATGTGGAATAATCTAAGAGTTCCATTATTGTTCTACCTAAGAATAAGGGAGAACCACTGAAGTTTACTATTTTAAAGAAGGGTGAAAATTTAAAATAAAAAGGCAGGCAAAATTACCCAACCTAACCAGTAGCGCTCCATAGTTGTTAAAAAGACTATGACAGTAACGTTTCTTTCGAAAACGCTCCCAACCAATTAAAACGACTTTTAATTGATTTCGGCAACTATTCCTTTCCTTTTTCCTCATCGTTATCCACTCAGAAAAAATACTTATAATAGTCGCTCCTCTACATAAGTAGGATCTCGCAAAGATTACAATAAGCAAGGAAAAATGCAAGCATTATCCATAAAAAAGCGATAACTTTTTATCTAAACATCATCTCACTGCACGCAAAGGATTGCGTTATACGAAAATGAAATTTATGTAAAAAACTTGGCAAAATAACACCGCACTTTTATAAAGGAAATAAAAAGAATGAAACATTAAATAACATTTGCTATTTACCTTGAATAATATTTTCGTTATTATAGCTACGTCCTTATTAATTTAATATCATACTTTGGGAGATTTAAAATGAGTGATTTATTAAGATCATTAAGAAATATTCGTAGTTTACGCGCTGTAGCAAAAAATCTAGATGTAGAACATTTAGAAGAAATCTTAGAAAAAGTAAAAACTGTACTTGAAGAAAAACGTGAAGAAGTGGCACAAGCTGCACAACAAGAAGCAGAAAGATTAAAATCCCTTGCTGAAGTGCATAATTTCTTAAAAGAAAAAGGAATTACACCTGAAGATTTAATTTCAGAGCAAACTGCAGCACCAAAAGCACCACGTCAAAAACGCCCTGCTCGTCCAGCGAAATATCAATTCACTGATGACAATGGCAACGTAAAAACCTGGACTGGTCAAGGCAGAACCCCGCTTCCAATTCAACGTGCATTAAATGCAGGTAAATCATTATCTGATTTTGAAATTTAATTTCTTACGATAAAAAGTAAAGCCCCTTGGCTTTACTTTTTTTTTCATCTCAAAAAACCTTACCACACACAAAATTATGCGAGAAAATAAAATTCTTCTAACTGATTGTCCTGATGATAAAGGACTCATCTCAAAAATAACCAATATTTGTTATAAACACCAACTCAACATTATTCATAACAATGAGTTTGTCGATTTTGAAACAAAACATTTCTTTATGCGAACGGAATTGGAAGGGATTTTCAATGATGAAACCTTGCTTGCTGATTTAACATTTAGCCTACCAGCAGGAACAAATTGCCAATTAATTAGCACAAAAAGAAAACGCATTGTTATTTTAGTCACCAAAGAAGCCCATTGCCTTGGTGATATTTTAATGAAAAATTATTACGGTGGTTTAGATGTTGAAATCGCTGCCGTTATTGGAAATCACGATACCCTAAGAAATTTAGTGGAACGTTTTGACATTCCGTTTCATTGTATTAGCCACGAAGGATTAACCCGCGTTGAACACGATAAATTATTAGCGGAAAAAATCGATCAATATGCGCCAGATTATATTGTGTTAGCGAAATATATGCGTGTGTTAAACCCTGAATTTGTTGCCCGTTATCCAAATCGAGTAATTAATATCCACCACTCTTTCTTGCCTGCGTTTATTGGCGCAAGACCTTATCATCAGGCTTATGAACGTGGGGTAAAAATTATTGGTGCAACTGCGCATTTCATTAATAATGAATTAGATCAAGGCCCAATTATTATGCAAAACGTAATTAATGTGGATCACACATACAGTGCTGATGCAATGATGCGTGCAGGGCGTGATGTGGAAAAAACCGTTCTCACCAAAGCCTTAGATCTCGCGCTACAAGATCGGATCTTTGTTTATAAAAATAAAACAATTATTCTCTAAAAATAATGCGGTGCTTAAAACACCGCATTTATTTGATTAATTAAAAGGTATAAGTTAAACGTAAATTAAAGGAACGCGGATTACCCGGCATTGAATCGGAACGCCAATAAGCTTTATTCAATAAATTTGATACCGCCAAGGTGATATTCACAGGGTTCAAGTTATATCCCACCATCGCATCAACACGCGTAAAACTTGGCAGAATGGTTTGTTTATTGTTATTGAAATAATAACGTTTTCCTAAATGGGTTACTCCTGTTTCTAAATAGAGTTTTTCTGTTGGCACATAACGCACAAACAGGTTACTCGTGAAATTTCCCGTATTATTTAAAGTGCGGTTGTTATTTTGCGGATTTTGTTTATCTTCCTTAATTTTTGCAACCATCCAGCCTACTGAAGAACGGATATACCATTTCGGTGCGAGCTGCCCTAATAGGCTTAATTCCACACCTTTGGATTGATCTTTTCCACGCACCGCCCAAACATCAAGAATATCTTTATTAGGACGATAACGAATATTACGGCGTTCTAATTGATAAGCAGATAAGGTAGTACTTAAGGTTTTGTCAAACCAATCGCTCTTAATGCCCACTTCATATTGTTGATTATATTCGGGTGAGGCATTAAACACGTCTTTTTGATCGGTGCTAATCCCTAAATAGCCACGCCCTCCATAAGGTGAGAAACTACGGTTAAAGGAGGCGTAAAGCGTATGTTCTGGTGTAACTTCCCACACAACGCCCACATTTGGGCTGAAGGAATGCCCTTTTGTATCACGGCATTCTTGCTTAATATTTGTGGAGTTAAAACGATAAAAATCGTAACGCCCGCCTAATAGCACTTTTACGTTATCGGTTAATGAAATTAAATCCTGTACAAAAATACCTGTACTATACGCTTTATGGCGATTATTTACCGTCGCATTTGGGTGCTGACGAGCTGGCCATTGATGTCGGTTGAGAAAAGGATCAATTTCTTGATTACGCAAAACAGCCAAAATAGGGTGGCGTTCTTCCTGACTATAATCCAGCCCAATGGTTACTTTATGCTTAAAGCGAGCTGTGTCAAATTCGCCATTAAAGGTAATATTATTGGTGAACGTTTTATTTCGTGTTTTTTGCCACGCATAGCTTTGCTTTAACGTTTTATCCGTTGCAGAATAAGTTCCTGCAAAATAATGATCAAAATCCTGATCTGCTTGGCGATAAGCCAGCTGCCAATTGACCATCCATAAATCATTTATAAAATATTTGAGATCCGAACGCCAAACTTGCAATTTATCATCGACATAGTCTCCATCACGGAAAAAACTATTTCGATAGCCTATTCCCATTTCATCATAAACAGATTTAGCTGGATTGCGATCTGGAATACGCCATTGATAATCGTAGGTATATTGCCCAATCCATTGTAGTCGCCCATCATCACTTTGTAGGCTAATGCTTGGCGAAAACATTCTCCCCTTATTTCTAACCCCATAGCGATAAGCCTCTGCTGCAGAAAGCTCACTAGTTAAACGCACTGCAACATTTTCGTTAATTTTTTGGTTCACATCTAAGTTTACACTGCGGCTATTCCAAGAACCATAGGTTACGCCAATATTTCTGCTGGTTGTAAAATTAGCAAATTTACTGACCATATTAATCACACCACCACCATTACTGCGTCCGTATAAAATTGACGATGGGCCTTTTAAAATCTCAACCCGTTCAATATTCGCGGTGCTACGGCGAACTTGACCACTCTCACGAATCCCATCACGATAAATATCACTCGCATCAGCCTGAAAACCACGCAAGTAAATATTTTCACCACGCATATCATAGGTGGCATCAATCCCCGCATTTCCCTCTAAAATAGAACTCAAATCATTGGTTCCATAATTTTTATTTTTCTGAATGTTAATCACATCAACAGTCTGCGGCATTTCTTTGATCGTAAGAAGATTGCGTGTTGCCTGTGCTTCTTCATACCCCACATAGCCCTTTGTGTTGGCGGTTTCCTGTGTGGTAACAACATCAATCGTTGGTAACACGGCCATATACTCTGTTGATGAAGAAATTTCCTCCGCATATAACACCTTGCTAGAACAAACACTTATAACTAAAAGTGCGGTCGTTTTTAAAGGAAAATTTAGAGGGCAAGCTAGTTTCATAAAGTTAGAACTCCTTATCTATTGAACAACAGCCACCTATTCTATTGATAATAATTATTAATTCAACAAATAATAATTATTTTCATTTACATAATGGATAAAATTTCTATATAATCACCGCATTTTTAACCTCCAACCAACATACAAATGAGCAAAACAACAGCAAAATGGATGCGGATTTTGCACCGCTATTTCGGATTTTTATTATTAGTCATTATGTCGATTTATGCCCTGACTGGCATCGTGTTGATTTATCGAGATACCAACATTTTCAAACGTTCAGTCTATATCGAAAAAAACATTTCCCCCCAACTCACTGAACAACAGCTTGGGCAGAAATTACGCATAAAAAATTTATTGATCAGCGAGAAAAAAGATGACGTGCTTTATTTTAAGCAAGGGGAATATCACAGCAAAACGGGGGAAGTAAAATATCACGCAATGGAATACCCAGGCTGGCTCGCTGAACTAAATCGCCTACACTTAGGCAATTCGCAATATCCCTATTCTTGGCTCACTACCCTTTTCGGCATTTCTCTGCTCTTTTTCTGCATAAGCTCCCTATGGCTTATCCCAGGCTCAAAGAAAATGCTAAAACGTAGCCTATGGTTTATCCTGACCGGTGCAGTAATGGCTATGGTTGTGATTTTGACGGATTAGGGGAGGCGAAAAAATAAAGTGCGGTGCAAAATAAGGCGATTTTTTCGCCTTATTCTGGTTTGGTTTGAATTTCTTGCGAAAATGCTTGCAAGCCTTGTGCGTTGCCTGATTTCACCATGGCTTGCATTGCTTGGGTTGGGGTGTGAATCAATTTATTCATTAGTTTGTAGCTTAATTCTTGCAAAATTTGCTCCGCACTTTCACCTTGCTGTAAGGCACTCAAGGCTTTTTCTAGCATTTCTTGGCGGGTTTGCTCCGCTTCCTCACGATAACGGCGAATTAAATTAGAAAATTGATGCACCTTGAGCCATTCAAAAAAGGCTTGGTTTTCTTCGTCAATAATCTGTTCTGCTTCGGCGGAAGCCTGTTCGCGCTGGGTGAGATTGCGCTGAATGATATTCTGCAAATCATCAACAGTGTAATGATAAACGCTTTCCACTTCGCCTGCGCTTTCTTCTACATCACGTGGCACGGCAATATCGACAATTAGCATTGGATTATAGCAACGCTTTTTCTGTGCTTGCTGCACCATTGCTTGACTGATTAGGGTGTTTGGGCTGCCTGTTGAGCTGATCACAATATCGGCCTGATCTAAGCCTGCTTGAAGATCATCTAGCCCTACCACACGAATTTTCTGTGCTGATCCCAGTTTTTCTACTAACTGTTCAGCGCGAGCAAGGGTTCGGTTGGCAATGGTTAAACTTTTCACGCCGTGGCGTAATAAATGGCGTGCCACCAATTCAATGGTTTCGCCCGCACCGACAAGTAAAATATTCAGCTGACGTAAACTATCAAAAATCTGACGGGCGAGCGTGCAGGCGGTATAGGCCACCGACACGGCATTTTCACCGATACTGGTTTCCGTGCGCACACGCTTTGCCGTGGAAAAGGTTTTTTGGAATAAGCGAGAAAGCTGGCCAGAAATCGCCCCTTGATGTTGCTGATAATAATCTTCACTCAGCTGATAGGCTTGCTTCACTTGCCCTAAAATTTGTGGTTCACCCAATACAAGGGAATCCAATCCGCACGCGACACGCATTAAATGTTGGGTGGCGAACTGATTTTGTTTGACATAAAGGCTGTGGTTGAGTTCTTCTTTATCGATCTGATGAATTTCGCTCAGCCAATCAATACATTGGCGTTGCCATTGAGCATCATCTTGTGGGGAAATGGCTTTATTATGAAAATACACTTCCGTGCGATTGCAGGTGGACAAAATCACAGCACTGTCTGCCAAAGCAGCTTGCTCGATTTGTTGCAACGCCTGCTGACGTTTCTCATCAGAAAACGCCACTTTTTCACGCAATGCCACAGAAGCAGTTTTATGGTTAATGCCTAAAACAAGAATTGTCATAAATTAATTGAAATTTGACCGCACTTTCGGTCAAGCCCCCACAAAATAAAAAGAAAGAAAATAAAAACTTGCTCATTCTAAGCAATTATTTACCCTTGAGCAAATCGGATTGCCCTTTCCTAGCAAAAAGCAACACTTTTGTTTAATTTAACCCTGATCTTTTAATTTTCGCCATTGGGTAAATTGGGTTAAATTTTCCGCCTGTAAAAAAGGATTAATCCGTTTTTCTAATGCTAAGGTAGTGGGCAAACTCGGTTGATTCTGTTGGCGTAATGTTGCAATTTTTCTCGTATAATCGGTTAGAAAGTCAGACGAGCCTAACAGGTTCTCGGCAAACTGTAAATTACTTAAAGTATATTCGTGCGCCGGGCAAACAATGGTGCTATCAGGCAAGGCTTTGAGCCGTTGGAGCGAATCAAACATTTGTGCGTAATCCCCTGTAAACACGCGTCCGCAACCGCCTGAAAATAAGGTATCGCCACAGAATAAATGACCGTCCACCACAAAACTCACGTGATTTTCCGTGTGGCCGCCCGAGGACAGCACTTGGATTTGATAATGCGTGGTGTGAATTTCCCCTTCATTAATGATTTGCGTTGCGCCCAAGTCTGCGGTTTCTTGTGGGCCAAACACAGGGACATTGGGATAATGCTGTTTAAATTCTGCCAAGCCGCCAACGTGATCTTGATGCTTATGGGTAAGCAGCACCGCTTCCACTTCAAGCTGATGTTGCTGTAAATAAGCAAGCAAAGGCGCGCTTTCTGAGATGTCGATCACAATTACAGGTAAATTTTCTCGTGCATACAGCCAAATATAGTTATCATCAAGGGCAGGAATGGGTACTAACATATTGATCCTTATTAAAAATGAAGTGGAATATTCTAAACAATGCGCAAATAGAAACACCGCTAAGCTGGCAACAGGTGCCACAAGGTGAGCGCTATTGTAGCCTAATTCAGCAATATTTAACAAAACACTTTGCACAAATTTCGGGAGATTATTGCCTCAAATTGGGCGCGTTAAGTGGCGAAGTGGCGTATTATCCTTGCGATCAACAAATTATTGTGAGCGAAAAAATTCCGCAAAATTTGACCGCACTTTCACAATGCCCACACATCGATTTAGTGCAAGCTCAAGCCACGGCGCTACCTTTTATTGATGAATGTTTCTCTGCCTGCTTGCTTGCGCACGGCTTGCATTTCACCGCTGATCCGCACCAAGTGTTACGCGAAACTACGCGCACGCTCAATCAAGATGGAATCTTATTTCTTTCCTTATTTAATCCGCTCAGCCTATTTTCCCTTAAACAACATTTGCCTTTTGGCAAAAATAAATTGCCGTTTCACCCTTATTTTGCCAGTCGGATTGTGGATTGGCTGAGCCTGCTCAATTTCGATCTGCTTGATCAGCAATGCTTATCCTTGCAAGGAAACCCCCATTATTTTGGCGAAATGATGATCATTGTGGCCCAAAAACGCACGTTGCCAATGACCTTAAATCCCCAAACATCGCCCTTTTCCCCTGTTCTCAACCCTGCCAATGCTTTTCGCCAAGCCGCCAAAGCGGAAAGGCTCATCAAAAACAACTCATTGAAATAACAAGCTGGTTTTGCTTTTTAACAGGATTTCCCCTTGCTGAACAGGCGAAACTTGCCTATTATGCACGGCTCAATATGATTCGCCTCTTAGATAACGAATAATACGAAATGACGGAGAACACGAAATGACCGAACAAACCTTTATTCCCGGCAAAGATGCCGCCCTTGAAGACAGCATTGCAAAATTTCAGCAAAAATTGACCGCACTTGGCTTTGATATTGAAGAAGCCTCGTGGCTCAATCCCGTGCCGAATGTTTGGTCTGTGCATATTCGTGATAAAGATTGCCCGCAATGCTTCACTAACGGTAAAGGGGCGAGTAAAAAAGCGGCGCTGGCTTCTGCTTTAGGGGAATATTTTGAACGCCTTTCCACCAACTATTTCTTTGCCGACTATTACCTTGGGCAAGCACTTGCCAATGCACCTTTTGTGCATTATCCCAATGAAAAATGGTTTGAAATTGAAGATGAAACCGAGCTGCCCGAAGGCATTTTAGATGAGCATTTATTGGCTTATTATGATCCCAATGGCGAATTGACGCCAGATTTATTGATCGATCTCCAATCGGGCAATGCAGAACGTGGCATTGTGGCAATGCCTTATGTGCGTCAATCGGATAACCAAACGGTATATATTCCACAAAGCATTATCGCTAATCTTTATGTTTCCAATGGAATGTCCGCAGGCAACAGCTTGTTTGAAGCACGTGTGCAAGGGCTTTCAGAAGTGTTTGAGCGTTATGTCAAAAATAAAATTATTGCAGATGCCATCAGCTTGCCACTTATTCCGCAAGATGTAATGGATCGCTACCCTACGGTGCAAGAAGCCATTGCAACCCTTGAGCAAGAAGGCTTCCCAATTCTCGCTTATGATGCGTCCTTAGGGGGAAAATATCCTGTAATCTGTGTGGTGTTGCTCAATCCACAAAATGGCACTTGCTTTGCCTCTTTCGGTGCGCACCCTAATTTTGGCGTGGCCTTGGAACGCACGGTAACCGAATTATTACAAGGGCGTAGCTTGAAAGATCTTGATGTGTTCACACCACCTTCTTTCAACAATGATGATGTAGCAGAACACGCCAATTTGGAAACGCACTTTATTGATTCAAGCGGTTTAATTTCTTGGGATTTATTCAAACAAGAGAGCGATTATCCTTTTGTGGACTGGGATTTTTCTGGCACAACGGAGCAAGAATATCAAAATCTGATGGCGATTTTCCAAGCGCTCAATCAGGAAGTCTATATTATGGATTATCAACATCTCGGCGTTTACGCTTGCCGCATTATTGTGCCGGGAATGTCGGATATTTACCCTGCGGACGATTTAATTTACGCCAATAACAATATGGGAATGGATTGGCGTGAAATTTTGCTTGATTTACCACACTTCCATCACGATCAAGACACTTATCAAGAATTGCTTGATGAGCTTGACGAACAAGGCATTGATGATGCCTCTCGTGTACGCGAATTTATTGGTATCGTGCCACCACCAAAATCGGGCTGGACAACCCTACGCATTGGTGAACTCAAAGCAATGCTCTATCTTGCTACACAAGATTTAGAAAATGCCTTAGATTGGGCAAACTGGACGCTAAATATGAATCAATCCGTGTTTCCCCCAGAGCGTGCGAATTATTACCGCTGTTTAGTAAACAGCCTAGAATTATTCCTAGATGAAAACCGCGATCCCGCTCAATATCGTGCGGTATTTGAGAAAATGTATGGCAAAAGTGCGGTGGAATTTGCTTGGAATGCCATTCAAGGTGGCAATCCGTTCTATGATTTATTGGCTGATGATGAGCATTTACAACAATTCCACGCACATCAAAAATTACTCAACGCCTATCATAAATTGCAAAAAGCCAAAGCAGACTATTGGAAAGCAGAGAATTAAACCCTATTTTGTGATCTGCCCCAAAGAAATTATGCTTATTTAATGCTAGGATATTAGCGTTTTTTATTACTAACAATAAGGAGTTTTTATGCAAAATTGGACACCTGAAATGTGGCAATCAGCCTTAGTTGGCTTAGTCGTTGGTTTGATTCTCGGTTACTTATTATTGCGTCTCACTAAAGGCTCAGTAAAAAAACAACTGCAAACAGAAACTGAGTTAAAAAAAGTCAAATCTGAACTTGATCAGCAAAAGCAAAATCTGGAAAAACACTTTTCAGAAAGTGCTGAATTACTCAAAACCCTTGCACAGGATTACCAGAAACTTTATCAGCATTTAGCCAATTCTTCAGCGGAATTACTTCCTCAGCTAGAGAATAAAATTCTGTTTGAAAATCAATTAGAAGATAAAAAAGCAGAACAAGATAAGACCGTTGCTGAAAACAATTCAGAAGAAAATCCTCCAAGAGATTATTCTGAAGGATCATCAGGCATCTTAAAGGCCGAAAAATAGCTCTTAATAATTTCCTAACCCTTTGAAAAACGGTGAGTTTTAAAACAACTCTCCGTTTTTATTGTTCGCTAATTTCAAGAATATATAAAACCCATTAAACGAATCAGATTTTTAGTGTAAAATACGAGCCATTCTCAATTAAAAAGATGTAAGGATATTTCTATGGCATACACCACTTTCTCACAAACCAAAAACGATCAACTCAAAGAACCAATGTTCTTTGGACAAAATGTGAACGTCGCCCGTTACGATCAACAAAAATATGAAACCTTTGAAAAACTGATTGAAAAACAACTTTCTTTCTTCTGGCGTCCAGAAGAAGTGGACGTGTCTCAAGATCGCATTGACTATGCTGCACTGCCAGAACACGAAAAACATATTTTTATCAGTAACTTAAAGTATCAAACCCTGCTTGATTCCATTCAAGGTCGTAGCCCAAATGTGGCGCTATTGCCATTGGTTTCTATTCCTGAACTGGAAACGTGGATCGAAACTTGGACATTCTCTGAAACCATTCACAGCCGTTCATATACGCATATTATTCGTAATATCGTCAATGACCCGTCCATCGTTTTTGATGATATTGTAACTAACGAAGAAATCATCAAACGCGCAAAAGACATCTCCGCCTATTACGATGATTTAATCCGCGACAGCCAGCTTTACAGCCTTTATGGCGAAGGCACTTACACCGTGGACGGCAAAGAATGCGTCGTCACTCTGCGCAATCTAAAAAAACAACTTTATCTCTGCTTAATGAGCGTAAACGCCTTAGAAGCCATTCGTTTTTATGTTTCCTTTGCTTGCTCTTTCGCCTTTGCGGAACGGAAATTAATGGAAGGCAACGCCAAAATCATCAAATTTATCGCCCGTGATGAGGCACTACACTTAACGGGAACACAGCACATTCTCAACATTATGGCAGCTGGACAAGATGACCCTGAAATGGCAGAAATTGCCGAAGAATGCAAACAAGAGGCTTATGAACTTTTCTTAGCTGCCGCAGAACAAGAAAAAGAATGGGCAGATTATCTGTTCAAAGATGGCTCAATGATTGGCTTAAATAAAGATATTTTGGTGCAATATGTGGAATACATCACCAATATCCGTATGCAAGCAGTCGGCTTACCATTGCCATTTGAAGCGCGTTCAAACCCAATCCCTTGGATCAACGCGTGGTTGGTGTCGGACAATGTACAAGTCGCCCCACAAGAAGTGGAAGTAAGTTCTTATCTTGTTGGTCAAATTGATTCAAAAGTTGATACCAGCGATTTCGGGGATTTTGATCTGTAATAAATTTATGGAAAATTCTGACCGCACTTTCAGATAACTAAAAGTGCGGTTATTTTTTCTTTGACGTTGATAAGTTCCATTTTTCTAAACTTTTATTTTCATTCGGGCAATTTACACGGGGAGTAAAACGGTTAAAGTTTTTACCTCATAACTCCAACTCCAAATCACTTTCCACTTGGCAGCAGCAAAGTAGCACTTCGTTTTCATTTACAAAAGCAAGTGGTGGTTCATTATAGCGGACTTTACCCTTTTTTATTTTTGTGCGGCAAGTACCGCAATAACCCGAACGGCACTGATATTCTGGATAAATGCCGTGGATTTCTAATTTTTGTAGTAACGGCATTTCGTTGTGGTGTTCAAGGGTAATTTTTTGTTTTAATAGGGTGATTTTCATTTTTTAAAGTGAGATATTGAAATAATCGTATTTGAGTGAAATTTTCTTTTTCTGCGTTAAATTATTTTTCTTTGAGATTGATAACGGGTTTCGCCGTTGGCGACTTCCTTTCTTTTGCTTACCCAAAAGAAAGGAAGCAAAGAAAAGGGAACCCCGATCAAACCGCTTTTTCCTCATTCCAATAAAATTTTCTTTACGAAAAATCAGCCTGATGTTCGCTTCGCTCTCGCTCGGCGTGATTTTTCTAAAAATTTTATCTCCACTCGGGCGGTTTGGACGGGGAATACGGTTAAGGCAAATTTTAAAGTGCGGTGGGAATTCTTGAAGTTTTAAAATTCCGTGGAAAATGACCGCATTTTTCATTTTGCAAAATAGGAAAATAAATCTTTTCTCCTACTTTGCTCTAATTTTCAAACAAAATGTAGAAGAGAGAAAGGATTAATCTCCCGTGTAAATTGCCTTCATTTTTAACAAATTTTTAGAAAAGTAACGCCTGAACGCAGCGTAGCGAGTATGGGCTTACTTTTCGTTAAGAAAATTTGTTAAAAATGAAGATCAGCAATTTAGTCGGGTGCTTTTTTCTTTGCCTACTTTCTTTTGAGCAAGCAAAAGAAAGTAGGTCGCTCAACGAGCGAAACCCGTTATCACTCCCAAAGAAAAAAGCAATTAACCAACGATAACGTCCAAACAAAAAAGTGCGGTCATTTTCCACGGAATTTTAAAACTTCAAAAATTCCCACCGCACTTTTAACTTAACAGCCCTTAAAGCTCATTCAAACTCAACACATCTGTCATATCAAACAGGCCTTTTTCTTTGCCTTCGAGCCATTTTGCGGCACGCACGGCACCGTTGGCGAAGGTCATTCGGCTTGAGGCTTTGTGGGAGATTTCAACACGTTCGCCAATATCGGCAAACCATACGCTATGCTCGCCCACTACATCACTGGCGCGAATGGTGGCGAAGCCAATTTCATCGCGTTTGCGCTCGCCTGTGATGCCATCGCGGCAGAACACGCCATGGGTTTTAAGATCACGTCCGAGGGTTTTCGCAATATGTTCGCCCATTGATAAAGCGGTGCCTGAGGGGGCGTCCACTTTGTGGCGGTGGTGCGCTTCGATGATTTCAATGTCGCAATAATCGCCCATCACTTTGGCAGCTTTTTCTAACAATTTAAACACGAGGTTTACACCTACGCTGAAGTTAGACGCAAACACGATACCAATTTTTTCTGAAGCAGCTTTGATTGCAGCTTTGCCTGCATCATCAAAACCAGTTGTGCCAATCACCATTTTTTTCTGGTGTTGAACACAAAAATCCAAGTGTGCTAACGTGCCTTCAGGGCGAGTGAAATCAATGATTAAATCGAAGTGATCTTTTTCTGCGTTTAAATCATCAGAAACTTTCACGCCAAGTTGTCCAACGCCTGCTAATTCACCTGCATCTGCGCCTACTAATGATGAGCCTTTGCGTTCAAAAGCTGCGCCTAATTCCACGCCTTCTGCGCTATGTACGGCTTGAATTAATTGGCGTCCCATACGGCCACCTGCACCTACCACGGCAATTTTTAATGTCATTTTCTACTCCTGTTACGAGGTGAGTTCAATAATGGTGGTTAAGCCTGAATAAATCAGTTCACCACCGAAAAATAGGAAAACTAAACCAGCAAAATTATCGATATAACGATTGTAGCGGTTGTAAAAATCGCGCACCATTTTGCGTGAAAAGAAAAAAGCAATCAGCACAAAATAAAGGAAGCTTTCCAGCGCCACAAGGACAATAACGAGTATAATTTCTGCCATTCCTGAGAAATTTGTCATAAAACCAGACAGCACACTGCTGAAAAATACGATCACTTTGGCATTGCTAATGTTGATGAATAAACCTTTCATCACTTCGCTAAAAAAGGACGTTTGCTTTATTTTTTGTTGGCTAGAATCGGTTAGCTGTGCGTTTTGGGTAACGCGTAGCATTTTGATTCCGCAGTAAGCGAGATAGCTGCCGCCTAAGCACATAATGATATATTGCACTAAATTATTGGTGCGGTTAATCATCGCTAAGCCAAAAATGACTACTGCCGACCAGAACAAGATCCCTAGTGCGATGCCTAACGCACCTGCCACGGCATTGCGATGGCTTTCGCTTACCGCTTTGCGGCTTACATATAAAAAATCAGGGCCAGGGCTAAGTAAGCCAACAAAATTAACAAATAAAACTGTCCACATTATAAAAAGCTCTCCAATAAAATAGATGACAATAAATAAATGGTAATAATGCTGTAAATGGCGGCTAGCACATCATCAATCATAATGCCAAAGCCACTTTCCAATTTACGATCGAAATAGCGGATCGGATAAGGCTTCAAAATATCGAAAAGACGAAATACCGCAAAACCGACTGCACACCATAGCAGATTGATTTCAGGCAACACCGCAAGCACCATAAAAATGCCAACAAATTCGTCCCACACAATCGCGCCGTGATCGTGAACGCCCATATCATCAGCAGTTTTCTGGCAAATAAAGCAACCAGCCACAAAACAAAGTGCGGTGAAAAAAAGGAAAATTTTTAATGGCATAATCTGCAAGAGCGCCGCGCCAATTAGCGTGGCGGCTAAACTTCCCCAAGTGCCGGGAGCGGGGCGAAGCAAGCCTGAGCCAAACCCGATGGCCAGTAAATGCACGGGATTGGTTAAAGAAAGTCTGCTGCGGGGATCTTGTTGGGCTGTATTTTGCATAATTTTTCTATTTAAAATGATCGAAACCGCCGGTATGCGCCACGTCCACTTCTTGCCCATTACGTTGAAAAACAAGGCGTTTTTTGCCATTTGGGCGTAACGCACGGAGCTGGCCGATACAGGTATAATTTACGCCAATATGTTTTAAATGTTGATCTAGTTTTTCTCGCTGACGATCTGGCACGGTAAAACATAGCTCATAATCTTCACCGCCAGTTAAAGCAAACTGCTCTGCTTGAGCGCGCCCGAAAGTATTAATCAAGGCATTGGACAACGGCAATTTATCTAAATTTATCACCGCACTACATTGGCTACGTTCTAAAATATGTCCCAGATCGGCAATCAAACCGTCTGAAATATCAATGGCAGAACTGGCAAGTGCAGATACCGCTAATTCCAAGCCAAGCAACACTCGGGGTGTCGGGCGAAGGTGGCGTTGAATTAAATAATCGCGCTCAAAATCTGTCCCATTTTGCACCGCACTTTGCGCTTGCATAGGTGTTTCCCTTACGGAATTCAGCAATAAAGCCAAGCCCCCTGCGCTATCGCCAAGGGTGCCAGACACATAAACCCAATCGCCCACATTAGCACTGTGGCGACATAACGCCTTGCCTTTGGGGATAATGCCCTGTGCGGTGATGCTAATGACGTGCAACGCGCCTTTGGTCGTATCACCACCAATCAGATCCACATTATAGTGATCCAACACGTCAAAAAAACTTTGGCTAAACGCTTGCAGCCATTGATGATCTATATGGGGTAAGGTTAAAGCAAGGGAGAACCACGCAGGTTCTGCGCCCATTGCGGCCAGATCGCTTAAATTGGTCGCAGCGGCTTTATAAGCCAGATCGGCGGGAGAAATAGATGGCAGAAAATGGGTATTTTCCACCATAGTATCTGTTGTAATGGCAATGCGTTGGTTTTGCCGATGTTCGGTAATCGCACAATCATCACCAATGGCAACAATCACATCTTTACGGGAAGGGCGCTTAGACGCATTAAAATATCGTTTAATTAGATCAAATTCGCCTTCACTCATTGGCTTCCTTCCCTGAAATGATTATTTACGCGATAAGGCAGGTGCAACTTTATCCAATACACCATTCACATAACGGTGGCTGTCATCTGCCCCGAATACTTTTGCCACTTCAATGGCTTCATTGATTGCCACTTTATAAGGCACGTCTAGCTCGAATTTCAGTTCATACACCGCTAAACGTAAAATCGCACGCTCGATAGGATCTAATTCATCAAGGCTACGATCCAAATAAGGGGTCATTGTCGCTTCAACCGCTTCAATATTTTCTGCGGTTTGACACAATAATTTGCGGAAATAAGGCATATCCACGCCTTGCATATCCTGCTCGGTAATAAACGCTAATTCCACTTCTTCAATAGGATTTTGCGAAACATACCAAGAATAAAGGGCTTGCACCGCACATTCTCTGGCACGGCGGCGCTGGCTTGGTTTCTTTACTTTATCGTTCATTGCAAGTTCAGCCATTATGCGTTATCAATTTGTGCTAATAAGTTGATCATTTCTAAAGCCACTAATGCCGCTTCTGCGCCTTTATTTCCCGCTTTTGTGCCTGCTCGTTCAATGGCTTGTTCAATATTTTCAGTGGTTAGCACGCCAAATGCCACAGGAATTTCCGCTTGCATCGCCACTTGGCCTAAACCGCTACTCGCTTCGCCTGCGACATATTCAAAATGCGCTGTACCACCACGGATCACGGTGCCTAATGCCACAATCGCATCATATTTTTTGCTTTCCGCTAAACGGCGAGCCACTAATGGTAACTCATAAGCCCCCGGTGCGCGCACTAAGGTGATATTTTCATCTTTTACTTGCCCAACACGTTTTAAGGCATCTAATGCGCCTTCTAATAAACTTTCGTTAATAAAGCTGTTAAAACGTGCAATCACCACCGCAACTTTAGCGTTTGGTGCTGCAATCGCGCCTTCTAATACTTTCATAATCTGTCCTATGTTTAATGTTATGGAAATAGGGGCGGATTTTATCATAAAAAATGGGGGGATTGGGGATTTTATTGTACGATATTTTGAGTTTTTAAATTCTTTAAGTGCATAAATCTTAAACACCAATTCATATTCTCACTCCCACTAATTTACTCTTAATTTATTGGAAGGCAGGGAAACCATTAATTCTGAAATACTTAATTTAGAAATATTCCGCATGTCATAATTCCCCCTAATAAATTAACTATATAAACTTCTTACATTCATAGCTAATGTTAGCCTCATATTAATCACCTAATAGGACTACTTAAATATTAACGTGAAAGAAACAACGCTGCTGCACCGCGAACGCCGCCGGAATCGCCGTATTTGGCTTTTTTGATCACTGGCACTTTAGCGCTGCGCATTAGGTGTTTAGGCAGGGCTTTTGGTAGTGCTTCGTAGAGATAATCAAAGTTGGATAAACCGCCGCCGAGTACGATTAAATGCGGGTCAAGGGCTGTTATGATGTTGCCGATAGAAATAGCGGCGAGTTCCACAAACATTTCCACAAATTCCACCGCACTTTGTTCTTTGGCGTAAAAACGCTGGATAATTTCTTTGGCTGATAGGCTTTCCCCTTTGAGATCGCGGTATAGCATTTCAAAGCCGCGGCCTGAAAGATAGGTGTCTAAGCAGGCTTGATTGCCGCAGCCGCAAGGGTAAATTGGCGCTTTATCCCAGCCGAGCAGTTTTAAGGCGTGGTAATTCAGCTGCATATGCCCAAGTTCGCCCGCCATTCCGATTTGTCCTGAGTAGATTTTGCCGTCAATCACTAACCCACCACCAAAACCTGTGCCAAGGATTAAGCCTAACACGCTTGGATATTGCTGATTTTCTTCTGCCCAAGCCTCTGATAAGGCAAAACAATTTGCGTCATTTTCTGCCCGCACTTCGCGATCTAAACGCTGGCTTAAATCTTGTAAAATAGGTTTGTTGTCTGCTACGCGAATATTGGTGATTTCCGCCAAACCTGTTTCGTGATTCACAAAACCCGGTAAGCCTAGCCCTACTGTGCCTTTTTCGCCAAATTTTTCATCGGCTTTTTTCACCAAATTGACAATGGTATCAAGCCATTGCTCGTAGCTCTCTTTTGGGGTATCGACCCGTTCGGAATATTGTTTTTCCAATTTTTCATTGAATACAGCAAGCTCAATTTTTGTGCCGCCAATATCAAATCCGTATAACATTGTTCACCTCAAAAAATAATTAAAAATCTGACCGCACTTTCTTATTGCACTCTATCTTGCAAAGTGCAGTTGAAAATCGGTTTGTTTTTGATCCAATCGAATAATCCACAATGAAACGCCCACGCCAGCAACACGGAAACCAATAAATCAATCGGGTAATGCATTCCTAAACGCAAACGGCTAACGAGCATTAACACCGCCCAAACGGCAATGCCTGCGGTGAGATATTTCATTCCTTTATTGTTACGCCCCAAAAGCTGCCCAAATCCTACCGCAAGCATTAACCAAGTGGCGGCAAAAATGCTGTGACCAGATGGGAAAGAATAGCCTGTTTCTTTGCTACGGTGATGCACTAAATGGGCATCAACTGGCTTATCTGCATAATAATCCAACACGATTTTTTCGCGTTCATTGCGAGGTTGATCGTAAAAATACTCAGGGCTAATGCTTGATTTTTCCGCCAATTGCACAATAAAAGGACGAGGTTCAGCAAACACCGTTTTGAGCGCCGATTTCACCCCTTGGTTTACCCCAACAGAAATCGCCATCACTGCAATCACCGCAAGGGCTTGCTTTTTATCTGCAATACAGAAAAAATACGCAACAGCAAACACGCCACAAGTGATAATGGCATAAAGCACACTACCTGTTTCGGTAATAAAATAAAGCAACGTATCAATTTGTGTATAATTTGTATCCCCTTGCCAATGCCAGTTAATTAACCACGCAAAAAAAGGCACACAACAAAGCAATAAGGTATATAATGAAAGACGTTTTAACATTTTAATCACTCCATAAATTTGAGTGCATAGTTTAGCATTATTCAATAAAAAAAGAATGAAGGATTTAGCGATGACAAAAATTCAACGGGTTACGGAAGCCAATTTACCGACCGAATTTGGTTTATTCCGCATTGTGGGCTTTGAGTTTCCCGACACTAAAAAAGAACACGTTGCCTTAGTAATGGGCGATATTTCAAATCCAGAGGAGCCTGTTTTAGCCCGCATTCACTCCGAATGTTTAACGGGCGATGCGTTGCATAGCCTGAAATGCGATTGCGGTTTTCAGCTTGCCACTGCACTACGCCAAATTAGCGAGGAAGGCCGTGGCGTGCTGATTTATCACCGCGAAGAGGGCCGCGGCATTGGCTTAATTAACAAGATCCGTGCTTATTCCTTACAAGATCAAGGAATGGATACCATTGAAGCCAACCTTGCTTTGGGCTTTGCCGCAGATGAGCGTAATTTTGAAGTTTGCGCGGATATTTTTGATCTGCTCGGTGTAAAACAAGTTCGCCTGCTCACCAACAACCCAAACAAAATCGACACAATGAAAAAAGCGGGAATAAACGTGGTAGAACGCGTTCCGTTAAACGTAGGCGAAAACCGCTACAACACGGAATATTTAGACACCAAAGCAAAAAAAATGGGGCATTTCATCGTGCATAACAACCAAAAACACCTAATGACCTGCCCGCATTGTCAGGAAGAAGTGCCGAATAGGGAATAAAATAATGCATAATTTAAAAGAGCAACAAATTAGACAACAAGCCCTACAGTTTGCAATTGATAATAATCGCCTTGAAGGACTATATCTTAGCCAAGAGATGCTACATTATTTTCAAAGATGGGTAATGGGTGAAATAACTATCTCAGAATTAAAAGTAAAAACGAATGAAATATCATAGCTCTGATCCTATGCTAAATAAAAATGGGGTACTAATTAATAAGCTGAAAATCGAAACTCAAGATGAACTAGATAAAAAAGAAGCTCAAATCACTGCTATTCAAACAGCTATATTGTTAATTACACCAGTGAAAGGGCAATTTGATATCGCTCACCTAAAAGCTATCCATAAACATTTGTTTAATGACATCTATTCTTGGGCTGGCGAAATTAGAAGTATTGATATCTCTAAAGGAGATACAATGTTTGCAACCAGCTCAAGAATTATCCCTGAGCTAGAAAAATTGTTTAATGAGCTAAAAAATGAGCAATTTTTGAAAAATACGCTTCCAGAAAAAATCCCTGCAAGATTAGCTTACTATTTAGGCGAAATTAATGCGATACACCCTTTTCGTGAAGGCAATGGTCGTACTCAAAGGTTATTCATTAATCAATTAGCTCAAACCCTAGGCTTTTATTTAAATTTTGAACAGGTTAGTACAGATGAAATGATTCAAGCGTCTATTTTATCGCATAAATGTGATTACAGCGCCTTAGAAAATATTATCAAAAAGGGATTAACCCCAATTCCTAAATGACAAAAAGATTTCTACCAGTCGTCTAACCAGCTAACTGCAAAAAACACTACTTTTTTTGTAAAAAACGCATAAAATATTCGGTAGATTTGCACCCTAAGTAAAATATTGCTAAAGTGCGTACTAATTTTGCCGAAAATACTAGGAATAACAAATGAGCCAAGAATATTTAGATTTTGAACTCCCGATTGCTGAACTTGAAGCAAAAATTGAATCCTTGCGTGCAGTGGCGGGGCAAGATGATGAAATTAATCTTGATGATGAAATTGCTCGCTTACAGAAAAAAAGCGAAGAATTAACCAAAAAAACCTTTGCCAACTTAGATGCGTGGCAAGTTTCTCGTATGGCTCGCCACCCAAATCGTCCTTATACATTGGATTACATCGAACAAATTTTCACCGAGTTTGAAGAACTCGCAGGCGATCGTGCTTTTGCAGATGATAAAGCCATTGTGGGTGGTTTAGCCCGTTTAGACGGCAAGCCTGTTATGGTGATTGGCCACCAAAAAGGACGCACGGTAAAAGAGAAAGTGAAACGTAACTTTGGTATGCCAGCCCCTGAAGGCTATCGCAAAGCGTTACGTTTAATGGAAATGGCAGAACGTTTTAAATTGCCAATCATCACCTTTATTGACACCCCAGGTGCGTACCCTGGTGTGGGCGCGGAAGAGCGTGGACAATCAGAAGCCATTGCGCGTAACCTGCGTGAAATGTCAATGCTAAAAGTGCCAATTATTTGTACGGTAATTGGTGAAGGCGGTTCTGGTGGCGCGTTAGCCATTGGCGTGGGCGATAAAGTCAATATGTTGCAATACAGCACTTATTCCGTGATTTCCCCAGAGGGCTGTGCGTCCATTTTATGGAAAAGCGCCGATAAAGCCTCTACCGCAGCAGAAGTGATGGGTTTAACCGCAGATCGTCTGCAAAAATTGCAATTGATCGATAACATTATCCCTGAGCCATTGGGCGGTGCGCATCGCAATTATGAGCAAATGGCGCAAAATCTTAAACAGCGTTTACTGGCAGATTTAGCGGATTTAGAAATTCTTGATCCAGATACCTTGTTAGAACGCCGTTACCAACGCCTAATGAGCTACGGTTATTGCTAAATAAAAATGTGCGGTTTTTTAACCGCACTTTTACTTTCAAGCGTTATTAGAAAGCATAAAGGATAGCAAAATGAAACATCTTCTTTCCATTCAATCTCACGTCGTTTACGGCTATGCGGGCAATAAATCTGCCACTTTTCCAATGCAATTACTCGGCATTGATGTGTGGGCATTGAACACCGTGCAATTTTCCAATCACACTCAATATGGCCAATGGACGGGAATGGTAATGCCACCAGAACAAATTGGGGAAATCGTGCAAGGGATTGATAATATTGGTCAATTACATCAATGTGATGCGGTGATTTCAGGTTATATCGGCGCGGCGGAGCAAGTGGAAGAAATCATTAATGCGGTGCAAAAAGTGAAATCTCGCAATCCTAATGCCGTTTATTTGTGCGATCCTGTAATGGGCCACCCTGACAAAGGTTGCATTGTGGCTGATGGTGTGAAAGAAAATCTCATCAACCTTGCTATGGCGAAAACCGATATTATCACGCCTAATTTAGTGGAACTGCGTGAACTGAGCGGTTTGCCAGTAGAAAACTTTGCTCAAGCCATTGAAGCGGTAAAAGTAATTTTATCCAAAGGGCCGAAAAAAGTGCTAGTGAAACACCTGAGCAAAGTGGGGCAAGATCCAAGCCAATTTGAAATGTTGCTCGCCAATCAAGAGGGCATTTGGCATATTAGCCGCCCACTTCATCAATTTAAGAAAGAACCTGTGGGCGTGGGCGATTTAACCGCGGGGCTATTTATGGCGAATCTGCTTAATGGCAAAACGGACGTGGAAGCCTTTGAGCATACCGCCAATGCCGTGAATGATGTAATGACGGTAACGCAACAGCAGGATAATTATGAACTGCAAATTGTGGCTGCGCGTGAACAGATTGTTCGCCCTGTGAGCCAATTTAACGCTGTGAAAATCGCCTAACATTGCCCTTGCTATGACGCTAATTGAGCAATTTCAACAGCAATTACAACGCCAGCCCCACTCGCATTTTCTGATTGCCTTAAGCGGTGGGCTGGATTCTACCGTGTTGCTTGCGCTTTTAGCAAAATTACGCGAAAAACAACCGCACTTTCAGCTGCGTGCGATCCATATTCATCACGGCTTAAGCCCAAATGCTGATGATTGGACGCGCCACTGTCAACAGCTTTGCCAACAATTTTCCATTCCTTTGATCGTGGAAAAAGTTCAGCTGACACAAGGAATGGGCATTGAAGCCGCAGCACGTCAAGCGCGCTATCAAGCGATTGCTCGCCATATTTTAACGCAAGAGATTTTGCTCACCGCTCACCATCAACAAGATCAAACCGAAACCTTTTTCCTCGCCTTAAAACGTGGTAGCGGCGTCAGCGGTTTATCCGCAATGAAAGCACAAAGTGCGGTGTTTAATCTGAATATTTTTCGTCCCCTACTCGGCTTTTCACGCCAACAACTTTGGCAATATGCCACGGAAAATCAGCTGTCGTGGATTGAAGATGAAAGCAATCAAAACAACCAATACGAACGCAATTTCTTACGCAATGAAATCTTACCTAAACTGCGTGAACGCTGGACGCACTTCGATCAAGCAGTGCAACGCAGTGCCACCCATTGTGCGGAGCAACAACAGCTTTTAGCCGAATTATTACAGCCAGAGCTAGAAAAATATTCAGACAAAACGCACCGCACTTTTGATTTAACGGATTTCTCGCAATTGTCTGATTTGAAACAAAAAGCCCTACTCCGCTTATGGCTGGAAACCTTGCAGCAGCCAATGCCCTCCACCAAGCAGTTGGAACAATTAATTCAAGACGTGATTTTTGCCGAAACGGATCGCAATCCACAATTTCAACTGGGTAATAAAATCCTGCGCCGTTATCAGCAGCGCCTGTATTTAACAGAAATCTTAGCCGATCTTCGTGCACTAAAAATTCCCGTTCGCTTAAATCAGCGTATTGAATTGCCTGATAATCTTGGAGAAATCCGCTTCACCCAAACCAAATCAGCCATTCAAATTCAATGGCAAGGGAAAAGCTATCAGTTGCCATTAACCGATGCGCCGCTCTCAATCCGTTTTGCTTATTCGGGCAAAGTGCGCAATGCACAAGGCGTTCATCAAGACATCAAAAAACTGTGGCAAGCGCACAATGTGCCAGTCTGGCAACGCACGCGCACCCCGCTGATTTTTTATGGCGAACACTTCCAAAGTGCTGTGGGATTTTTTCAAAATTTTGCATCTGAAAGCAAATAAAACTTGCTCAATTTGCACCGCACTTTTCCCCGCATAAAGATAAGGTTTGACACAACCCCACCTTATTTCTATTATGCCTGTTATTATTAAATCTAAGTCATCACAATAAGTCGTAACAAAATGAAACAACATCCTTCTTTTTCTCTTATCCAGCAAGCCCTTAAAGATCGCATTCTTATTTTAGATGGGGCGATGGGGACGATGATCCAGCAATATAAACTCACCGAAGCAGATTTCCGCGGTGAACGCTTTAAAGACAGCACCATCGATCTACGCGGCAATAATGATTTACTCACGCTTACTCAGCCTTTGGTGATTCAAGCGATTCACGAAAAATATCTTGCCGCAGGGGCGGATATTATTGAAACCAACACCTTTTCAGCCACCACCATTGCGCAAGCGGATTATGCCCTTGAAAGCATTGCTTATGAGCTGAATTTTGCTGGTGCGAAATTAGCTCGTTTGGCGGCGGATAAATATAGCACGCCAGAAAAACCACGTTTTGTGGCTGGTGTGCTTGGGCCGACTAACCGCACCGCATCTATTTCGCCTAATGTAAACGATCCTGCTTACCGCAATATCACCTTTATGCAGTTGGTTGATGCCTATGCAGAAGCCACCAAAGGATTAATCGAAGGTGGCGCAGATCTCATTATGATCGAAACCATTTTCGATACGCTCAATGCTAAAGCGGCGGCATTCGCCATTGATCAAGTGTTTGAAGAACTTGACATCAAATTGCCAATTATGATTTCAGGCACGATTACCGATGCCTCAGGGCGCACCCTTTCAGGGCAAACTACGGAGGCCTTTTATAACTCGTTGCGCCACGTTAAGCCATTAAGCTTTGGATTAAACTGCGCCCTTGGGCCAAAAGAATTGCGTCAGTATGTGGAAGTGATGTCAAAAATCTGCGAAACCTTTGTTTCCGTTCACCCGAATGCAGGCTTGCCAAACGCCTTTGGCGGTTATGATTTAGGCGCAGAAGAAATGGCCGCTTATATTCAAGAATGGGCACAAAACGGCTGGCTGAACATTGTGGGCGGCTGTTGTGGAACAACCCCAGAGCATATCCACGCCATTGCAGAAGTGGTGAAAAACGTGCCGCCAAGAGCCTTGCCTGATTTGCCTGTGGCAATGCGTTTATCAGGCTTAGAACCGTTAAACATTGATGAAAACAGCCTCTTTGTAAACGTGGGCGAACGTAATAATGTTACTGGTTCAGCCAAATTTAAAAAATTAATTAAAGAAGATCGCTATGCCGAAGCCATTGAGATTGCTATTGACCAAGTGGAAAATGGCGCTCAGGTGATTGATGTAAATATGGACGAAGCCTTGCTTGATAGCAAAAAATGTATGGCTCAATTCCTTAATATTATGGCAACCGAACCTGATGCCGCGAAAGTGCCAGTGATGATCGATTCATCTAAATGGGAAGTGATCGAAGCGGGCTTGCAATCAATTCAAGGAAAAGGGATTGTAAACTCCATTTCCCTGAAAGAAGGCAAGGAAAAATTTGTTGCGCAAGCCAAATTGATCCGCCGTTACGGTGCAGCCGCCGTAGTGATGGCATTTGATGAAGTGGGACAAGCCGATACCGAAGAACGCAAGGTGGAAATCTGTACCCGAGCTTATCACATTTTGGTTGATGAAGTGGGCTTTCCCCCTGAAGACATTATTTTCGATCCAAATATTTTTGCGATCGGTACGGGTATTGAAGAGCATAATAATTATGGTGTGGATTTTATTAACGCCACAGGACGCATTAAACGCTCACTCCCCCACGCTAAAATTTCGGGCGGTGTGTCCAATGTTTCTTTCTCGTTCCGTGGCAACAATCCAATGCGTGAAGCCATTCACGCCGTTTTTCTTTATCACGCCATCAAACAAGGTATGGATATGGGGATCGTTAATGCAGGGCAACTGGCAATTTATGATGATCTTGATCCTGAACTGCGTGAAATTGTCGAAGATGCGGTGCTAAATCGCCGTGCAGACGCCACCGATCGCCTGCTTGATATTGCGGATAAATACAAAGGTTCAGCCAGCGAAAGCAGCGATAATGCCGTGGCAGAATGGCGTACTTGGACGGTGGAAGAGCGTCTAAAACAAGCCTTAGTGAAAGGCATTACTAGCCATATTATTGAAGATACGGAAGAAGCGCGTCTGCAATTTAGCTCACCGCTAGAAGTGATCGAAGGCCCATTAATGGCGGGAATGGACGTGGTTGGTGATCTATTCGGGGACGGTAAAATGTTCCTACCACAAGTGGTGAAATCTGCGCGTGTAATGAAACAATCGGTCGCCTATTTAGAACCCTTTATCAACGCCACCAAACAGCAAGGTGTATCAAGCGGAAAAGTGGTAATCGCTACGGTAAAAGGCGATGTGCACGACATCGGCAAAAACATTGTCAGCGTGGTATTGCAATGTAATAACTTTGAAGTGATCGATCTCGGCGTAATGGTTCCTGCCGATAAGATCATCGAAACGGCGATCAACGAAAAAGCCGATATTATCGGTTTAAGCGGTTTGATCACGCCATCGTTAGATGAAATGGAATATTTCTTAGGTGAAATGAACCGTTTGGGATTAAGCCTTCCCGTACTGATTGGCGGTGCAACCACGTCAAAAGAACATACCGCCATCAAACTTTATCCAAAATACAAGCACGAAGTGATCTACACCACCAATGCGTCCCGTGCTGTAACGGTTTGTGCCGCTTTGATGAACCCAGAAAGCAAAGCAGAACTTTGGCAACGTACAAAAAAAGAATACGAAAAAATTCAGCACAGCTTTGCTAACCGTAAACCATTACGCCAACAGCTTCCAATTGAAGAAGCGCGTGCTAACGCTTTCCCAGCGTTTTCTGGCGAATGGGCGGATTATCAAGTGCCACAACCAAAACAAACAGGCATTGTGGAATACAAAAATGTACCAATTTCCACCTTACGCCAATTTATTGACTGGTCGCCATTTTTCCGTTTATGGGGGTTAATGGGCGGTTATCCTGATGCCTTTGACTATCCAGAGGGCGGCGAAGAAGCGCGCAAAGTCTATAATGATGCGCAACAAATGCTTGATGAATTTGAGCAAAACGGCAAACTCAAACCAAGTGGAATTATGGGCATTTTCCCTGCCTATCGCAAGGGCGATGATATTGAAATTTATCAAAATTCTGACCGCACTTCTGTGACAGGCGTGGCGCATCATCTGCGCCAACAAAGTGAACGTGGCAAAAATAGCAAAAGCCCTTATAACGTTGCCTTAAGTGATTTTATTGCTGATCGTGAAAGCGGCCAACAAGATTGGTTCGGAATGTTTGCGGTGTGCGCAGGAATTGAAGAACACGATTTAGTGGAAGGATTCAAAGCCGCAGGCGATGATTACAGCGCTATTTTACTGCAAGCCATTGGCGACCGCTTAGCCGAAGCGATGGCAGAATATTTACACTTTGAGCTTCGCACAAAAGTTTGGGGCTATTCCAATGAAACCTTCGATAACGAAAATCTGATCGCAGAAAATTATGTGGGTATCCGCCCCGCACCGGGCTACCCAAGCTGCCCAGAACACACCGAAAAACAACTAATTTGGGATTTACTTGAAGTGGAACAACGCATTGGAATGAAACTCACCGAAAGTTACGCAATGTGGCCTGCCGCCAGCGTCTGCGGTTGGTACTTCACCCACCCAGCCAGCAACTACTTCACCCTAGGCCGCATTGACCAAGACCAAGCCTTAGACTACGCCCAACGTAAAGGCTGGAACGAAAAAGAAATGCACAAATGGCTTGGGGTTTCGATGAAGTAAATTGAAATAAGTAAACTAAAAAAAGTGTGGTGAAAAATCACCGCACTTTTTCTATTTATCAATAAACGTTTCTAATTCTTCTAAATGATCATTAGCTATCTTGATAAAGGGTTCTAATAACTCAAAAATCTCTTTCGCTAATCGACCAGCCTTAACTTCCTCTTCCTTCCAAACTTCCTTCCAAACTTTTCCGTCCCAATTTTGTAAGTTTCCATTGCAATCTTGCCATTGCAGCCACCAGTTATCTTGTTTAAATCCTTCTAATTTAAATATTTCTTCTAATCTTTGATAATTTTCCTGTGAGATATTATCTTTAGTAGCCCAAAAACCATAATATGCCTTATGATAACTTCTATCTCTAAATTCTACTCCGATCCCCCAAGGATACTTTTTATCTTCTTTATCAAGATAAATGCCTTCTTTATGTTTATTATAAAAATGCCAGTTATATTCAATCATTCTCGAATATTTTTTGTTATCGTTAAGCATCTTATGAAGTTGTTGAACCAAGCTATCTTCTAATTTTTGATAAATATTATCTGATAACTCTAATAACGTTGTTGCTGTTTCAACCCAATTAGGATTTTTCACTAACTCATCTAATAATTGATTATTTTCTTTTGTTTCATTCATAATATCTTCCTTTAAAAACTGTATAAAACTCTGACAAAAAGCTCGAATATTTGGAGCAACTATTGGCGTTTGCTCCAGCCACTTAATCAGATCTTCTGCACCAATCACTTTTGCTTGATTATTTTGAATTAATTCTTTCCAGCTATCTGTATTAATAGATTTTTCACTGGGCAGCTGTTTGAATGGAGATAAATAGACCAAGCAGCTAAACTTAGGGCGATAACGATTAATATCTTTCCAGTAATCTTCTAATTGGCTATTTTGATCGGCTGCATATCTTAACTTATTTTCAATAGAAACAATCCATTGGCGTTCATTATGTAAAAAACCTTCAATAAAAATATCGTGTCTTCTATTATTAAAAGTTGCTTTTTCACAAGTTACTGACACATTGTTATAAGACAAATATTCTGGCAGTTTCAAATATTTTAATAAACTATTTAAAAATAATTCTTGCTGCCCGTGATTTTGACTAGGGTCAAGTAGGAACGCAATGATTTCAGATAAACAATTTTCATCATTCCTTATAAATTGAAAAGGGCTAAAACTGCTCGCATCATATAATTCTTTTTTAGCATTTTCACGTTGAAAAAAAGCAAGTGCTTTATGAATTTCAGCTAAGGATTTAAGTATTGTGCTTGTCATTTTCTTTTCTCATTTTTGATTAAATATAAATAGTTAATCATAATTTATGAATATTTCCAAACATTCTTTTTTCCACATCAATCTCCGCCTTAACCCCAAACGCAATGGCTAGATTTTCTGCGGTTAGGACATCTTGCGTGTTGCCGTGAGCAAGTAAGTTGCCTTGGTGAAGCAAGATGATTTCATCGCAGAAACGGTAGGCAAGATCAAGGTGGTGAATGGCGACAACGCAAGTGGTGTTTGGGGTGAGTGATTTTAATTGTTCTAAAATATCAATTTGATAATAAGGATCAAGGGGCGCGATAGGTTCGTCTGCCAATAAAATCGGTGCGTTTTTAATACAACAACGGGCAAGCTGAACACGGGCTTTTTCGCCGCCTGAAAGCTGTTGGAAAGGTTGTTCTAACAGATGTTGAACAGAAAATTGCTTTGCGGCTTGCTGGATCTTTTCTTGCTGCCATTGTTGGTGTGATGAATTAAATAAACGATCAAAAAATTTGTCTTTTTTTGACCGCACTTTTTCCTTAGGGATAAGCCGTGTTTCGGGCAAGCCGAGTGCAATCACGTCATAAACAGATAAATCCCAATAAATATTGGTGCTTTGCGCAAAATACGCCAACGTTTGGCTTTTTTCAGACAAGCTCATTTCGGTGAGCGGTTTGTCGTTCAATAAAATTGAGCCTGTTTCGAGTGGTAAAATGCCCGCAATGGCTTTGAGCAAAGTGGACTTCCCTGCACCATTGCCGCCCATTATGCCCACTAATTTACCTTGGGGAATTTGGGCGCTGATATTTTTGATGCCATAAGCAAGGCTAACATTGTGCAAGTTAATCACGGGCTAATCTCCGTTGTTGGGTGAGCAAAATCCAAATCAAGCAAGGTGCGCCGATAATGGCGGTGAGCGTGCCAATATAAATATGCGAGAAAAGCGGCACATATTGAATAGCAAGATCGGCAAGTAACAAAAGTAACGCACCAATTAATCCGCTAGTGAAATAAAGTTGTGAGGGGCGTTTTTTCAGCCAGATGCGCGCAAAGTGCGGGGCAATTAAGCCGATAAATCCGATTGTGCCAGTTTGCGGAATGGTGGCGCCCACCAGCAACGCCACGCCAAGGGTGGTGATAAAAAAGCTTCGTTTTGGGTCAATGCCCATTGTACTGGCGGTTTCTTCCCCGAAAGTGAGTAAATCGAGGTAACGGCGTTGGCAATATAAACAGATTGCGCCCACCGCCACGATAGGCAGAGAAAGCAAGAGCGGTTCGATTTTGGCCCACATTAATGATCCCTGCAACCAGCGGTATAATTCCGCCAATGCCCAAGGGCTTTGTGCGTTGGAAAGCAATAAGGCGATGGCCGAACCGAGCAACATATTCACCGCAATCCCTGATAAAATCATCATTGTCGCCCCTTTATTTTTTGCAATGGCATAGACTAATAAAAAGCTGGCTAATGCCCCTGCGATCCCGCCGAACAGCAACAGGGACAATGGCACGGAAAAATAATAGAGCAAAAACACGCTCGCCGTGGTTGCGCCATTAGCCGCCCCTAATAACCCCGGGCTAGCCAAGGGATTTTGAAACAACCCCTGCATTGCATTGCCTGCCAGCGCAAGGCTTGCTCCCGTTAAAATGGCTAAACCAAGGCGTGGCAAGCGAATATCCCATAACACTAAAGATCGCATATCGGTGGCGATCCCCTGTGCATTGCGTAAATAAGCAAAATCCCCCAGCTGATGAAAAATCGCAAAAGCAATCAACAAAAGTAATAAAGCAAAAAGGGAAAGGTTTAATCGTTTCATTCTGCTTGCTCTCTCTTATTCAGTTGGCGATAAATCATCGCCGCGCCTTGCCAAACGCCCTGATCAAAGCAATAACCATATTTCAGTGGCATTGTCGCCATTCGTTGCGCAGGGAACATATTGGCAATCAAAGGGTGCGTCAGCACTTCCGCCTGTTCGTTATAACCTTGTTTATCACTAATGGAAATCAGCCAATTTGGCTGCGCACGCAAAAGTTTCTCTAGGGAAAAATTTTGTGCCGTAATAGTGCTTTCAAGCGGCGTTAAGCCGAGCAATTTTAGCAAGGCTTGGTATTGTGGAAAAATCGGTTCAACTACGCCTGTATCGGAAAGAATTAAGGTTTGCGTATTCCTTTGATTGAGCTGAAAATCACTATTTTTTAGCTTTTTCACCAACTGCTGGGCGTGGGTTTCGTTGCCAAAACGCTTGCCTAATTCCAGTATCAAGGCAAAAAGCTGTTCCGCCGTTTGTGGGCTGTCATTAATAGACAAAATTTTTACCCCGAGCTTTTTCAGATCCGCCACCAACAGGGGATAAAACTGCTCGTTGAGCAAAATAGTTTTATCCAAATAAGGCAATAAATCCGTTAATCGCGCGTTAAGTGCGGGTTTATTTTGATTAATTTTATCCAACATCATCAAAGGATTTTTGGAATAAATAGATTGTGCAGCAATTTGTTCAGGGCGAGCTAATTCTGCTAACAAGCGATCACTGCATAGGGTGAGCGACACAAATTGCTCTTGCGCCCAAAGCGGAACGGAAAAGAAAAGCGCGGTGAAAAATACGCGAATTTTTTGCATTAAAAAATGATGTCCCAAAAAACAAAGTGCGGTGAAAATTTTGTTAATTTTACACCGCACTTTCACAAAAGCCTATCTGCTTAGGGGTTAAAAGCTGCCTTTTAAGCCCACATATAAGGTGCGACCATATTGGCCATAGCCTGCAACGCTTTCATATTTTTTATCAAACAGATTATTCAAGTTCGCATACACATTTAAGTTTGGCGTAACTTGATAATTCGCGCCAAGACTAACCAAGGTGTAAGAAGGCATTTTTACTCTTGCAGGATAAATAGTATCAATGCGTTTACCCACATAGTTTACATTCACATTCGCACCCAACGCTTCAGTAATTTGATACGCTAAACCTAAATTTGCCATATGTTTCGGACGGCGAAGTAAGGTTTGTCCTTTGCTATCTTTGGTTTGGGTATAAGTATAGTTGGCGTAAGCGGTTAGATCGTCTGTGATTTTGCCGTTATACGCAATTTCAACCCCTTTGATTTTAGTTGAACCGCTCATATTTACCGCTTGCGAAACCCCATTAGGCAAATAAGCGGCGCTAATAAAGTTTTTCACATTGCGCGCAAAATAAGTTACATCTAAGCTATGGCGTTTATCTGTGGTTTCAAAAAGCAAACCAATATCCCCACCTTTGCTTTTTTCAGGCTTAAGGTTTGGATTAGGTAAAAATGTGCCGTTGTAACCATAAAACTCAGTGATTGTTGGATTTTGAATGGCTGTACCAAAACTTGCGTGTGCTTTCACATTCGGCAATAAGCGATAAGTTCCCACAATACGTCCAGTGAAGCTATTATCATAATGATTGCTATCGGTATAACGTCCACTTAGGCTTAAGCTATGCTCATTTTCACTGAACAGACGATATTCCGCCGCTACGCTTTTCTCGGTTAAATGCTTTTTACGGTTAGCCGAAGAACCAAAATCATAGGTAGAACGTTGATACTCTGTAAGCAAACTCAACGCTTGTTGCAACTCACCTTCTCGATCAAAATTAATGTCTAACTGATAGTTTGCATTCAACTTTTTAGCATCATAACCACTTGCCCACGAACCAAGTGTATCGCTGTCGGTTTTTTGGTGGCTAACGCTTGCTTTATGTTTAAACAACTCTTTTTCCGCTCCAACATAACCGTTTAATTTAAAAGTTGTTTCACGAGTGCGGGTATAATCATCAAAGGCTGTTTCTGCGGTATAACTATTATCAAAATGTGCTGTTTGGCTAAAATGGCTAGCCAAAAAATCAATACCTTTTTCGCCGTCATCATAGCCCACACGCAATGATAGTGCATCACGATGGAATTTATCTCGCTCTTTTGCGCCGCCCGTACTCACGCGGCTGCCATCTTCCGCAGTATAATGGAAGCGATCTGAACTATAAGCCGAAATGCCTTTTGTGCGGTGGCTATCACCGTGCAAGCTATAATAAAACCCGTTTTGCTGACCTGAAAGAGTCAGTGAACCGTCATAAGTGCCTTTTGAACCCGTGCCTAAATCAAAGTCCACATTAAAGGGTTTATCCTTATAAAGCCCGCTTTTCGTGGTGATATAAACCACGCCACCCATAGCATCGCTCCCCCATAATGCCGATTGTTCACCACGCAACACTTCAATGCGATCAATATTGCTTAGGCTTAATCCACCGAAATCATAGCCATAACCTGACACAGGATTAACTTTCACGCCGTCAATAATCACCGCAGTGTGATTTGGATCTGCGCCACGCAGATAAAGGCTGGTTAATGTACCGCGTCCGCCTGATGCACCCAATGCCACGCTTGGCACGGTTTTTAATACATCAGAAACATAGTTGGCGTTGCGTTCAGCGAAATCTTTTTCGGTTAAAACCGTTACTGATGACGCCGTTTGCTCTTCGCTTACAGGCTCGGCATAAGCGGAATAAACATAAATTGGTGCGAGCTGTTCGCTTTGTGCTGCATTTTCTATGGCATAAAGTGCGGTAGAAAATGAGAGCAAAATTGCTGTGGTGATAATATTTTTTTGCATTGTCTTTCCTTTCTATATAAAAAATGGTGCTATTTTGACATAGCACCATTGGGTTCGCAAATCTGAATTATTCATTATAAAAATGAATACTATTCATCTCTACGTTTTCATTGTTATAAAAAATCACAAAAAACTGACCGCACTTTAGAAATGGCTTATTACTTCAAGATTGCTCTCAGCGCCGTCCCAATTTCCGCAAGGCTTTTTACAGTGGTTACGCCTGCTTGTTGGAGGGCTTGGATTTTTTCATCGGCAGTGCCTTTTCCACCGCTGATAATCGCGCCTGCGTGTCCCATTCGTTTGCCTTTTGGTGCGGTGATGCCTGCAATGTATGCCACCACAGGTTTGGTTATGTTATGACGGATAAACTCTGCCGCTTCTTCTTCAGCGCTGCCGCCGATTTCGCCAATCATCACGATGGCTTCCGTTTCGGGATCTTGTTGGAAGCGTTTGAGAATATCAATAAAACTTGAACCGGGGATTGGATCGCCGCCAATGCCAACGCAGGTGGATTGTCCAAAGCCTTCATCGGTAGTTTGTTTAACCGCTTCATAGGTTAATGTGCCTGAGCGAGAAACAATGCCGATACGTCCTTTTTTATGAATATTGCCCGGCATTATGCCGATTTTACATTCTTCAGGGGTGATTATGCCTGGGCAATTTGGCCCGATCATCACCACGCCCGTTTCATTCAGCTTTTGTTTCACTTGTAGCATATCCAAAGTCGGAATACCCTCGGTGATACAGACGATTAAGGATAATCCTGCGTTAATCGCTTCAAAAATGGCATCTTTACAAAATGGTGCGGGAACGTAAATCACGGTGGCTGTAGCACCGGTTTGTTCAACGGCTTCGCGCACGGTGTTAAACACAGGCAAGCCTAAATGTGTTGTGCCACCTTTCCCTGGGGAAACACCGCCCACTAATTTTGTGCCATAAGCAAGGGCTTGTTCGGAATGAAATGTGCCTTGTCCGCCAGTGAAACCTTGGCAAATCACTTTGGTGTCTTTGTTCACTAAAATTGACATTTTATTCTCCCTTTGCTGCTTTCACGACTTCGCTTGCCGCTTGTTGTAAACTTTGTGCTGAAATAATGTTGGTATCGCTTTCTGCCAACATTGCGCGGCCTAATTCCGCATTTGTCCCCTCTAAACGCACCACCACAGGCACATTTACGCCCACTTCTTTGCTGGCTGCGATAATGCCTTCGGCGATGAGATCACAACGTACAATGCCACCAAAAATATTAACTAAAATAGCTTTCACCGAAGGATCGGTTAAGATGATTTTAAAGGCTTCTGCCACACGTTCTTTGGTTGCGCCGCCGCCCACATCAAGGAAGTTGGCTGGTTGTCCGCCGTATAATTTCACAATATCCATTGTTCCCATTGCTAGCCCTGCACCATTAACCATACAGCCAATGTTGCCATCTAAGGCGACATAGTTGAGATTCCATTTTTCTGCTTGGGCTTCACGAGGATCTTCTTGGCTCAGATCACGCATTGCGAGCAAATCTGGGTGGCGATATAAGGCATTGCTGTCCACCACCACTTTGGCATCAAGACAATCAAGATCGCCATTGTCCAAAATCACCAGTGGATTCACTTCTAATAATGCCAGATCTTTTTCAATAAATAGGCGACTGAGCTGGCAAAATAACTCAGTAAATTGCTTGATTTGTTTGCCCTCTAAACCGAGTTTAAAGGCTAATTCTCTGCCTTGGTACGGCATTCCGCCAACTAGTAAATCAATGCTAGTACGGTGTAATAAGTGCGGTGTTTTTTCCGCCACTTCTTCAATATTCACGCCACCTTCTGTGGAAACCATAAAGACAATTTGTTGCGAGCTACGATCGACAATCGCACTGAGATACAACTCTTTTTTCACTGCCACACAGCCCGTTACATAAATTTGATTAATCGGCTGCCCTTTGGCATCGGTTTGGAAAGTAACCAGACGCTTACCTAAAAATTTGTCAAAAAACGCCCGCACTTCTTGTTCGGAGCTCACTACTTGTACACCACCCGCTTTGCCACGCCCTCCTGCGTGCACTTGACATTTTAGTACCCACTTTGAGCCACCTAATTTTTTGATGGCTTCCAATCCTTGTTCTAAGGTTTCGCACGCATAGCCCTCACCGACGGGCAAGCCGTATTGGGCGAAAAGTTGTTTTGCTTGATATTCGTGTAAATTCATAGATTTATCTTTCTCCCTTTTATCGCTATATGCTTCATCATATCCGCATATCAATGAATAAAAATAAGGCGATAAGATCCCTTATCGCCCTATGTTAAGACTACACTTCTAATAATAAACGCGTTGGATCTTCCAACATTTCTTTAATGGTGACTAAGAAGCCCACACTTTCACGTCCGTCAATTAAGCGGTGATCGTAAGAAAGGGCAAGATACATCATTGGGCGAATCACCACTTCACCGTTCACTGCCACTGGACGATCTTTAATGGCGTGCATACCTAAAATCGCGCTTTGTGGTGGGTTGATGATTGGCGTGGACATCAGTGATCCAAACACACCGCCGTTGGTAATCGTGAAGTTTCCGCCCGTGAGATCTTCCACCGTTAATTTACCATCACGACCTTTTTCCGCTAACACTTTGATTTGCTTTTCAATTTCCGCCATACTCAGCTTATCGCAGTTGCGTAACACTGGGGTGACCAAACCGCGTGGGGTGGAAACGGCAATGCTGATGTCAAAATAGTTGTGATACACAATGTCATCACCGTCAATAGACGCATTCACTTCTGGATAGCGTTTTAGCGCCTCTACCACGGCTTTCACGTAGAAAGACATAAAACCTAAGCGAGTGTCGTGAGATTTCTCAAATTTCTCTGCATATTTTTTACGCAGTTGCATAATTGGCTGCATATCCACTTCGTTGAAGGTAGTGAGCATTGCGGTGCTGTTTTTCGCTTCTAATAAACGCTCTGCCACACGCTTACGCAAACGAGTCATTGGCACACGTTTTTCATCACGCCCTGATATATTTAATGCTGGAGTTTCAGGCGCTTGTGGCTGAGGCTGAGATTGCGCAGCTTTTTGTGCTACGGTGCGTTCAATGTCTTCACGGGTGATGCGTCCGCCCACGCCTGTGCCTTGCACTTCTTCAGCTTTAAGATCGTTTTCTGCCAATAAACGGCGTGCCGCTGGGCTAACCACATCGGCATTAGTCGGTTCTGATGTTAAGTTGGCTAAATGGCGATCTGCTGGCGTGCTTTCTATTTTTTGCACACTTTCTTTAGTGGCATTGCCTGCCGTCGCTAAGGCAGAAACTTTACCTAACACTTGGTTGCTAATCACTGTTGCTCCCTCGGCTTCAATGATGCTTTCTAGCACACCATCAGCAACCGCCGGCACTTCAAGCACGACTTTGTCGGTTTCAATTTCGACTAAAACTTCATCACGTTTTACTTCATCGCCCACTTTTTTATGCCAAGTGGCAACCGTTGCATCTGCCACAGATTCAGGTAGCACGGGAGTTAAAATCTCAAAATCGCTCATTTTTCTGTTCCTTCTTTTGTTTGCGTTTTATTTGCATTCGGTTGTACAAAAGTGCGGTGATTTTTGACCGCACTTTTTGCTTACAAATTATTCTAAAGCCTCATTCACTAAGGCGCGTTGCTGTTCATTATGTAAAGACATATAGCCCACCGCTGGCGATGCTGAAGCCGGTCTGCCCACATAGCGCAGTTTGCCGTGTTCTGGCAATGAACTCACAAAGTTATGTTGGCTACAATACCACGCGCCTTGGTTTTGCGGTTCTTCTTGACACCATACATAATCAGTAACCTGATGATAAGGGGCAAGCGCCGCTTTCATTTCTTCGTGCGGATAAGGATAAAGCTGTTCCACGCGCACAATCGCTACATCGGTTTGGTTATTTTTACGGCGTTGTTCCAATAAATCGTAATATACTTTGCCCGAACACATTACCACACGTTTCACTTGTTTTGGATCGAGCTTGTCAATTTCGCCAATCACGTTTTGATAAGTGCCGTTCACCAACTCTTCTTTGCTGGACACCGCAAGTGGGTGGCGCAGTAAGGATTTTGGTGTAATCACAATCAATGGGCGGCGTACCTTGCGCAACATTTGACGGCGTAATAAATGGTAAATCTGCGCTGGCGTTGAAGGCACGCAAACTTGCATATTTTGTTGCGCACAAAGCTGTAAATAACGCTCTAAACGGGCTGATGAATGTTCAGGCCCTTGCCCTTCATAACCGTGCGGTAATAGCATTACCAAACCACACATTCTGCCCCATTTTTGTTCACCTGAGCTGATAAATTGGTCGATCACCACTTGCGCAACATTGGCGAAATCACCGAATTGCGCTTCCCAGATGGTGAGCGTTTTTGGTGTCGCTGTGGCATAGCCATATTCATAAGCCAACACCGCTTCTTCTGAAAGCACGGAATCCCACACTTCAAAATGCCCTTGCTGATTGTGCAAATGGGTAAGTGGGGTGTAAATTGTGGCATCTTTTTGGCTATGTAAAACAGAATGACGGTGGAAGAATGTGCCACGCCCTGCATCTTCACCAGATAAGCGAACGTTATAGCCTTCGTCCAACAAGGTGGCGTAAGCCATTGTTTCTGCCATTCCCCAATCGAATGGTTTTTCGCCTTTTGCCATTAAACGGCGATCATCATAGATTTTTTTCACGCGCGAATGAAGTGGGTGATTTTCTGGATATTCACACACTTTTAAGGCAAGCGCAGTAAAGCGTTCTTCATCAAAACTGCCCTCGTAATCTGACCATTCTTGGCTGAGGAATTTCATCCAATCCGAGGCTTCCACATCACGCTCACGCCATTCTGGCACAACGCAATCACCGTTGTCTAAAGCATCGCGATACTTATTCATTAATTCTAGGCTGTAAGCCTCATCAATCACATTGTCTGCAATTAAGCGATCGGCATACACTTTGCGTGGGGTTGGGTGGCGTTTAATGCGATCATACATTAACGGCTGAGTAACAGAAGGTTCGTCCGCTTCATTGTGTCCGTGACGGCGATAGGAAACCAGATCAATAAAAATATCACGCTTGAATTTAGTTCTAAATTCCACTGCCATTTGTGCCGCATAAGCCACGGCTTCAGGATCATCGCCATTAACGTGAATAACTGGCGCTTCAATCATTTTCGCAATGTCGGTACAATATTCCGTAGAGCGGGTATCGTGCGGATTCGAGGTGGTGAAACCGATTTGGTTGTTGATCACAATACGAATTGTGCCCCCCACAGAATAACCACGAGTCGCCGACATATTTAGGGTTTCTTGCACCACGCCCTGCCCTGCGACTGCGGAATCACCGTGTACAGTAATCGGCAACACTTGCGAGCGTTCTACATCGTTAATGCGGGTTTGTCTCGCACGCACTGAACCTAGCACCACGGGGTTTACAATTTCTAAGTGAGAAGGGTTAAACGCGAGTGCTAAATGCACTAAGCCATCATCGGTCATAAAATCAGAAGAAAAACCTTGGTGATATTTCACATCACCTGTTCCATTCCCGTGGTGTTTTCCAGCAAATTCATCAAATAATTCCGCTGGTTTTTTCCCTAATACATTGATTAATAGGTTTAATCGTCCACGGTGTGCCATTCCCATTACAATTTCTTTAATGCCGTTTTTTGCCCCTTGACGGATAATTTCTTTCATTAACAGGATAAACGCATCACTGCCTTCAAGAGAAAAACGTTTTGCCCCCGGGAATTTTGCACCGAGATAGCGTTCTAAACCGTCTGCTGCGGTAAGTTCTTCAAGAAATTTAAGCTGTTCTTGTTTGCCAAATAAAGGTTTATTTAACCCATTTTCTAACTTTTTCTGTAACCAAGTACGCGCCTCAAGGTCATTAACGTGCATAAACTCAAGGCCAATAGTGCCGCAATAGGTTGATTTTAATGAGGAAGAAAGCTCACGTAAGCTAATACGATCTTTGTCATACACATAACCGCCAATATCAAATTCTTCATCAAGATCCTCATCAGTAAAACCATAGAATTTATAATCTAATGTCGGTGCATACATCCGTTGCCAAATACCTAACGGATCAAGATCCGCGTGTAAATGCCCCCGGTTACGGTGTGCATTCACCCATTGCAATACTTTTACCAGCCGTCCGCTCACTTTCGGATCAATCACGGTTGTGCCGTCCACGCCAATATCTCGTGCTAAACGTTTAAAATATTGACGAACTGGAGAATGTGCTTGCTCTACAGCGGTGTGTTTTGGCAATTTATCGAAAATTTGTTGCCAGCTTTCATCGACAGAATGGGGATCTTGAAGATAACTTTCATATAATTCTTCAATGTAAGATTGATTTGCTCCATTTAAAGCGCTTGAAGCTAACCATTCACTAATTGGGCTCGTTTGTTTCATTAATACCACCTAGCTTGGTTGGGTAGAATTTACAACATAAAAATTCATTAGGTTTATTATACATAGGATTCAATCAGAAACACGCACTGATTTTTCTTTCAGTGTTAGTCGAATAATTTAAAATCAAATTCCCACAATTAGCAACTAATTCAATTAACAAAACATTAACATTTTTCTGATTTTTTGATCTGCCTCTCATTTTTGAAAAAATAACATTTCCTTAACAAAATTTTTTTGTAAATATTAAAGACAGGTACTCCATAACAGGTTATAGTGAAAATTCATTAGAAAGTACAATAATTCAACAAACACAACATTATCAACTCCAACTAAAGAGGAAGACCTATGACAGAACTCAACGCAAAACTAACGCTAAATGATGGACGTGAACTTGAACTCCCAATGCGTAAAGGTTCACTCGGCTATGATGTCATTGATGTTCAATCCCTAGTCAAAAATAAACTTTTTACCTTTGACCCCGGTTTTATGTCCACCGCCTCTTGTGTTTCCGAAATCACCTATATTGACGGCGACAACGGCATTCTTCTCCACCGTGGTTATCCTATTGCTGATTTGGCAAAAAATGCCGATTATTTAGAAGTGGCACACTTATTATTATTTGGCGAGCGCCCAAGTGCCGAAGAATACAAAACTTTCCGCCAATTAGTACGCAAGCACACCCTTGTTCACGAACAAATTTCCCGCTTCTTCCACGGATTCCGCCGAGATTCACACCCAATGGCGATTATGTGTGGGGTAAGTGGCGCATTAGCAGCGTTCTATCACGATTCTTTAGATATTAACGATATTGAACATCGTGAAATCACTGCCATTCGCTTACTGGCTAAAATGCCAACCCTTGCGGCGATGTGCTACAAATATTCTATTGGGCAACCTTTTATGTTCCCGCTGAATAAACTTTCTTATTCGGGTAATTTCTTACATATGATGTTCGCCACCCCTTGCGAACCCTATGAAGTAAACCCGGTGCTAGAGCGCGCAATGGATCGCATTTTTATTCTACACGCCGATCACGAACAAAATGCTTCAACCTCAACGGTGCGTACAGCCGCCTCCTCTGGTGCAAACCCATTCGCTTGTATTGCCGCAGGTATCGCCTCACTTTGGGGGCCTGCACACGGCGGTGCAAATGAAGCTTGCATTAATATGCTTGAAGAAATCGGCACCATTGACCGCATTCCAGAATACATTGCGCGCGCCAAAGATAAAAACGATCCATTCCGCTTAATGGGCTTTGGACACCGTGTTTACAAAAACTACGACCCGCGTGCAAAAGTAATGCGTCAAACTTGCCACGAAGTACTAAAAGAGTTGAATATTGATAACCCATTATTCGACGTGGCAATGGAACTAGAACGTATCGCATTAAGCGATCAATACTTTATTGATCACAAACTTTATCCGAATGTCGATTTCTATTCAGGCATTATTCTCAAAGCCATTGGCATTCCAACGTCAATGTTCACTGTCATCTTCGCCCTAGCAAGAACCGTCGGCTGGATCGCCCACTGGAAAGAAATGTTCAAACCGGGCAATATGAAAATCGTCCGCCCACGTCAGCTATACACAGGCCACACAGAACGCCCATTTACGCCATTAGAGGGTAAGGAATAAAATCTATAAAAAAAGACCGCACTTAAAGTGCGGTCTTTTTTTGCAAGTTTTTAGAAACTTAAGTAAGGGGCGATTTTTTCGATGGTGGCTTCGCCGATACCTGAGATGTTAGATAATTCTTCAACAGATTTGATTTTGCCTACTTTATTACGATATTCAACAATCGCATTCGCTTTTGCTTCACCGATACCAGAAAGGTTTTGTAAGGTTTTTGCGTCTGCTTTATTGATGTTGATTTTTTCACCAACATAAGATTTAGCTTGATCTTTCAAAGATTTTGCTTTTTCTGATGCTTTGTTTTTTGCATTTTCAGCAGCTGATTTGGCGCTGTTTTTAGCTTTGGTTTCAGCAGTTTTTTTGCTGTCTGAGATTTTGTCTTTGGCTTTTGTTACGCTATCTTTCATTGAAGTGGTTTTATCTTCCACGGCTTTTTTGGCAGATTTTGCTTTGCTTTCAACAGTATTTTTGCTGTCTGCCATTTTATCTTTGGCTTTTGTTGCGCTCTCTTTCATTGAGGTAGCTTTATCTTCTACTGATTTTTTGGCAGATTTTGCTTTATTTTCTACCGCACTTTTTGTATCAAGCACTTTGTCTTTTGCTTTGCTGGCTTTTTCTGTCACAAGATTTTTACCTTGTTTTACCATGTCTTGTTTCATTGTTTGAGCAGTATCTTTTACTGCGTCAGTTGCAACCGTTTTTTCCGCTGAAAAAGCGGTTGATGATACTGCCATTGCTAAACTTAATGCTAATACAGATTTTAATGCTTTCATTTTAACTCCTTAGGTTAATGAATATTCCCTTGCGGGGGTAATTGGGAATGGTTTCCCGTGAATTCCCCTATTAGTTTCCTTTTTCGTGGAAAAGTTCCTTAAATTTTATTTTTATGGATAAAAATTCGTCAAAACAATACCGCACTAGTGTAAAAAATGATTGCAACAAGAAGCAATCTAGGGTATATCTTGTTCGTCTGTAAAATTTTTGTAAAAACTTTTGTGAAAGTTTTAGGGCAACACAACATCTCTTAGGCATAAGCTTTGTTCTAAAGCGGTTAAGCCTTTCTATAAACTGAAAAGTAAAGGAGTAAAAATGAAAAAATTATTAAAACTCTCTCTTATCGCGGGTGTAGCAGCCACCTCTTTTTCTGTGCAAGCGGAAGATCTGTTTGTTACCATCGGTACAGGTGGTCAAACTGGGGTTTACTATGTGGTTGGGCAATCAATCTGTCAATTAGTGAATCGTGATACCGCAAAAACTCATATTAAATGTAACGCACCTTCAACTGGTGCTTCTGTGGCAAACTTAAATGCAATTGCGGCAGATCAAATGGAAATGGGCATTGCGCAATCAGACTGGCAATATCACGCTTACCACGGTACAAGCTCCTTTGCGGGTAAGAAAAATGATAAATTGCGTGCAGTGTTCTCAATTCACCCAGAACCGTTCACTTTAATGGCGCGTGATGATTCAAATATTAATTCTTTTGATGATTTGAAAGGTAAACGTGTGAATGTGGGCGATCCGGGTTCTGGTACGCGCGCAACAATGAATGTAATTTTGGCCGCGAAAGGTTGGACAGACAAAGAATTTAAAGTGGCGTCTGAATTAAAACCTGCTGAAATGGCATCGGTAATGTGTGATAACAATCTTGATGCGATTACCTATAACGTTGGTCACCCAAATGGTGCGTTGAAAGAAGCAGCGGCTTCTTGTAATGCTCATCTTGTTCCTGTAACAGGTGAAGCGATTGATCGTTTAGTGGCGGCAAATCCTTACTATGCGAAAGCAACTATTCCGGGTGGGTTATATCGTGGTACAGATAATCCAGTAGATACTTTCGGGGTATATGCGACTTTAGTAACATCTTCAGATGTGCCTGATGACAAAGTTTATACGGTAGTTAAAGCGGTATTTGATAACTTTGCTCGCTTTAAACGTTTACACCCTGCGTTCGCCAATCTTAAAGAAGAAGAGATGATTAAAAACGCACTTTCTGCGCCATTACACGAAGGTGCAGTGCGTTACTATAAAGAACGTGGTTGGTTACAATAATCTCATCTTTATTATTTAGGCAGGCTTAGCCCTGCCTTTTTCCGTTTTCATTATTTCAAATTTTTCGGGAGATTTTATGTCCGAATCCACAAAAAAAATGGATTACGATGATCTGCAAGATATGGTCGCCTCCAATGATTCAGGCGGACGAAATCCTACTGGTGCAAGCAGAAAACTGATCGTAATTACCGCGATTTTATGGTCGGTTTTTCAACTTTATTACACCTCTCCTGTGCCATTTTGGCTACAAGAAGCCGTTCGTAATTGGGGGCTAGATATTAATGTGGTGATCGATGACACTAAAGCGCGTTCGATCCACCTTGCCTTTGCATTGTTCTTGGCCTATTTATCGTTCCCTGCTTTTGCAACCTCACCAAAACATCGTATCCCGTTGTTAGATTGGTTTTTTGCCACCCTTGGAGCATTTTTAGGTGCCTATTACATTTTCTTTTATGAAGGTTTAGTCACACGTTTCGGCGCACCCAATACGCAAGATATTATTGCTGGCTGTCTAGGCGTGTTATTGCTGTTAGAAGCCTGTCGCCGTAGCCTTGGCTTGCCTTTGGTGATTATCGCCAGTGTATTTTTGGCTTATAACTACTTCGGGCAATTCCTGCCAACAGATTGGATCATCAGCCACCGTTCAGGTTCACTTTCACAAATGGTGAACCAACAATGGGTAACCACTGAGGGCGTGTTTGGTGTGGCATTAGGGGTTTCCACCAAATATGTGTTCCTTTTTGTATTATTTGGTGCATTGCTTGATAAAGCGGGCGCGGGTAACTATTTCATTAAAACTGCTTTTGCTTATCTTGGACATCTGCGTGGTGGGCCAGCGAAAGCGGCTGTGGTGTCATCAGGCTTAACGGGGCTAATTTCAGGCTCATCTATTGCTAACGTAGTAACCACCGGAACTTTCACCATTCCAATGATGAAACGCGTGGGCTTTTCAGCAGAAAAAGCAGGCGCGGTAGAAGTGGCTTCATCGGTAAATGGACAAATTATGCCACCGGTAATGGGCGCAGCGGCTTTCTTGATGATCGAATATGTCAATATGCCATATAGCCAGCTCATCACCTATGCGGCACTGCCTGCACTGATTTCTTATATTGCATTGGTTTATATCGTGCATTTAGAAGCATTAAAAATGAACTTGCACGGCTTGCCAAGAACCGATCCACCAAATCCGTTTTTAGTTACCTTGCTAAAATTGGTCAGCACTATTTTAGTCGTGATCGGCTTAGTAATTGGCGTGGAGTTTGGTTTAGGCTGGTTGAAAACCGTTGCACCGGATCATAGTTTCTTAATCGTTGCGGTGTTATTGGCGCTGATTTATCTCGCCTTAATTCGCCGTGTGGCACAATTCCCTGATTTAGAAATTGATGATCCTAATTCCCCAGTGGTAAAACTGCCGTCCGCCAAACCAACGGTAAATGCAGGCTTGCATTATTTAATTCCTGTTGTGGTGCTAATTTGGTGTTTAATGGTCGAAATGCTTTCACCAGGGCTATCTGCTTTCTGGGGAACAGTTACCTTGATGATCATTTTAGTCACTCAGCATCCGTTACTAAACTTCTTCCGTAACAAACCGATCACGAAAGATCTGTTTAAACAAGGCGTTGATGCCCTTGTTGATGGTTTAGAAACAGGCGCACGTAATATGATCGGGATTGGTATCGCCACTGCAACCGCAGGAATTATTGTCGGTGTTGTTTCACTCACTGGTTTTGGCGTACAGCTCTCTGGCATTATCGAAATGCTCTCAATGGGTAACATCTTGCTTATGCTTATCCTTGTGGCAATATTCAGCTTAATTCTAGGAATGGGCTTGCCAACCACGGCTAACTATATCGTGGTGTCATCTTTAATGGCATTAGTGATTGTAGAAGTGGGTAAACAAAATGGCTTAATCGTACCGCTGATTGCCGTGCATTTATTCGTGTTCTATTTCGGGATTATGGCTGACGTAACCCCACCTGTGGGTCTGGCTTCTTTCGCTGCTGCGGCAGTATCAGGTGGTAGCCCAATCAAAACAGGTTTAGTGGCATTCTTTTACAGCCTAAGAACAGCGATCTTGCCATTCTTGTTCATCTTTAATACGGATCTGTTATTAATTGATGTGGGCTGGGCAAAAGGCATACTGGTCGCGGTGGTATCCACCATTGCCATACTCGCCTTTACTTCCGCCACAATGAATTATTTCATCACGAAGAACAAAGTGTGGGAAACTGTTGCCCTTATTTTTGCGGCATTTATTATTTTCCGCCCTGGTTTCTTTATGGAATATATTTCGCCAACCTCTTATCACATTGAGCCAGTGCATTTGGCACAAGAGTTGGAAAAAGTGCCAGTTGATGAAAAAATTACCGTCAAAGTGGCCGGCACCAATCCTTATGGAAAACAAATTGAGTTCTATTCTGAACTCAGCGTGCCAGAAGGAAAAACCGGTGAAGAGCGCCTAAATAAACTCGGCTTAACCTTGCTCAATACAGGCGAAAGCATTGAAATTGATGGCAAAGCGACACCAAAAGTCATTATTGATATGGTTGAAATTGATTCCCCTGCCGCCAAAGCAGGCTTAAATTGGGATCAAACCCTACTCGATATTTCTTTACCAAAAGTGGCTACTGCCAAAGAATGGATGTTCATTCCAGGCTTATTGATTATTCTCCTTGTTGGATTTAATCAACGCCGTAGAGCAAAAAAACAATAAAAAAATTGACCGCACTTAACGCATTCAAGTGCGGTCAAAATTTATGAAATTTTCCAAATGTTGAAAGCACAACAAGATAAAAGGATCTTATTATGTACAACAAACTGCTTATTGCCATTGATCTCAGCAATCTGAAAAGCGCAAAATATGTAGTGGACACCGCCCTTCAGCTCACCAACCACAATCCTAACGCGATTTACCGTGTCGCTACCATTATCGAACCCATTGACGACAGCTTTATCTCCGCATTCTTACCAAAAAACTTTGACAAATCTGTCATTGAAGAAGCCAACAAAACCCTACACGATTTCACCAAAGCCCACTTCCCAGAAGGCTCAAAAGTACAACATATTGTCGCCCACGGCACAATTTATGAAGAAATCAACCGCATTGCCGATGAAAAAGAAGTGGATCTCATTATTATGCTCGCCAGCAGCAAACCAAACGCCAAAGGCTTAAGCAGCAACACAGTAAAAGTGGCACGCTATGGCAAAAAACCAATTTTGGTTTTGAAATAAACTCAACTCAATCAAGAAAGCGGAGTTATTTCCGCTTTTTTCTTTCTATAAAAGTGCGGTTGTTTTTTGCCAAATTTTTCCCTTCTTCTTTTTTACTTAAATCTTAATAAAGATCAAATTTTTCGCTAAAAGATCGCTAACCTCTTGTTTTTTTTTTTTTAAACTAAGAAAGTTTTGCTGTTTTTTAGAAAAAAATCCTGTTTTTCCTAAAAATAAACTCCCTTATTTAACTTAACAATCTTTTATAGAGGAATTTTTTATGCAACCTAAATTTAAAACAACGGCATTGGCATTATTAATTTCATTAGGTGTGGTGGCTTGTGGGTCATCTAGTGGTGGTTCAAGTTCATCAGAAGATACCGCACAAAACCAATCCCCTACAACTCAAGAAAAAACTATTGAAAATTTACAGCAAACGATAAAGAAATATCAGGAACAAATTAATGAAATTTCAGAAAAACAAAAACAACTAGAAGCGGAAAAAGAGAAATTTAGTCAAACAAATGAGAATATTAACCAACTTTCTCAACAAGAAACCTTAGCCAAAGAAAAGCTGCAACAAGCCGAAAAGCAACTTTCCCTTGCCAATAGTCAGAAAGAAAAATTAGAGAAAGAGTTACAAGCGACTGAAAAATCGCTAAATAAACTGAAAGAGCGATCTGTTATTGATCAAAATAGATTGCAAGAATTATCTCTAAAACTGACAGAAGTTCAAAATCAATTGAAAAATGCTCAGGCTGATGCCGACTATGCCAATATGCTCCTTGAGTCAGCCAATAACGAGTTACAAAATGTTTATGAACACCGTAATCAATTAGAACAAGAACGCAATGAAGCAGAACAAAAAGTCAACGAAAAAGAACAAGAAATTTCTCATCTCAAAAATGAAAACCGACATTTAGAAGCGCAATATAACCAACTCACTAAAGGTTTTTCTCTCACTAATTCTGAACTTGAGCAAAAAGAACAAGCACGAAAAACTCGTGAGGAAGAAAATGGAAGATTTGTGGATAAACGTGTAATTGCAACAGATAGCTCATATTATTATGGCACGCAACCACAAGATAATAAGGTTTATGGCAATATCACGGCAGATGGTACTCGCAGTGAAAATATTACGAGTTATGTAGAAATGACTCAAGATTATACAACTAACTATCAACCAGAACTCAATGTTTATAAAAATTATAACTATAATTTAGAAGATTCGGGTTATTCTATTACTTATAAAAATGGAGAATTACACCAAATTGCTTATGGCGGTAATCCAACGCGGATGACAGCCCTAGATCATTTGCAAAGAATACCTGGTGTAGCAACTTATACTGGAAAGACATTAATTGCTCCTAGGTATAATAATCAACCTAGTGAAGGCACTTTCACTCTCACTGCTGATTTTATTAATCAACAAGTAAATGGGAAAATTAGCATCATAAATGATGAAGCTAGTAATCCTTCCTGGACTTATACACAAGATAGAAATATTTATTTAGAAAATACCAAGATCACTACAAATAATGGTATTTTAGAGTTCACTGGTAATGCACATTTCACTGATAATGCACCGAATTATTCTAGTAATACTTATGAATTACAAGATGTTAAATATACGGGCAACTATGAAGGAAAATTTATGGGCAAAAATGCGGCACAAGTAGCTGGAAAAGTTAAAATCGTAGATCACAATCACTCAGCATATCCAACGATAAACGCCGTATTCACTGGCGAACGTTAATCTCAATCAAGCCACTGCTTGCAGTGGCTTTTCCTTTACTTTCGAGTTTCTCACCATGAAAAAACTATTTTTAATTAGCTTATTACCTTTTTCAATTTTAGCCGAAAATACTTTTCAGCCAGAACAACATCAATATGTTGCGCAACCTGAAAAGCCAGTAAAATCAATGCCATTTATTCAGCCAACAAAATCTGAAAAAATTAAAGTGCCAATTGAACAAATTAAACAAGATAAAAACCTGGCAGAATATTTATTAAATTTAGCGATATTGCAACAAAATAATGCTTCAATCGAAACCTTGCTACCTATTTATCAGCAATTTGAACAAAAAGATGATATTTTAGTTTTATTCGCCCAAGGCGTTTCAGAAAAATTACAACAGCATTATGCAACGGCTATTTCTTATTTTCGTCAAATTCTTGCCATAAATCCTGATTTAAACCCTGTAAGAATTGAACTTGCAACAACCCTATTTGCCGATCAGCAATTAACTGCTGCCAAAGAACAATTTGAGAAAGCCAAAGCTGAACCAAACTTACCAGCGAATATTGTACATTTACTTGACCAGTATTTGAATGCAATTGAACAACATTCTGACTGGCAAAGTAACTTGAGTTTCAATTATTTGCGCGATCCTAATGTTAATAATACATCTCACACTCAAGAAATAGAAAATACAGGTTTTATAAAATCAAAAGAAATGTTACCGCAATCTGCGCACGGCATCGCTTATCGCTTTAATCTTTCTAAAGAATATAATTTATTTTCCAATCATTATGTTTATATTGAAAATACATTATGGGGAAAATATTATTGGGATAATAAAGATTATAACGATATTTTAAACCGCACTTATTTAGGCTATATGAATAAAAGTGCGGTGCAAAATTGGAAAATTTTGCCTTTTTATGGTCGCCGCTGGGTAGGGAAGCACCGCTATCAATGGGAACAGGGATTGCGCGCTGAACTTTCTCGTTGGCTTTCTCCAAATTGGCATATTTCTACGGCACTTGAATATAGTAAGCAACGTTATTTTTCACAACCCGGCTCAAATGGTTTTAATCAGCTTGCTTCTATTACGGCATTATGGCTGCGCAATGCTCGCCAATATTTTTATACGGGTATTGATTTTAATCGTGAAAAGACGCGGGTTCGTCAATATAGTTCAGACATAAAAACGCTGCGCTTAGGCTGGGGGCAAGAATGGGGAAAAGGTATCTCTTCGCGCTTATCTTTTTCTTTTGCGAAACGCCAATACAAAGCGGAAGCCAAATTAGGTGGCATATTGCCCTTAGGGAAAATACGCTCTGATAAAATTTACCAAGCCCAATTAATGCTATGGAAGCGAGATTGGCATTTATGGGGAATTACCCCTAAATTACAATTAAGTTGGAAGAAACAAGTAAGTAATATTCCTTCTATGTATTCCTACCAAAGTAAAAATATTAATCTGTTGTTCGATAAGAGTTTCTGATATTGATACAAAAATTTAGGCATTCTTTAATGCCTAAATTTTTTTGCTTTAATAAAGCTACATTCCCTGCAAAAACGGATTGCTTTTCTTTTCCTTGCCAATGGTCGTGTAATTTCCGTGACCCGCAATGACGATCATTTCGTCAGGTAACGGATAAAGTTTTTCTTTAATTGAGTTCAGCAAGGTTTGATGATCGCCGCCGGGGAAATCTGTGCGTCCAATGCTGTTTTGAAAGAGTACATCACCAGTAAATGCAATGCTTTTGTTATGTTCAATAAAGCCGATATGCCCCGGTGTATGTCCCAGTAAATGTAACACTTCAAAATTAAAATCGCCCACCTTAATGACTTCCCCTTCTTCATTTAACCAGCGATCAGGCAAAAAGGCATTGGTTTCAAATAGCATTTCAAAGCGTTCTGCCTGTTGCGGTAAGCCTTCAAACCAATAGCGATCCGCTTCGTGCGAACCCCAAATTTCTATCTTAAAGTGATTTTTCAGCTTTTCTGCTGCACTGATATGATCTAAATGTCCGTGAGTGAGCAAAATTAATTTTAAATTTAAGCCTAATTCTTCAATGCGTTTAATTAGCTTTTCTGCCTCACCACCTGGGTCAATAATAGCGGCATTTTTTTCATCGTCCCAAATGATTGAACAATTTTGTTGGAACGCCGTAACAGGAATAATCTCAATATTCATTTTTTGTCCTTTATTGATATTTCTTTGAAATTAAAAGAATAAAACCGCAAATTTGCTTGCGGTTTTATATATTTGAAATGCGGATAATCAGCTTCCACGCCAAGTACGAACAGGGCCAGTATCAATATGCACGAAATTACTTCTTGGGTAATACCCTACACCGCCATTATTTAGGCTTTCCGCCGCACGTTTTACACTCGCCAATGGCACGCCATCAATCCGGAAATCAATCGCTTGCCCACGAATATGGTAGCTATTACTCGCTACGCCACGGCTTTTTCTACGCATTGCCGCATTACTTGTTGGTGAGCGATAACCACAAATAATTTGGATTTCAGTATTGCGTAAGCCTAAAGTACGCTGAATTTGATAAAACTTGGCAAATAATCTAGGATCCATTCGATGAATTTGGTTATTACGTTTATCACGCAATAAATAATCCAACTTTCTCAAACTTGCCGCAGAAAATCCTTTTGTAGGGTTAAATTCTCCTGCAAAACGATCGCCAGTATTGATATTTCTAAAGCTTAGAATGCGTGGTTTCGGCGTTGAAACCATTGCTAATACTGTATTAGGTAATAAGGATACCCCCAATACAATTCCACCAAGGGAAAGCCATTTACGGCGCTGCTGATTAATCTCGCTCATAGTAATAATTCTTTACTCTAAATTTACAATTCTTTACTTTCGACTACGCACGTTCTAATTAGTTCATAAAAAAGTAAAAAAATTTAAAAATAGTAATCACTTTTCAATGTGTTAGGCATTACATCAAATATTTTTTCACCGCATTCCAGTTTACATAGCTTAAATTCGGTGCTGAATCATAGCCATAAATATCTGGCAAGGTGTGTAATTTTCCACCGTCCATCCAAGCGGTTACATAATAAAGATAAACCGGATTATCCGACCCCACATTCGCAGAAGTGGTTTTTTTGCTGCCTAACACTTTACGCTTGCGTTCATCAGACCAACCGACTTCTTTGAGCAAAATGCTTGCTAACTGATCGGATTGCTCCACACGAATACAACCAGAACTCAATGCGCGGTCTTTCTTGTTAAACAAACTGTGGTTTGGTGTATCGTGCAAGTAAATGGCATCAGCACTTGGCATATTAAATTTATAATTACCTAAAGCACTATCCCCCGGCGCTTGACGGATACGATAAGGGAATTTGCTGCCAATCGCCGCCCAGTTAATGGAATGTGGATCAATGGTGCGCCCTGAACCGTCTGTAATGGTATAACCATTGCGTGCCACATAACTTGGATCACGTTTAATTTTTGGTACTAAATCTTCATTGATTAAACGTGGCGTTGGCGTCCAAGGTGGATTAACCACAACATTACTTAATTTGCTATACATCACAGGGGTTTTGCGCGCTTGTTTTCCCACGATAACGCGTGAATTCATTACCAGTTTGCCATTACGATAATAATTAAGCTGATAACTTGGAATATTCACAAAAAGCCCGTTTATAAACTCAGGCAAAATTCTTAAACGTTGCGTGTTGATCGCCAATTTATAGATCTGGTTACGATCCATTTTTCCTGAAGAAATTAAGGCTTCTAGCTGATATAAAGTTTGGCGATATAAATTATTTTTACCCGCAAGTTGTGCAACAAATTCAAAATTTTGATTATTTTTCACCGCACTTAACCAGCGCTGAATTTCTTGCTCTGAGGGTTCTGCACTTTTATAAGCAGTTGGAGAATATAACCATTTCTGCGCAGATTTCAGCGCATTTTGTGAATAGTAAAGATAATCAAGGAATGCGTCAGTAAGCAAAATATCATAAATCAAACGATCTTTGCCCTCAGCATTATAGATACGATCTAAATTTTGTGCTGACTGGCGAGAAATACCACTCGCCACCAATGCTGCATATTCGCGTAAAAATTGTTTCTCGGCTTTTTTATCTTCCCACAGCAACACATAATCATTTTGCGTATAAATTTTGGCTACCGCCGATTTAAACATCAACGGCTGCGTGCCAATAATATCTGTTAAGCGCTGTTCTGAACGCTGTTGCTGTTCTGCATTGAGGCGATCTTCCTCCACTTTACGTTCTGTTGCGATTTTCTCAGCAATCGCTTTTCGTTCGAGTAAAAGCTGTTCATTCGTCAGTTTTACCATTGCCGGCGTTGAGGATTGCCCTGCATTCAACACTGGTGCGGTGTTTGCCGCAATAGCTGTTCCCACATAAGCACAAGACGTCAATAAAGCCGCGCGTGTAGCTAACTTAAATGAAGTCGTTTTTAACATTCTAGAGTCCTTAAATATAAAAATCACAATAAAAAGCACCGCACTTATTAAAGTGCGGTCAGAAATTTAGTTATTTTTTCGGTGTTACTTCTGCACCCGAAAGATGATGTTTTTCATCAAAATTAATGAGATCCACCGCCATTTTTTCTGCCTCTTTTAAGTAGAAATCAGGGGCTTCATAATCTTTCGGTAAATCATCAAGTTTCTTCAATGGTTTTTTACCTTCTCGTTTAAAGCGCGCATTCAAATCTTTCAAGCGTTTTGCGTCATCTTTATCATTCTCTGCTTTGCGTTTTGCAAAATTCAATGATAAATATTTACGCTCACGGCGCTCATCTAACACTTTAAGATCTTCATTAAGCGCAATAAATTCAGGATCTTTCGCCATTCGAGCAATATGCGGAGCTTCCAGTGCATTAATTGCTTCTCTTGATTTCCCAGCCTCAGAATAAGGAGCTGGTGGCAATTTATCCCAAGGCAACGCATTATCTTCGTTTTCTTCCCCATATTCTTTCAAGTCAATCAATGATGGGAACGTAATATCTGGCGCAACCCCTTTCAACTGGGTGCTTCCGCCATTAATACGATAGAATTTTTGAATGGTATATTGAATTAGCCCCATTGGGGTTTCTTCTGAATCAAACACAAAATTCAATGGACGGCTTTGTTGAACAGTTCCTTTACCAAAGGTATTCTGTCCAATAATAATCGCTCGGTTATAATCTTGCATTGCTGCTGCAAAAATTTCAGACGCAGAAGCACTAAAGCGATTGAGCATCACTAAGAGTGGCCCTGCATAATCTTGAGTGTTATCCGGATCTTCGTGAATACGAATGCGTTGATAAGCATCTCTCACCTGAACCACTGGCCCATCGGTAATAAATAAGCCAGTTAATTCAACCACTTCTTTTAACGAACCACCGCCATTCTCACGCAAATCAATAATCAAGGCTTGTGCATTTTTCTGCTTCATTTCTGCAAGCAGTTTTTTCACATCTTCCGCTAAACCAAGATAAAAACTTGGAATTTTAATCACGGCAATTTGCTTGCCATCAACCTTTTCCACGGTTAATTTCGCCGCCTGATCTTCCAAGCGAATTTTATCTCGAATAAGGGTAACAATGCGGGATTTTCCGCCTTTTTCTGGCTCAATTTCTAAACGAACTTTCGTGCCTTTTTTCCCTTTGATCTTGTCGATCACGTCATCTAAACGCCAACCAACAACATCTTCAATTTCACCTTTTGCCTGACCGACACCAACAATTTTATCACCCGGCTTAATTTTTTTACTGCGATCAGCCGGCGCACCAGCCACTAGTGAGCGGATAATGGTTTCCCCATCTTCCGATTGCAAGGTTGCCCCAATGCCTTCTAATGAAAGGTTCATACTTTCATTAAAACTTTTTGCACTTCTTGGCGCAAGATAACTTGTGTGTGGATCGATTTCACGCGCAAAAGCATTCAAATACACTTGTACAATATCATCAGCTTTAGTTTGCGTTAAACGGCGGATTGCCAAATCATAGCGTTTCGTTAAGGTTTTCTTAATTTCACGCCAATTCTTACCTTTGAGCTTCAAATTGATGATGTCATTTTTAACACGCTGCGCCCAAAGCTCATTGGCTTCTTCTTCCGTTTTTGGCCAAGCAGCATCTTTGCGTTCAATTTCAATTTGTGCATCTGTGGTTAAACTTGGCTCTTTGTCTAAAAGCGATAAAGCATATTTATAGCGTTCATAACGGCGTTTCATCATTAGATCGTAGATCGCAAACGCCATATCTAACTTACCTTGGTTAAGCTGATCATCAAGCTTATCACCATATTTAGCTCGCATTTCAGCGACATCTGAAGCTAAAAAGGTATTGCGGTTAAAATCTAAATTTTTTAAGTAGCGATCAAAAATCTTTTGCGAAAAATCATCATCTAACTGAAATTTACGATAATGAGATTGGGTTAAACGCGTTGCAACACGCTTTGTTACCAACTGGTTCGTTTCAGTTGGCTCAGGAATGACAATATCTGTTGCCTTCAATTTAGGTGCAACAGCAACGGCAAGATCCGCATTAACAAATAAGGCACTTAGCACCAAACTGGCTAAGTAGCCTTTTCTTTTATTAAACTTCATTCAAATGTCCTAATCAAAGTAAATATCACGATGATGACTTCTTACTTAACGAAATAATGAGAATTATGCAAATAAACGCTCTGCGGTAACGGACATTGTTAAGCCATTTTCTAACTCAACACGCACATTGTCTTTTACCACTTCCAAAACTACCGCACGCTTTGTGCTATTCCCAGCTTTTACTTTCACCACATCACCTTGTGCTAAGGTTGTAACATCTACCGCAACAAGATTAGGTTTATTTTGTGGTTTTTTCGCTACAAATTTCTTCGTATTTGGACGCGCAGGTTTTTTATTCGCTTTCGGATTTGCCGCACGCTCTGCTGCACGTTTTTCTGCCACTTTCGCTTTGCTTTCGGCTAATTTCTGTGCTGCGTGCTCTGCGTGTTCTTTCTCCAATACGCCTGCTGGGTTGCCTTGTAAATCAACGCGCTCAGCCCCTTCTTTACAAGCGTATAAATAACGCCAGCCTGCCGTGTATAAACGCAACGCCTGACGCAATTGGGTTTTACTTACTTTTTCATCATCTGCAAGGGCTTCTGCTAAATCTTGGAAAATCCCGACTTTTAACGGTTTTGCCTCACCTTCAAGGAAAAAACAGCGCGGAAACTTTTCCGCTAAATAAGCGATAATTTCTTTATTATTGGTTAATTTCTGAACTTCTGTCATTGTGTAATCTCACATACCATTAATTTTAAATAGAAAAACGTTGCACATTTTAGCTTAAATTGGCAAGAAATGGCAATTTTTTGATCGGGTTTATACGGGAGTTACTGTTGAGATATGTGAAAATCTGTATAAATCAGCATTCGATAGAATAACTTATAATGAAAAAGCCTGCATCGCAGGCTTTAAAAATAAAACTTTGTGTTTTGTTAAATTAGTGTTTTGTTAAATAAGTTGCAGTTAAGGCGACAACCAAACCAATTAAGGCAAAAACAACAAGTCCAAATGTCATTTCCATTATTTTTCTCCCTTTGCTTTTTCTCTAAACAAACGCCCACCAACTAAAAAGAGATAAATCGCTCCGCTAAGTGAAAGTGTATTTAGGCGTTTTATCGTAACAGCAATGTTGTCAGGTTAATGTCCACCACAAATTTTGTCAATCAGACAAAGTGCGGTGCTTTTTGTGATAAATTTTCCGTAAAAAACCACCGCACTTTGAAAAGCGTACAAATCCATATAAAATAGCGTTTTTGAGTCTCTTTTAGAGAAAAATTAGTAGAACCTAAGCGATGACAACACCGTTAAAAACGACACATTACGCCAAACAGCATATTGCCCGTTGCACCCATTGCGATGCCACGGTGTCTGTGCCAACGTTGGAGGCGAACCAATATGCGGAATGTCCTCGCTGTGATGAGGTGCTGTGTTCGGGCAGCCGTTGGAGTTTACATCGCTGCGCGATGATTGCCCTATCTATTTTAATTTTAATGCCTTTTGCCTTGAATTATCCTTTATTAAGCATTGACTTACTGGGTACGCGGGTGGACGCTTCGGTTTGGCAAGGGGTGTGGAAAATGGCAACGGAAGGCTATCCTTATACGGCATTTCTCATTTTTCTCTGTGCCGTATTTATGCCCATTTCCTTTGCAATTTTGGTGATTTTGCTCCGTCTTTCGCAACTGCTTGGCATTAAACCGCGTAATATCTTGCTCGCGCTAGGGTATATTAAACCTTGGGTAATGTTTGATGTGTATTTGGTCGCCCTGGGCGTAACGATGTTTAAGGTACGAGAATACGCCACTCTTAGCCTTGATATTTATTTAATTGCCTTTGTTTTCACCGCACTTTTAACCACGCTTCTATTCATTAAGCTCAATCTGAATGCGCTGTGGAATGATTTTTATCCACAAGATAGACTTTTGACTGAAATGCCTGATGAACCGCCTTGTGTCTGCTTGGAGTGCCATTACACGTTTACCGAGCCTTATCAAGACAGCAAACATCGAGCCCGTTGTCCACGCTGTTTAACGCTATTAGACGTGCCAGTAAACATTAAATTGCAACGCACTTGGGCAACCTTGATTGCCGGCATTATTATGCTGTTCCCTGCTAATTTACTACCGATGTCAGTAGTTTATGTCAATGGTGCGCCAAGTGCCGATACCCTGATGTCTGGCGTGATCACCTTTGTTGAAATGGGCAGTTATTTCGTGGCATTTGTGGTATTTACCGCCAGTATTTTTATCCCCATCAGCAAAATTTTTATTTTGTTTTATTTATTAATTTGTGTACATTTCAACCTTCGCCAATCCATAAAATGGCAAATGCGTCTATTCCATATTGTGCATTTTGTCGGTCGTTGGTCGATGTTAGATTTGTTCGTACTCGCATTGATGATGTCCTTGGTTGCACGCGGACAAATCATCAATTTTTCCGTAGGCCCTGCTGCCTTTTATTTTGGGGCTGCAGTGTTCTTAACTATGATTTCAGCTTCGCAATTCGACAGTCGTTTACTTTGGAAAATTTATGACAGACAACAACAAAACGCCATCCATTCAGGATAATTACAACGCGGTAAAAGCCGCTATTCATAAAAACAAACGGATTTCACCATTTTGGTTGTTACCCTTTGTCGCCTTATGTATTGGTGCGATTTTGTTCTTTCAAATTGTGCAAGAACAAGGCATTAGCATCAAAATCACCTTTGATAATGGTGATGGTTTAGTGGCAGGGAAAACGCAGATTCGTTACCAAGGCTTGCAAATTGGGGTGGTGAAAAAAGTAAATTTCACTGACGACCTGAAAAAAGTGGAAGTGGAAGCCAGTATTTATCCTGAAGCCAAAACCGTATTGCGTGAAAACACCAAGTTTTGGCTCGTTCGTCCAAGTGCTTCACTAGCCGGGATTTCAGGCATTGATGCGCTGGTTTCGGGTAACTACATCACCCTACAACCTGGGGACGGTGAATATGAAGATGAATTTGTGGCAGAAAGTGAAGGCCCGATCGCCCAAGTTAACGAAGGCGATTTGCTCATTCATTTACTTGCCGATGATTTAGGCTCAATCTCAATCGGTGCGTCTGTCTATTTCAAAAAAATGCCTGTCGGGAAAATTTATGATTACCGCTTCACCAAAGATCAGAAGAAAATTGAAATTGATGTGGTGATCGACAAGCCTTATACCCAATTCGTGAAAAAAGACAGCCATTTCTGGAACATTAGTGGCATTAACGCCAATGTTGGGCTTTCTGGTATTAACGTGCAAATGGATAGCCTAAATGCCGTGGTGCAGGGGGCTGTAGCATTTGATTCGCCACAAAATAGTCCAAAAGCAGAAAACAACGAACGCTATCGTTTATATGCCAATTTACAAGCCGCCAAACGCGGTATTGAAATCAATGTTACCGTGCCGAATATTGCGGGATTACGCGCAGGTAAAACGGTGGTGTATTCACAAGATACACAAATCGGTTTACTGTCAGAATTAAGTGCGGTGGAAAATAATGAAGAAATTTTGCAAGGCAAATTACTCATTGATCCAAGCGCTGAAAATCTGTTTAAAACCAACACTGAAATCGTGCTACGCAACACAAAATTTAATTTAAGTGAGCTGAGCGACACGCAAAAATTATTGCGTGGCGAATATTTTGATGTGATCAGCGGTACAGGCGAAAAACAAACGCAATTTACTGTGATTAAAGAAAATGAACTGTTGCTCAAACAGCCCGATACCTTGGTTTTAACCTTAACCGCACCTGAAACCTATAACATCAGCGAAGGGCAGCAAATTTACTACAATAATTTCCCTATTGGTGAAATTGTAAATCAACGCATCGAACAAGAATCGGTGCATTTTAAAGTAGCGATTGCTGGGCAATATCGTCATTTAATTCACCCCGATACGCTCTTTATTGCTGCATCAAATTTTGAAGTGAGCGTGGGCGTTGATGGCATCAAGATGCAAGCGGCTACACCTGAAAAATGGCTACAAGGTGGCATTCGCATTGTGGCGGGTCATCAAGCGGGTACATTACCTGAAAGTTTCCCGTTATACAGCGATCTAAGTAATGCTGAAGCGGGGATTGTGAGTAATAATCTCACCCCAACCATCACCTTAACCACTTCACAACTACCCAGCATTGATAAAGGTTCTCTGGTGCTTTATCGCCAATATGAAGTGGGTAAAATTCTGGCTATCCGCCCGAAAAAAGATCATTTTGACGTGGACGTATTTATCTATCCGAAACATCGTGATTTGCTCACCAGCAAAAGTCTGTTCTGGGTGGAAAGTGCGGCACAGGTGGACATCACACCGAAAGGCATTAGCATTCAAGCTGCACCTATTGCTCGCTCCTTAAAAGGCGCAATTAGTTTTGATAACAGTGGCTCAGGTAACAAAATTCTTTACCCAAATGAAATGCGTGCCAAATCCGCAGGGCAAGTAATTAAGCTCAGCGCCGCAGATGCCACCAATTTAAGTAAAGGAATGCCGTTGCGTTATATGGGCTTAAATATTGGTGAAGTGGATAGCATTGAGCTTTCTGCCGATCACAAAATTCTCGCCACGGCGTTAATTAACCCGAAATATATGGCTATCATTGCGAAAGAAAATAGTAAGTTCCGCCTCATTTCCCCACAAATCTCTGCGGGCGGTATTGAGAATTTAGATAGCCTTTTACAACCTTATATTGATGTGGAAGCTGGCAGTGGCAAAGCACGCAGTCAATTCCGTTTGGCTCAATCCGTGCCAACAACCAATAAATACGGCGATGGTTTCCCGCTCATTTTAGAAACCAAAGACGCAATGAATATCACCACAGGCTCGCCTGTAATGTATCGTGGCGTGGAAGTGGGAACGATTCGTAGCCTTGAGCTTAACCCAATCGGCGATCGTGTTTTGGTGCATATTGTAATTGCCAATAAACATAAAGCCTTAGTGCGACAAAATTCAGAATTCTGGATCTCATCAGGTTATGGAATGGAGCTGGGCTTCACGGGCTTATCCATTAACACGGGATCAATGCAGCAGCTGTTAAAAGGCGGAATTGCCTTCTCAACGCCGTCTGGCTCTGTGGTGCAACCGCAAGCGAAGGCCAACCAGCGTTTCTTGTTGCAAGAAAAACGCCCTAAAGAAGCCATAAACTGGAATTTAGGCATTTTAGGTAACGAATAAAAAATCGCAAAAAAACCAACCGCACTTTTAGGCAAGCGTTGGTTTTTTTGTTAGAATTTTGCCAATTTTTTGAATTTTAATCACGGGAAGACCAATGACAACAAATTATTCCGCCAATGAAATTACCGTTTTAAAAGATCTTGAACCCGTTCAACTTCGCCCTGGAATGTACACCGACACCACCCGCCCCAATCATCTCGGGCAAGAAGTGATCGATAACAGCGTGGACGAAGCGCTAGCCGGCCACGCCACAAAAATCGAAGTGATTTTGCATAAAGATCAATCCCTTGAAGTGATTGATAACGGACGTGGAATGCCGGTGGATATTCACCCCACCGAGGGTATTTCAGGGGTGGAAGTGATCCTCACCAAATTGCACGCAGGGGGAAAATTCTCCAATAAAAACTATACCTTCGCTGGCGGTTTGCACGGCGTGGGGATTTCTGTGGTGAATGCGCTCTCTGAACGCGTGGATATTCAAATTAAGCGTAACGGACAAGTGTATAAAATCGCCTTTGAAAATGGGGCGAAAGTGCAAGAATTGGAAGTTATCGGCACTTGCGGTCGCCGTACTACTGGCACAACCGTGCATTTCAAACCGAACCCGAAATATTTCGACAGCCCTAATTTTTCCATCACCCGTTTACGCCATTTGTTGCGCGCCAAAGCGGTGCTGTGTTCAGGCTTAGAAATTCGTTTTATTGATAAAATCAACGGCACAGAAGATGTTTGGCTCTATCAAGACGGCTTATCTGATTACTTAACAGAAAGCGTGGAAGGCTACACCACCTTGCCAGCCTCCCCTTTTGTGGGCAATTTTGAAACCGAAAAAGAAACCGCCAGCTGGGCATTAATTTGGTTGCCTGAAGGGGGCGATTTGCTCGGCGAAAGCTATGTGAATTTAATTCCCACTATCCAAGGGGGAACACACGTTAATGGCTTACGCCAAGGCTTGCTCGATGCAATGCGGGAATTTTGCGAATTCCGCAATTTGTTGCCACGCGGGGTTAAGCTCACCGCTGATGACATTTGGGATCGCTGTGCTTATGTGCTTTCGATCAAAATGCAAGATCCACAATTTGCCGGGCAAACCAAAGAGCGTTTATCTTCTCGTCAAAGTGCGGTGTTCGTTAGCGGTGTAGTGAAAGATGCCTTTAGCTTATGGCTCAACCAAAACGTACAAGAAGCCGAAGAACTGGCGAAAATGGCGATTAGCTCGGCTGAACGCCGTTTGCGTGCAGCGAAAAAAATCGTGCGTAAAAAACAAGTGAGTGGCCCTGCCCTGCCGGGGAAACTCGCTGATTGTAGCTCACAAGATTTAGCATTGACCGAATTATTCTTAGTCGAAGGGGATTCCGCAGGGGGATCGGCCAAACAAGCGCGCGACCGTGAATATCAAGCCATTTTGCCATTGCGCGGAAAAATTCTAAATACTTGGGAAGTCTCCGCCGATCAGGTGCTTGGCTCGCAAGAAGTCCACGACATTGCTGTGGCATTGGGCATCGATCCTGACAATAGCGATCTTTCCCAGTTGCGTTACGGCAAAGTTTGTATTCTTGCTGATGCGGATTCTGATGGCTTACATATTGCCACCCTACTCTGTGCCCTATTCTTACGCCACTTCCCGAAATTGGTAGCGGAAGGACACGTTTATGTGGCAATGCCACCGCTTTATCGTATCGACATTGGCAATGAAGTCTATTACGCCCTTGATGAAGGGGAAAAAGAAGGCATTTTAGATCGCCTAAAAAATAAAAAAGGCAAAATCAATGTGCAGCGCTTCAAAGGGCTAGGCGAAATGAACCCAAGCCAGTTGCGTGAAACCACAATGGATCCCAATACACGCCGTTTGGTGCAGCTCACCTTTGATCAAGAAAATGAACAAAGTGAAACAGAAACCTTTGAATTAATGGATATGCTATTGGCGAAAAAACGTTCTGAAGATCGCAAAATGTGGTTACAAGCCAAAGGAGACCAAGTGGATTTGAGCGTATAAGCTCACCACCAAATAAGCAAGGAAACACCAATGAAAAAGACCTTTTTAGCCTTAATTTTCACCGCACTTTTAAGCGGCAATGTTATCGCCACAGAGCAACATTCAACCAAGTCCAATGCGGTTGAAAATACGAATACGGCGGAAAATACTAATGTAACTGAAAATACCAATTTGTCTGAAAACAAAAGTGCGGTGCAAAATGTGAAAATTTCTGATCTTCCCGTGATTGAAGCAGAACTCACCACCGCGCCAAATGTGCCAGCGCCTATTACGCGCGATTATCCTGCTCGTGTGGTGGTAAAACTGGAAGCGCTGGAAAAAATTATGGAAATTATGCCAAAAGTGCAATTCAAATATTGGACGTACAACGGTTCAACCCCGGCGCCATTTATTCGTGTACGCGAGGGGGATACGGTGGAAGTGCATTTATCCAACCCAATCAATTCCAAACTGCCACATAGCATTGATTTCCACTCTTCCGCAGCCCCTGAAGGCACGGCACTGGCAAGCAACACCGCACCGGGGCATACCAGTATTTATCAGTTCAAAGTGCTATCACCTGGGCTTTATCTTTATCACTGCGCCGCAATGCCTGGTGCGCCGACTCACATCGGCAAGGGAATGTTCGGTTTAATGTTGGTTGAGCCAAAAGAAGGCTTACCGCCAGTGGATAAAGAATTTTATATTGTACAGAACGAATTTTATACCCAAGGGGAATTTGGCGAAGCAGGCTTGCAAGTTTTTAGTATGCAAAAAGCGAGCTATGAACTGCCTGACTATGTGGTCTTTAACGGCCATTATGGCTCAATGCTCGGCGATAATGCGTTAAAAGCCAAAGTGGGCGAGAAGTTACGCTTTTATGTCGGCAACGCTGGGCCCAATAAGGTGTCCTCTTTCCATTTGATCGGCAAGCCTTTTGATACGGTGTATGTGGAAGGTGGTTCATTGCAAAATCACAATGTACAAACCACCTTAATTCCTGCTGGCGGCGCGATGATGGCTGAAACCACCATTCCTGTACCCGGCCCTTATCCTTTTGTGGATCATTCTATTTTCCGTACCGAAAAAGGCGCGAAAGGCGTGTTAATGGTAAGTGGGGAAGAAAATCCACAAATTTTCAGTGGAAAATTAAAAGATGAGCCTTACACCAAGCGCAATCCTGATGCGGACGTGTCCACAGGGTTTCAACATTAAAAATCGCGCAAAAAACCACCGCACTTTAATTTTAACGAATATAAGAGAAAAACAAATTTATGGCAGAAATTAATTACGAAGGCATTGAGCAAATGCCACTGCAAAACTTCACCGAAAGTGCCTATTTGAATTATTCAATGTATGTGATTATGGATCGCGCATTGCCCTTTATTGGTGATGGATTAAAGCCCGTGCAGCGCCGTATCGTCTATGCAATGTCAGAATTAGGGCTCAATGCCACGGCGAAATATAAAAAATCGGCGCGTACCGTGGGGGACGTATTAGGTAAATTCCACCCGCACGGTGATACCGCTTGTTACGAAGCTATGGTGCTAATGGCGCAGCCTTTCTCTTATCGTTATCCGCTTATTGATGGACAAGGAAACTGGGGGGCGCCTGATGATCCGAAATCCTTTGCGGCAATGCGTTATACCGAATCGCGTTTAGCCAAAATTTCAGAAATTTTGCTCAGCGAACTGGGGCAAGGCACGGTGGAATTTCAGCCTAACTTTGACGGCACATTAGAAGAACCCGAATACCTCCCCGCACGCCTACCGCATATTTTACTTAATGGCACAACGGGGATTGCCGTGGGAATGGCAACGGATATTCCCCCACACAATCTCAATGAAGTAGCCGATGCGGCGGTAATGCTGTTGGATAACCCAAAAGCCAATTTAGATGATGTAATGAGCGTGCTGCAAGGGCCTGATTATCCAACGGAAGCAGAAATTATTTCGAGCAAAGAAGATATTCGTAAAATTTACGAGCAAGGACGCGGCTCAATCAAAATGCGTGCGGTATGGAAAAAAGAAGATGGCGAAATCATCATTAGCGCACTGCCCCACCAAGCCTCGCCATCAAAAATCATCAGCCAAATCGCGGAACAAATGAATGCGAAAAAACTGCCGATGGTAGAAGATATTCGTGACGAAGCGGATCACAATAACCCAATCCGTATCGTGCTAGTGCCACGTTCCAACCGCGTGGATACCGATGCCCTAATGGCGCATTTATTTGCTACCACGGATTTAGAAAAAAGCTATCGTGTGAATATGAATATGATTGGCTTGGACAACAAGCCTGCGGTGAAAAATCTGCTGCAAATTCTCACCGAATGGCTGACTTTCCGCCGTACCACTGTAACCAGACGTTTACAACATCGCTTAGATAAAGTGCTGAACCGACTGCATATTTTGCAAGGTTTGATGATTGCTTTTTTAAATATTGATGAAGTGATCGCCATTATTCGTAACGAAGACAAGCCAAAGCAGGAATTAATGACGCGCTTTAATTTAAGTGATGAGCAAGCCGAGGCCATTTTAAACTTACGCTTACGCCAATTAGCCAAATTGGAAGAGCACGAACTGCAAGCGGAACAAGATAAATTAGAGCAAGAGCGGTTGAATTTAGAGCAAATTTTGGGATCAGAGCGCCGTTTAAATACGCTCATCAAAAAAGAAATTCAGCAAGATGCGAAAACCTTTGCTAGCCCTCGCCTTTCACCAATCGTAGAGCGTGCGGAAGCTAAAGCAATGGCTGAAAACGAAATGATCCCCGCTGAACCTGTTACCGTGATTTTATCGCAAATGGGCTGGGTGCGTTGTGCCAAAGGCCACGACATTGATCCGCAAGGGCTAAGCTACAAAGCAGGCGATGGTTATCTGGCGCACGCCTGCGGAAAAAGCAATCAGCCTGTGGTATTCCTTGATAGCACAGGACGCAGCTATGCGGTAGAACCACTATCCTTGCCTTCTGCACGCTCACAAGGCGAACCACTCACGGGCAAACTTTCCTTGCCAGCAGGGGCTACGGTTTCCCAAGTGTTAATGGAAAATGATGAGCAAAAATTATTAATGGCATCAGACGCAGGCTATGGATTTATTTGCCAATTTAGCGATTTAGTGGCGCGTAACAAAGCAGGTAAGGCCTTGATTTCCTTGCCAGAAAACGCTCAAGTCTTGCCACCATTAAGTTTACAAGAAAATAAAAACTTGCTTGTGGCACTCACTTCCGCAGGCAGAGTGTTGATTTTCCCAGTGCAAGATCTGCCTGAATTATCCAAAGGAAAAGGCAACAAAATCGTTTCTATCCCTGCGGCTAACGCAAAAGATCGCAGCGAATTATTAGTACGCTTATTGTTAATTTCCGAACAAGCAAACTTGGTATTCCATTCAGGCAAACGTAAAATCACACTTAAAGCGGAAGATTTACAACGCTTCCGTGCTGAACGTGGACGCAAAGGCAGCCAGCTGCCAAGGGGCTTGCATAGTGGCGCAGAAATTGAAGTGATTGAGCCAAATCAATAAAACCTAAATATGCTTATAGGCGAATCATCAGGTTCGCCTATTTTTTCTCTTTTCTCTCGCTAAATTTTTGATATTGCTCACAAATTTTAACTTTAACGCAAGCTTTTTTATTTTTTCTGCTTTATGATGAAAAAAATGATCTCCGTATTATAGAGAGTAGAGAGGATAAAATGAGCCGTATTGAACAACATATTTCTCACCGTTTACAACACGCCTTAGCCCAATTAGAAAATCAAAATTTGGCACAAGATCTTTGGCATATTTTTGCCGAACAACATTTTCAAGGATTTCTACCGCACTTTGCCGTACAGCATTTATGCCAAAAACATCAATTAGATCCTAAAACCCTTTCTTTATTGTTGTTACCCGTGAGCGCAACCTATGCCAATCCAACCATCTCACAATTTAACGTGGGTGCGGTGGCAATTGGCGAAAGTGGCAATTTCTACTTTGGCGGAAATCAAGAATTCTGCGCCACCAATATTCAACAAACTATTCACGCAGAACAAAGTGCCATTTCTCATGCTTGGATGCGCAAAGAGAAAAAGCTCACCGACATCACGGTGAATTACACCCCGTGCGGCCATTGTCGTCAATTTATGAACGAATTAAATAGTGCAGACAGCTTGCATATTCATCTGCCGCATAGCCAAAACAATCTACTACATAGCTATTTGCCTGATGCTTTTGGCCCTGCAGATTTAGCCATTCCTTATCGTTTATTTGACGAAAAAACCAATGGTTTACAATTAACCACAAAAGATCCATTAATTCACACCGCACTTGAAGCCGCAAACCAATCCCACGCACCTTACACCCAAAGTTTCTGTGGGGTTGCGGTAGAATTACAAGATAAACAAGTTTTCCAAGGCAGCTACGCGGAAAACGCCGCCTTCAACCCAAGCCTCCCCGCCCTACAAGTGGCCATCAATTATCTTCTACTAAGCGGTAACGAAGTAGAAAACATCACCCGCGTAGTGATGGTAGAACACCCAGTAAAACTCTCCTACAAACAAATGGCCGAAGAATTATTAGGCTATTTAGGGGAAGTGAAGTTGGAGTATATTGCGGTTTAGTTCTCAATTTTCTCAAAAATTGCGGTTTAGTTCTCAATTTTCTCAAAATATGATCTAAATCACAGTAATATTGATTTAATTTCGGTAAGATTTTTTGTCTTACCGATCTTTTTAGTATTAAGGAGAAGAGCATGCAAGCCTCACTACAAGATATTCTCGATGTGGTTAAAGCAAAAAATCTAACCTATCATCAAAAATTAATGAGCTTAGGCAATATTGCTGAGCGGCTATTTAATCCCATTGATTTATTAGGCTACACAGAAGAAGAATGGGAATATCTGCAAAATCATATGATTTGTGATTTATGTGAAGGCTATGCCATTTATCGTCCGCGTTATATTTTGCCTGACTATAATGTTTATATTCAAAAAGGCTGTAAGTTCCTTGACTTACCGCCACCAAAAGATCTTGATGAAGTGCTAGATGGCTTGCTCATTCTCTATTCCCATGTTCCGTCCATTACGACTTATCCCGTTTATATTGGACGCTTAGATGAATTACTCGATCCTTTCATTACTGACGAGAAGCAAGATTACATCAAAATTAAACGTTTCTTAAACCATATTGATAAAACTATTGCTGATTCTTTCTGCCACGCCAATATTGGCCCTTATGATACTAAAGCTGGGCGTTTAATTTTACAGGCGGTCATTGAGCTAGAAAATACCACACCAAATATGACTATTCGCTACGATAAACAAAAAACCTCGCGTGAATTTGCAGAACTTGCTGCTAAAGCCTGTTTATTGGTGTCAAAACCGTCTTTTGCCAATGATCCTTATTATATTGAAGATCTGGGAGAACAATATGGTATCGCCAGTTGTTACAATGCGCTGCCTGAATGTGGTGGTGCTTATACCCTGACTCGCTTAAGATTAGGTACTATCGGACGTGCTTGCTCAAGTGTTGATGAAATGGTGAATGAATTATTACCTAAAGTGGCAAAACTTGCCCTTTCCACAATGGATAAACGGCATAAATTTTTGATCGAAGAAAGCAATTTCTTTGAAAGCAGTTTCTTAGCGCAAGAAGAATTTATCAAGCGTGAAAACTTCACCAGTATGATCGCCATTGTAGGATTAGCCGATGCGGTCAATCATCTTTTACAACAAGAAGGCATTAACGAAACCTTCGGGCAAAGCCAACGTGGTGATGAGATCGCCACACTCATTATGGATAAATTGGAAGAAGTCAATAACGCGCATAAAGGGCTTTATGTGGAGCGTACCAATAATCGTTATTTACTACACGCGCAAGTGGGGGCGAGCAACCACGAAGAAGATAAGATGAATACGCCAGCACACCGTATTCGCGTGGGTGAAGAACCAACATTATTAGCGCATCTAAAACAATCGGCCCCATTCCATAAATACTTCCCTTCTGGTACAGGGGATCTCTTTGCTTTCGATCAAACCTATACTGATCATTTAGATGCGGTGGTGGATATTATTGATGGCGCTTTCGCACAAGGCTATCGCTACATTACAACTTATCTAAAAAATACCGATCTCATTCGCGTAACCGGCTATTTAGTGAAGAAAAGCGAGGTTGAGCGTTATCGCAAAGGCGAAGCGGTATTACGCGATACCACTTGGTATGGCTCTGGCACAGACGATTGCGCCAAGGTTTTTGATCGCCAATTACGCGATAAAGAAGATGTAACCGCTCATTTATAATGAAAAGCTCAGCTTCCCTCTCCGAGATCTATGTTCCTCTACATCGGATAATCCCCTTTTCCAATGTAGAGGGACAAGGCAACCGCACCAGCATTTTTCTGCAAGGTTGTAAGCTAAATTGCCTTTATTGCCATAACCCAGAAACTATTCCAAGAAAAAACAGCGAAGCAAAATTAGTCAGCTTGCAATATTTGTATGATCAGGTAATGAACGCCGTGCCGTTTATTCGCGGCATTACCGTTTCCGGCGGTGAACCCACCATTCATCATAAAAAATTAGTCCCACTTTTCACCGCACTTCGCCAGCAGGGTCTAACCTGTTATCTTGATAGCAGCGGATTTTTTGATTATGACAGCACGCAATCCTTAATTGCCGTAACCGATAAATTTCTCTTTGATCTCAAAGGTGATGGCTTAGGCTTACAAACACTCTGTTTTGAACGCCGCAATCAGCAAGGCAAAGTGCCAACTCAAATTATCCCCACAACGCAGCATATCAAAACAGAAAACCTCACCCGAAATTGGCAGAATCTCGCCAAATTATTACCGCACAATAAAATTGAAGAAGTGCGGTTGGTTTTTATCAAAGATTTTTTTGACGCCTACCACTTAGTGGAAAAAGCGGCACAACTGCTACGAGATTATCCCAAGGTGTTATTCAAAATTATTCGAGTGCATAGCAAAGGGGCAAGAGATGAAACTGGTTTAACCCCTTTTATTCCCACAGTGGAAGAAACTCAGGCACTGGCAGCATTTGCTAAACAATGCGGAATACAAAAAATTACCACAATTACCTAAATTCATTCATCAAGGAGCGTAACTATGGATCTCATTATCAGTATTGTCGGGGTTTTCGTCCTGCTTGGCATTGGCTTGCTGTTTTCCAACAACCGCAAAGCCATTAATTTCCGAACTATTTTTGGTGCCTTAGCCATTCAAATCGGCTTTGCTGCGCTGATTTTGTATGTGCCAGCGGGAAGAAATGCCCTGCTTAGCACCGCTGAAGGCGTAAGCAAAGTGATAAATTATGGTAACGAAGGGATCGCCTTTCTTTTTGGTAACCTTGCCGATCCAAGCAATGTAGGCTTTATTTTTGCTTTCAAAGTCCTACCAATTATCGTCTTTTTCTCAGCCTTAATTTCCGTGCTGTATTACATCGGCGTAATGCAATGGGTAATTAAAATTATCGGCGGAGGCTTGCAAAAAGCACTAGGTACATCAAAGGCAGAATCAATGTCGGCGGCTGCCAATATTTTTGTTGGACAAACCGAAGCGCCACTTGTGGTTAAGCCTTTTATTAGCCGAATGACCGAATCTGAATTATTTACCGTAATGGTAGGTGGAACGGCTTCCATCGCAGGTTCTGTATTAGCAGGCTATGCCGGTATGGGTGTGCCACTCACCTACTTAATCGCTGCGTCATTTATGGCAGCGCCCGCAGGCTTATTGTTCGCCAAATTGATGTATCCACAAACAGAAAAATTCAGCGACACCTTAGAAGAAAATGTCAAAACTGAAAAACCAAATAATATCGTTGAAGCGCTCGCCAATGGTGCGGCGTCAGGGGTAACGCTTGCCATCAATGTGGGCGGTATGTTGATCGCCTTTATCGCCTCTATCGCCTTATTAAATGGCTTAATCGGCGGAATCGGTGGCTGGTTTGGCTATGGCGATCTCACCTTACAAAGCCTACTCGGCTATTTATTCCAACCTATCGCTTTCATCATCGGCGTTCCTTGGCAAGATGCTGAAATTGCAGGACAAATGATCGGAATGAAATTAGCCGTAAATGAATTTGTGGGCTATTTAGAGTTCGCCCAATATTTACAACCTGATGCGGCTGTACAACTTAGCGATAAAACCAAAGCCATTATCACTTTTGCTTTATGTGGCTTCGCTAACTTCAGCGCGATTGCCGTACTCATTGGCGGAATTGGCAGTATGGCACCAACCCGCCGCTCCGACATCGCTCGTCTAGGCTTAAAAGCCGTCATCGCCGGCACACTCGCCAACCTAATGAGCGCTACTATCGCAGGATTCTTCATTGATCTCAGTGGTGCTGCATTGAGTTAATCAGTCAAAAATAAAGGCATAGCGGGAATATTCCTGCTATGCCATTAATAAAAAATTGATAAAAAAGCACCGCTCTTTAATTTCTTCTCTTTCTTAAGAGGCCCAACTCCCCCACACTAACATCACAAAAAACAGCAAGGATACTGCCATTTCTGCCATTCCGACTTGTTTAACGGAAAGTTTGTATTTGGGAAGCAAGATTGCGCGGATAAATGGGGGGACGAAAGCCAAAGCTAATAAATATTGCTGGCATAAGGCAAAACCGAGAATGCAGAGTAAATGGAATGCGATGGACGCGTACAGATAGCGTGGATTTTTGCGTTCACGCATTACGGATTTAACGTATAACGTTACGCCAACAAAAAATAAGCTTGGGTAGAGCGCAACCCAGTAGATTTTGTGATCGAATTGTGAATTGGCAAAATAATACGCTGCCATTCCTGCGATGGCGAAAATGATAATGCCGGCAAAATCGTTTAGCAAATTGCGCTCATCTTTTTGTTTTACATAGTAAATATTCACTGCGACAAACGGCAACATTGCTAGCAGGAAATATAAAATATGCCAGTTATGCCATAAGGCCGGCAAGGCAAAAAGTAAGCTGGCAGTGGCGTAAATTAGCGTCCATTTGCGATAAAGCTCAAGATTTCTGCCTTTGAATAAATTTAAAAAGGGATAGGTCATCAAATAAAGGGCGAACCACGCCAATAACAGAAATAAATGCAGCGTGATCGGTGTGGAAAGTAACATTCCGTATAAAAACGGCATCAGTGCCATTACGATAGCACCGTGTTGATTGGAAATAAGCAGTTTCATAATAACAAATAAGTGCGGTGAAAAATTGCCAAGAATTTTAGCTATTTTTGCGCATAATCGCTATAATCCTTGCGAATTATTTTATTTCATAAAAGGAAAAACGATGACAACAATCCAACGTTTTCACGCCAATGAACGCCTTGCCGAAATGTGCGTTTATAATGGTGTGGCTTATTTGGCGGGACAAGTGCCAGAAAATACACAAGGCAATGCGTATGAGCAAACCAAGGAAGTGCTTGGTTTAATTGATAACTTACTGTCTGAAGCGGGATCAGATAAACGCAAAATCTTAAATGCACAAATTTTCTTGGCCGATATGCAAGATTATGCAGAGATGAACCGCGCTTGGGACGAGTTGGTTGATCGCCACAATCCGCCAAGCCGCGCGACCGTAGAGGCCAAACTTGCCGTGCCTGAGTGGAAAGTGGAGATCGTAATTACCGCTGCGGTGTAGCCAAAGTTAATTCCACCAGTAACGGATTATGATCAGAACTGGTGGTCTGCACCGTACGCGCAGATTTCACGCTAAAACCGCGCACAAATACCCAATCAAGCGGATTATCCAAAAAACGTAGCCTATCATCAGGCTGAAATGATAGGGTTGCCAAACCATAAAGTGCGGTGAGTTTTTTGATTAAATTTATCCGCTCTTTATTCCACGCATTGAAATCGCCCGCCAGAATAATTGGCCCCTGATGCTGTTCAATCAGCTTAAACATCGCTTCTAACTGCTGTTGATAATGGCTTGGATTCAGCTCAAAATTCACCAAATGCAAATTAATTGTCAATAGCGATTGCCCGTTGCTCAAGGGAAACGCCATTGCATTGCCCACTTTAGGAATACGAATCCAAGGCTCAATGGAAGATCCTGCGCAATAATATTGTGGTGCAAAACGGCTCATCAGTTCGACGCCTGATTGGTTGCCCAAATAGGTAAAACTGCTGGTATAAAGTGCGGTGGAAAATTTGGAAAAATTATGGGAAGAATGTTGCTCCACCAACTTTTGCTGACTTGACACTTCTTGCAACAAAAGAAAATCTTGCCCTTGCAACAAGCTCGTTAATTGCTGTTGCCAACCTTGATCTTGCCCTTTGTGCATATTCCACACCAACAGGCGAAAATCCTGCTGCTCAATGGGCTTTACAGACTGCTCTGCATAAAAACAAGCTACGGTATTATCCAAGGCTTTATGCTCATAATGTAACGCATTTTCTGTGCGAAATTGAATTTTCAGCTCAGGGTAAATTTCTAGGCTATACCACAAATAGCCAACGCTCAGTAGAATAAATCCTAGCAAGGCGATAAAAAAGGATTTTAGTTTACTCATTTTGATGTATTTTGAAATTTTGTGCTTTCTAAATAATAGCAGTTTACTTATACTACGCCAATTAATTTGGCTTATTCTCCACTCCCTTCTAACTTACCAAATGGAGCAAAATCAGCCACGTTTCTTAGCAAAATTCTTTATTATTTTGATTAAGGCATTTCAATGAACGTTTATACCTATATTTGCTTTCTCTCAGCCATTTCCATTCTGATCGGCTTTGTTACGCAAAAAATTAACGACAAAATTCAATACACCATCGCCATTACCGCCACCTCAATGGTTGCTTCACTGGTGTTATTGGTAATGGGGCATTTCAATTTATTACACGTTGACTTGCTCGCCAAGGGCGTAATGGAACAGATTGATTTTAAAAGTTTCTTACTCAACGGGATTTTAGGTTTCCTCCTTTTTGCCGGCGCATTGGGGATAAAACTGCCAGTAATGAAAAGCCAAAAATGTGAAATCACCATTCTCGCCTTATTTTCTACCTTCGCTTCTACTTTCCTTATCGGCACAACCTTTTATTTCTTAACTTTAGCCCTTGGCTGGGAAGTGGATTTTATTTATTGTATGCTGTTTGGTGCCTTGATTTCCCCTACCGACCCAATCGCCGTGTTAGCCATCATCAAAAATCTCAAAGCACCGAAAAAACTTTCAATGAAAGTGGAAGGGGAATCCTTATTTAATGACGGTGTGGGATTAGTGATTTTCACCACCATCTTTGCCGTGGCATTCGGCGGCAAACAGCCTACCGTGGCTGATGTGAGCGAACTTTTCCTAATGGAAGCAGGCGGCGGTTTGCTGTTTGGTTTGATACTCGGCTTAGTGGCACATTTCCTGATTTCCGCTACCGATGACGGAAGTTTAGAAATTTTGCTCACGCTCACCATTCCAACTGCAGGCTTTATGGTAGCGAATCTACTCGAAGTTTCAGGCGCATTAGCAATGGTGGTTTCGGGCATTATCATCGGCAACTGGACAAGACACACGGGCTTCTCCAAACAAAGCCAGCATTATTTAGATCATTTTTGGGAGATGATCGACCATTTCCTAAACTCTTTGTTATTCCTACTCATCGGCGCGGCAATGTTGCTGGTAAACTTCACCTATCAAGGGATTATTTTAAGCCTACTCGCCATTCCACTTTGCCTAATCTGCCGTTACATCAGCGTGTGGACACCGTTTAAATTCTTAAGTATGAAGACCACCTATAACCCATACACCTTACGCATTCTCACTTGGGGTGGCTTGCGTGGCGGGCTTTCACTCGCAATGGCGCTTTCCATTCCCGTAGGTAGCCTGTATATCCCCAAAATCGGTATGAACGTACGTGATCTGCTTTTGGTAATGACCTACGCCGTGGTAATGTTCTCCATTCTCGTCCAAGGCACCACCATTGAAACAATGGTACGCAAATCCAAAGAAGCCACCTTGCAAGCAAGAGGATATGTGGGGTTAAAGCCGGAGCATAAGGAAGAAACAGAGGCATAAAAAGGAAGGGCTAACTTAGGTTAGCCCTTTTTATATATTAGAAAAAAACCACCGCACTTATATTTTTGTAGAATTAAGATTTGCGCAAAATTCTGCTTGAAACCACACCGGCGGTCATTGCACCGTTTACGTTTAGGGCGGTGCGTCCCATATCAATCAGCGGTTCAATGGAAATAAGTAAGCCGACTAATGCTAGCGGTAAGCCCATTGTGGAAAGTACGATGATCGCAGCAAAGGTTGCGCCGCCGCCAACACCGGCAATACCAAAGGAAGAAAGAGTTACCACTAAAACGAGAGTCAGCAAAAACTCTAATGACATTGGATCGATCCCCACTGTTGGCGCGACCATTACGGCGAGCATTGCAGGATAAATCCCTGCGCAGCCGTTTTGTCCGATTGTCGCCCCGAAAGACGCAGCAAAATTGGCAATGGCTGAAGGCACGTTCAATTTTGATACTTGGGTTTCAATATTCATTGGAATTGTCGCTGCACTTGAACGTGAGGTGAATGCAAACAGCAAGGTCGGAAAGGCTTGTTGATAATAACGAATTGGATTCACTTTCACCAAAGAAAGTAAAATACCGTGTACCACAAACATTAAGAAAATGGCTAAATAAGATGCCACGATAAAGCCGAGCAAATTAAGAATGTCCGCAAGATTTGAAGTGGCAACCACTTTTGTCATCAACGCCAATACGCCATAAGGGGTAAGACGAATCACCACGCGAACAAGGCTCATCACTAATTTATTCAAACTTTCCCCCCCTTGCGATAAGCGATCGGCAAGTTCTTCATTATCTTGACGAATACGCAAAATCGCCACGCCTAAAAACGCGGCAAAAATCACCACACTGATAATAGAGGTTGGGTTTGCGCCAGTGAGTTCAGCAAACGGATTTTTCGGAATAAAAGAAAGCAACATTGTCGGCACATTCAAGCCAGCCACTTTTTCTGCTCGACCAAGCACGCGATCTTGCGCGGCAAGCTCACGATCGCCTGCCACTAGCCCCTCGGCAGAAAGATCAAATAAATTTGCCATTGTAATCCCTATCACCGCTGCGATTGCTGTTGTAATGAGCAGAACAGAAAGCACGCTAACACTGATCTTGCCCAACGAACTTGCCCCTTGCAAGCGTGCCACTGCAGAGAGAATCGATACAAAAACCAGCGGCATTACAATCATTTGCAGCAATCTCACATAACCACTACCGACAATGCCAATCCAGTTTAAGGTTTCTTTTATCACAGGGGTATTGCTGTCATAAAGAAAATGCAATGCGCCACCAAATAATACCCCTAAAATTAACGCCAAAAACACGCTATGCGATAGCGTATGATTTCGGTTAAAGTACCATTTCACACCGACTAATAAAGCAATAAATATGACTAAATTAATCGCAATATAGCTCCACATTATTTTTGTCCTACTTTTGTTTTTAATTCCTAAGTTTCCAAATAATACTGGCTTTTTCTTATTTCTTTCAATAAAAATTTTGCTATATCTTATACGGTTTTGATCTAATAAGATCAAAAAAAGTACAGTCTTTTCTACCGCACTTTTTTCTTCTTCAATACGCTATTTAGCGGTATTATGTAGCAGTTGCACAAAGCCAAAAAATCAAACAGTTAATCTCAAAAAGAAAGCCTTTGGCTCAATAAAGCTAAAGGCTTTTTAATTCACAACAAATCTTCCATTACAAGTAGATAGGCGATATTTACTCTTGCGGTAAGGGATAATGTTTTAGATTTGCTTGAAAGTAAGTAATGAGCCATAAGTATTCCTTGTGTGTACAAGGTACTCAAAGCTAAACGCTAGACATAAAAAATCGCCCACCTGAATTTTCAGGTCGGCTCAAAGCGTTTTGCCTTGAATACCGTACTGCCACAAGAAATACGTGGACTTTAATAAATGAGTAGCAAACCCAAAATAGAGCCTTAATAAAAGGGTTCTACGCCTATATGGTTCGCTATGCTTCTTTGAAAGAAACTAGGCTAAATATAAATAAATGGTTCATTGGCAAATTGTAGATGTTCATCAATGATTAATGGCATTAATATAATTTATTCCACATAAATCCCATTAAATTTATCTATAAAATCAGAAGACTTCTCTGTGTAAAATGGTAAGCCAATTAGCCTATAGTAAGGGGTATCTTTTTGGATAATTTTATCCTTACCATACTCTGCCGTGATAGTTTGCAGAAAATTCTCTTTCCATTGGTCTTTTTCTGTTAAATGTGCACCTTTTGGTTCAATGAAAATTTGATAATGCAAACAAGCATTGATATTTTTTAGCGTTGCTCTTGTCTTATCTTTGAGTAATAAAATAAAATCAGGCATAAAACCCTCACCATTATCAAAATTGCTTAATTTTAATACTTCTTCATTTCGTAATAGATGGAAATCGCATTTACTCTCCCAATTTCCCATTCTTTCTTTCACAAATTGAACTAGGCTCGCTTCCAAATCCGTGCCTGCAAAATTATCCACAGCATACCATTCAGGTTTTGCTACTTCAGTTTTAACTGTATCTTTACTGACCCATTTTTCTTTAGGTTGTCCAAAAATTTCCCACAAGGTCTTTGCTGTAAATTCTTTTGTGCCTATAAATGGCGTATCACTTTGTTTTAAATGCTGTTCTGCGGTTTCTAGCACTATCAAACAAGCCTTTAATTTTTCATCAGACGAAATGGTAAGATTGCTGTCCAATCCTAAAAATTCCACTTTCCAATCTTGCATCAAATCCGTTTGCAACTCTCGGCGACTTTTAATGCCTAGTTTTTCTTGCAAGCGGTCAAAATGGAACAAAGAATTGCTATTTTTACCTTTAATATGAATAGCTTTATCAAAAATATGTTGTTCAATCTCGCCAATAGTTAAGGTTTTTGAGTGATTGTTTTCTATACCTAATTGATTCAGTTCATCAGTATTAAACTGTGTTTCTTGTAACAATCCATTACTGTGAACCGTAATGCTTAACGGTTGATTTAATGCCCTTAAACTATCTGCATTATTGGCTTTGGCATTTGGATTCGGCACTTTTTTATTCGACCAAATTAATAGATTTTTAAAACTTTCATTCTGTGCCAGTTCAGGCTTAATTGCAAAACGCACCTTAATTTTATCCGTGTTTTCAGGGATATAGCCATCTTTTCGCAGTTCGGTTTTCAGTTCGGAAATATAGCGAGATTGCTCATCAAAGGTATAATAAAACAGTTCTTCCAAGACTTTTAGTTCGTGTTCTACGCCGTCAAACTTGCGTTTATTTGGCAATTTGTCTTCAAAAGCAAAAGGAAAATACCGAACACCACGTCCGATTAGTTGCTTTTCTGATACTGTTGCGGCTGCTGTTTTACCTACCTTTTTATTTGAACCACCGCCATTTTGCCCTTCATATAATCGAACAATGTCAAACAAATTTAGTACATCCCAACCTTCGGTTAAGCGTTCAACAGTAAAAATTGCTCGAATCGGATTATCTGCCGCTTCTAAATTATTTAAGAGTTTTTCTGTATCCGTATCGGTTTTTTCACTTTTGCTTTTGTTGGTTTGTGAGTTAGTAATAATTACATTATGCGGTTGATAATTTTCCTTTACCCAATTCGCTAAATGCGACATCGTCAAATTATGCTCACGCATAAACTGCAAGACTTGCTCTGTACGAGTTTTACCTTGTTCGTTTTCTGTACCGCCATCACTTAAATTTTGCGTTAATGTCGTTAAAAAATCAAAATCTTGACCATTTGCACTTTCCGTCCATTGCAAAAATGTTTGATAATCCGCCCAAGAATCATCAATGGTTTTACTACGAAATAGCATAACAGGTTTGAAATTAGTAATACCGTATTGAATCGCAATTTGATGGCGATACCAAGCAAATAATAAGGCGTGCAATACTCTTTCTTTTTTCGCCAATTTTGATGAAACAAGGTTAATCTGTTTGGTATAACCAGCTTGTAGAAATTCTTTTAACGCAAATTTAGCGATGATTTTGTCGGCATATTTTTTCGCTACGTCATCATTTTCAGGTAAAGTTGCAGTAAATTCTAGTAACACATTTTTGCTTGTATTACCGTTTTTATTGAGTAGCAACTCCAATACCATATGTTCCCAACCTTTACGTTCAATTTCTTCTGAACTTGCTTTACCACTTAATTCCACTTCCCAATCTAGCGTATTTTGTTTGCCTTTTTTGGTTTGAGCATTTAAGTGGTGTGCTTCATCACCTAACATTACGATATTAAGCTTATGCAAATCTGCCAACGTGGTTTGGTTCTCACGCTCTATATGAATGTCGTTATACAATTTTTGAATGGTGGTAAATTTAATTTCAATACCGTCTGAAAATTCGCTAAACGTTTCCACTTTTTTTATTGGAATGACTTTGTCGCCCTGCAAAATCTTTGGTGTAAACAAAAATTTGTGGTGCGATGAGTCCACAAAATTGTTTTCTGTTTTATCTACAATATTATTTTGATTCACAAAAAATAGAAAATGACGATAGCCTTTTTCATAGTAATATAGCATTAAGGCTGCCATCATCATCGTTTTACCTGCACCTGTTGCCATATGAAACAACAAATGCGTTGGCTTATTTTTTAAATCAGGGAAATCGTCTAGCTCTGAAGTGCGGTCAAAAATCAAAAAGTTTTCAAGAGCGGCTTTTTGCCAGTCAAAAAAATTAAATTTTAAGTTATTAGACACAAATTCAGGTATTTCCAATAATTCAGGTTTGTATTTTTTAACTGCTTTACGTTCGTTTTCAATCGCATCAAATAAGGTCTTTTCCATTATTGCTCTCCGTAAAACTGCATGGTTAAATTCTTGTCTTCGTTAGATAACACGTCATCAAATTGACTATCTTCCATATCGCTAACATTTACATAAAGTTGGTTTAAATCCAACATTTCTAACATCATCTGTTTTTGTTCATCAAGCGATAAGGCTTGAAACTCCACTTCTTGCATAATATCGGCAAATTCTTTGATGTTTAATGTATATTTTAAAAAATAGCGACTGCAAAGCTCGTTAAACAAAGTTTTTAAGCAGTCAAAATCTTCACAAGCTAAGATTAAATCTTTGGCTTTCTCGTTAAACGCTGCCAGTTCAAAATAAACAAACTCGCCACCGCCTTGCCAGTTTACGGTTTTGGAAATGCCACTTTGTTCACCGCTAATCACTTTATTTAAGCGAGCCACCGCAAACTCTTCAATATAATCCATTTGCTCAATGCCGATATATTGGCGGTTCATTTTATGGGCAACAGCAGCTGTGGTTCCCGTACCTAAATGAAAGTCGAGAACAATATCGCCTTCATTGGTGTGAGCTTCAATAATACGTTGCAATAATTTTTCAGATTTTTGTCCTTTCAATTCGGACGTGCCAAGCATTTTTGAAACACTTTCACCCGAGAAACTGACAATGGCAATACTATTTAAATCATCATATTCATTGGCATTCCAAACATCTTCAATAGCATATCGTTCTGGGCGGTTTTTATAATTGATATCTGTAATGATTTTTTCTGCAATATCATTATTCACACCATATTCAGCAAAAATTGGTTTAACTTTATCTTTGTTAATTAGATTTTTAAATTCACTATTTTGAATATAGGTTTTATTAAATTTTAATTCATCGCTATTTTTAGAATAAAATAAAATGGTGTCGTGATTTCTTACATAGTTATTAATGGCGGTTTTATAGCCAGATACCCAACCAATACGCCAAATAATTTCTCGTTGGAAATTATGTTCGCCAAAAATTTGATCCATTAACACTTTGCAATAATGCACTTCGTTATAATCCAAATTAACGTAAATTGCTCCATCGTCGGCTAATAATTTTTGGGCAATTTCAAGGCGATTTTTCATAAACGTCAGCCAAGTAGAGCGGTTAAATTTGTCGTTATATTTAAAGCCATCATTGCCCGTATTATATGGCGGATCAATATAAATTAACTTCACTTTGCCTTTAAATTGCGTAGCAAGGGAATGTAGGGCGATAAGGTTGTTGCCTTTAATAATTAGATTTTCAGCAAGTGTGCCATCTGAATGGCGTTTAAGTGTACCGACAGGCTGTTTGCCGTTTTGAGTATAGCGAGAGAAATGAGAAAGGGCTTTAGGATCAAGTAAACGATCGATTTCATCGAATGCTAACACTTGATTAAAGAAAATTTCTTGACGTTTCCGACTTTGTTTTTGGTATAATTGAGCTGAGCTGAGCTGAGCTGAGCTGAGCTGAGCTGAGCTGAGCTGAGCTGAGCGTCCTTATTGCGTTCAAAATAAATCTCCGTCCCTTCTTCCGAACTCTGTCCACCGTTTAACACACAATCTTTAAACGGAAAATCCAACACTATATCAGTACTGTCTTTTAAGAAACGACTGCCGTCTGTTAAACCTATGCGGTTCTTGTATCGGGTGTATGAGTGGCTGATTTTGTTTTGTGACAAGAAAAATTGAAAATCAGCTTTCTTAAATACTAACGCCCCAGCGATCTCGGTAAAAAAATGGCGTTTTAAATCTGAGTTACTTAACAGTGCTGCCATTATCTCTACATCGTGCTTTTCCAATTTATCTAGTAGTAAATTAAATGCTAATTCTGTTTTGTCATCATTAGCCCAAATACCGTTGCAAGAATGCAGAGCAGTTTTTAAAGTAGATAGAAGTTTATTTTGGCTCATAATAAAAATTCTCTAAAATTTTTCAGTTGAAATCGCCTTAAACGCTGTTTTCATTGTTTTTTGTACAAGATTAGGCATTAAGCGATAGTGAGTGATTAGTTGATTTTCTTCGGCTGAAAATGATTCTTTTGATATACCTTTCAGTATTTCTCCTTCTCCCAAAATCAACCAATTTAGATCGATATTAAAAGTTTGGCTCATTTTAGAAAGGGCTTCTAAATTAGGTTCTCGCTCACTACGTACATAGTTGTACATTGAGCGATAAGGAATATCACAGCGTTCTGCAAAATCTTTGATTGTAAGCTGATTAAGCTCAATAAGCTGATTTAATCGTTCTGAAATGTTCAAATGAGTAACTCCATATTGACTTTTATTTCTCATTGTGATAAATTTTGATTTGTAAAATTATTCATTTGGGTAATTTTAATACATATTATCAGAAACATCTTTTTAGGTAAAACCATTTATATGGCACAAAGTTTTTTGTTATCTAGCTTTGCAAGAAAATTAAGTCCACTTAAGATAGCTCGCCTATCTGATGCGGAAGCATTTTCTTTATTGCATGAACTACGCTGGAGAAGTGAAAACGAACAAGTTTGCCCTAAATGCGGTGTGCAACATAAAGCCTACTTTATCTCTACACGCAAACAATGGCGTTGCAAGCATTGCAAACACACGTTTAGCATTACATCAGGTACAATTTTTGCGAACCATAAATTGCCCATTCAAACTTACTTATTCGCTATCGCTTTATTTGTGAATGCAGTAAAAGGGATTTCAGCCTGTCATCTCTCTCGTGATTTAAACGTGCAGTACAAAACCGCTTTTACCTTATCACATAAAATCCGTGAAAGCCTGATTGTACAGCGTGAGCTTTTTCCACTTTCAGGCGAAATCCATATTGACGGTACTTACGTGCATTCCGCTCCACGTCCAAAGAATAAGAAAGTAGACCGAGTAGATAGACGCTTAAAAGAAAATGCCAATCCAAATAAACGTGCAGTATTGGTAATACGTGAGCGTTATTCAGAACAGGAAACATCTTCCAATCCGCTGTTAGTTGGTGCAAAGAGAACCATCACGTTTCCTATTTTGTCAGAAAACACAGAAATTGGCTGCTGCATATATTGAACCAAATAGCCGTATTCATACCGATGAAAACAATGCTTATGATGAATTAATCGTGGATTACGACTTACAACGAGTGAACCATCAAAAAGAATATCGTAGCGATGAAGGGATTACCAATAACCTTGCGGAAAGTTACTTTAGTCGCTTTAAACGTATGTATTACGGACAAGTTCATAAAATGAGTAATATCTACCTTGATAACTACGCAAACGAAATAGCGTATCGGGAAGATACTCGCAAACTGGATAATTTAACGATTTTCAACGATATCACCAATAAATGCCTTTCTACATCATCAGAAAACGCTTGGAAAGGCTATTGGCAAGGTCATCACAGACAAGTAGAAAGATTGGTGATGTAATGGCATATACACTTGATAAAAAACTCAAAGAACTTGAATTTGAGCGTAAACAAGTACGAGAACATCTCTCTCTGCTTGATGATAAAATCTATATTTTACGCAAAGCGATTCAGATAATGGAAGAACATCAAGATGTTACCGAATACGATACCTCACAATTCCAATATCGTACTCGCCGCCGCCGTTTTACCACAAATTCAGCTACCTTAATTATCCGTTTACTCAAAACAGAGCCACATCGTTATTGGCGAGTTGAAGAAATTACAAAAGAAATTCTCATTGCAGATAATCAACCCAATACTCCAGTGAACCGCACCTATATTAAGAATGTTCATGCAGCAATGGATAGATTACTCAAAAAAGGCATTGTAGAACGACAGCCAGACAAGGCTCACAATGTGGCTTTATGGCGATTAAAAACCGAGAAATAATGGTTATCACTGTTATTTCTACGTTGCAATCTCTTTTAACCGCCACTGAATTACCTTAACCGAAGATTTCTCTTGCAAAACCTGTCTCTCAACAATGCCTTTCTCTTGTAATCGTCTTAATGCGTGTGAAAAGGCGGTTACAATTGAATGATACTGAGATTTATGCTCTCTTTTCCCTTCAATTTCAAATGCTTTAAACATTATCTCTTTCGCTGACATCCATTGATTTGGGTAATGTTTAAACACTTTTGCAATATAATCGCTAGGGTGATGAGCGTATATTGAAATCGCACTCCCATCACCAATAGATTTAGCTTTCCGCCTTCTTTCCTGCTTGATAGAAAACGGGTCACTCTGTAATGCCACTAATGCTTGTTGTAGAGTTACTTGATGCTCTTTCGCCTTTTCAATACATTGCTCAAAGTGCGAAATTTGTTGCGTAAGTTCTGCGATTTTCTGCCGAATAAGGGTTTCCCCACTCATTCTTGCCATAAAAAAATCCTTATGATGTAAAATAACCACAAGGATTTTAGTCAAATTTAGTTAATTGGTCTTTATGCAACTGCTACATAATACCGCTATTTAGGATAATTGACTCTTTCTACTTTGCCCATTTTTTCTGCGCAATTTATTTCTATTTCCACAAGGGTGGCAGGGTAAAAATTCGCAGGATTTCGACCGCACAATTCGCGCACAATATCGCCCACTAAAGGTAAATGGGAAATAATCAGCAAGCTTTCTACCCCATCTTGTGCCAAAACCGTCAAATAATCTCGCACCAAACCTGCATCGCCATAAGGCGTGATGCCGTCCCAAGTTTCTAACTTCGCTTGCAGTTGATTTTGGAACGCTAAATTGACTTGCTCAAAGGTTTGTTGTGCGCGCAGATAAGGGCTAACCAGCACTTTATCAAGATCGGCATTAATAGAACGCAGCCACTGCCCTTGTTGATAGGATTGCTGTTTACCATTTTCGGTGAGCGGTCTTGCACTGTCTGAAGGGGCGATGGTTTGCGCTTCGCCATGTCGCATTACAAAAATTTTCATATCACTACTCTATTTTTAATGAAAAGCAACGAATTAATGAGAAGAAAAGAAGCGAAAAACTCGCTTCTTTTACACCGCACTTTTCAATTTATTTAGTTTGCACGCACCGCTTCAGCGATTTCTTCTGCACATTGTTGTGCAAGCGCGCCATCTTCGCATTCTACCATTACACGAATTAACGGTTCGGTGCCTGATTTTCTTAACAAAATACGCCCTTTGCCCGCTAAGCGTTTTTCCACTTCTGCGGCTACGGCTTTCACTTGTTCGCTTTCTAATGGATTGCTGCCACCTGCGAAACGAACATTAATTAACACTTGTGGGAATAATTGCACCGCACTAGCTAATTCATTAAGGGATAAGCGATGTTCTACCATTGCCGCTAACACTGCAAGGGAAGCGATAATGCCGTCCCCTGTGGTATTTTTATCGGCAATAATGATATGCCCTGAGTTTTCACCACCAAGCTGCCAGCCTTTTTCTTGCATTTGCTCTAACACATAACGATCGCCCACATTGGCACGCACAAATGGGATCGCTAATTCTTTTAAGGCAAGTTCAAGACGCATATTACTCATTAATGTGCCAACCACGCCGCCTTTTAGTTTGCCGGCACGCAAGGCTTCACGGGCGATGATAAATAAAGCTTGGTCGCCGTCCACTTTATTACCAAGGTGATCCACTAAGATTAAGCGGTCGCCATCGCCGTCATAAGCTAAACCAATATCAGCTTTGGTTTCTAACACTTTGTCTTGTAAGGCTTTAATGTCGGTCGCGCCGCATTTTTCATTGATATTCATTCCATTTGGCTGCGTGCCAATTTCGATCACTTCTGCGCCTAATTCACGCATTACATTCGGGGCAATATGGTAGGTTGCGCCGTTCGCACAGTCCACCACAATTTTGTAATTTTCTAGGCTTAAATGAGCTGGGAAGGTGCTTTTACAAAATTCAATGTAACGCCCTGCCGCATCGTTAATACGGCTAGCTCGCCCAAGTTGTGCGGATTCCACACAATCCATTGGTTGTTCTAACATTGCCTCAATGGCTTCTTCCACATCATCAGGCAATTTTGTACCTTGCGTGGAGAAAAATTTGATCCCATTATCATAATAAGGGTTATGGGAAGCGGAAATCACAATGCCTGCTTCTGCACGGAAAGTGCGGGTTAAATAGGCAATAGCAGGGGTTGGCATTGGCCCAGTAAAGGCGGCTGAAAGCCCTGCTGCGGCTAAACCTGCTTCAAGGGCAGATTCCAACATATAGCCCGAAATGCGGGTATCTTTACCAATTAATACGGTGCCATAACCCTGTGTTGCTAGCACTTTTCCTGCTGCCCAACCAAGTTTAAGGACGAAATCAGGGGTAATTGGTGAAGTTCCTACTTTTCCACGCACACCATCAGTGCCGAAATATTTGCGTTCTGCCATTTGTATTCCTTTTTATGTTTTATGGTTAAAAATCATTACGTTGATTGACGTTATTATGCCATTTGCGTGGTTTGCCAAATTTTTAATGCGTCTGCGGTGGGTGCAACATCGTGTACGCGCACAATTTTCGCACCATTGTTCACGGCAATTAATGCGGCGGCAACACTGCCCACAATACGTTCATCAACAGGTTTATCTAACACCGCGCCAATCATTGATTTACGCGAAATACCTGCCAATACAGGATAATCTTGGGTAAATTTTGCTAGTTGTTGCAATAATTGATAATTATGTTGCACGGTTTTGCCAAAGCCAAAGCCCAGATCCCAAATAATGTTTTCCTTTTTCATTCCCGCTGCTAAACAAAGTGCGGTGCGATTTTCGAGAAAATTTAGCACCTCTTGCACCACATTTTCATAGTGGGGATTTTGTTGCATTGTGCGCGGCTGCCCTTGCATATGCATTATGCAGGTGGGCAAGGCTAACTGCACGGCGGTTTGTAGCGCATTGGGTTCAGTTAAAGCACGAATATCATTAATGAAATCCATTCCAACTTTGGCACTTTCCGCCATTACTTGCGCCTTAGAAGTATCCACGGAAATCCAACAATCGAAGCGTTTTCTCACGGCTTCCACCATTGGCACAACGCGATCTAATTCTTGTTCAAGGCTAACTTCTTCTGCCATTGGGCGTGTGGATTCACCGCCAATATCGATAATGGCAGCCCCTTCGTTAAGCATTTTTTCCACTTGAAATAAGGCTTTATCACGGTCAAAAAACAAACCGCTATCAGAAAAAGAATCTGGCGTGAAATTTAAAATCCCCATAATTTGGGGTTGAGCTAGGGAAAGGGTTTTATTATTGGCTTGTAACTTCATAATCTTTTGTTTTGCATCAAAGTGCGGTCAATTATAGCGAAATATTTGTGCAAACAAAATATAAACATTTTGTCGCGCTGAAATCATAATTCACTTATACTGACGAGCAAATAACCAAGAGGAAATCAAAATGAACAAAACAGTTTTAGCTTTAAGTTTTAGTGCGATTTTTTTACTGTCTGCTTGTGATGATAAACAAGTGGCTGAATTACAACAAAAATTGCAACAAGCTGAAAAAATGCAACAGAGCCAACAGCAAGAAATTAACCAATTACAAAATGAGCTGAATGCACAGAAATCCTTATTCCCTGCATTGCAAGTGGAAATTTCTCCGCTCTTCCAAAAAGAAGAAACATTAACCCTAAAAAACACTGACAGCACCGCAACCGTCAAGGTTTCAGTAAGTATGCCTGAAACCCATATTGAATGGCTTGACGAATTGCTTCGCCAATATTGGGGGCGATACATTCAATATGAAAAAGGGAATGAAGAACCAAAGCTCACCGCTATCACTCAAGATCAACTGAAAAAATCCCTTGAACAAATTTATCAAGAATATCGTGAGGAAATTTTAACCGAGGGTACAATTGGAAAAGATTTTTCTATTTCGCCCTACTATTTAGGACAACGCCAAAACTGGCTTGGATTCAGAGTGAGTATCTATAACTATGGCGGTGGTGCTCACGGATTTAATATGAGCCATTATCTTAATGTTGATGTACAGCAAAAGAGCCTGATTACCCTTGAAAAATTAGTTGCACAAGAAAACCAAGCCGCACTACTTGATGCCTTATGGAAAATTTACACTCAAGATCTCGCCAAAGGGGAAGAACCTTTTACCTCTCGCGATCTGTTCTATATTTCACCTGAGTTTTATTTTGATCAAGAAGGCGTTCATTTTGTCTATCCACCTTATGCCCTTAATTCTTATGCTGAAGGAGAAAGAACGTTGGATTTATATTGGGGGCAAACAGAAATTGATCTACTCAATCCTGAATATGTGAAACCTTGGCTTAAATAAAATAGGAAATAAAAAAAGTGCCTCATTAGAGGCACACTCGGAAAGCAAAATATGACCATCAGGCTATTAAAATAGCACTTGTTATGGCATAAATAATACGCAAGTCATTTTCAATAAGCAAAGAGTAATATTCAAATTTGTGAAGTAATTCACGGTTTTACCCAATAAAAAATTAATCTAAAAAAAACCGCACTTATATAAGTGCGGTGTAAATTTCATTAATTTTCTTCTTTATGACGCGCTGCAACTTCAGCTAATAAAGTTTGTAATTCACCTTGTTGATACATTTCTAAAATAATATCACAACCGCCAATTAGCTCACCCTCTACCCATAATTGTGGGAAGGTTGGCCAGTTTGCATAAGCGGGTAGCTCTGCACGAATATCAGGATTTTGCAAAATATCCACATAGCCAAAAGGCACTTTACAATTCATTAGGGCTTCTACCGCTCTTGCAGAGAACCCGCAAGAAGGGAATTTCGGTGAGCCTTTCATATAAATAAGAATAGGGTTTTCAGCAATTTGTTTTTTAATACGTTCTAAGGTTTCCATAATTATCCTCGTTTTGAATTAAGTGGGCTGATTGTAGCATAAGGGGCTTGAGATACCAATAACCCGAGTATAATAATCAGGTATTACCAACTCCCGCCAGCACCACCGCCACCGAAGCCACCGCCGCCAAAGCCTCCGCCAGAACCGCCACCAAAACCACCAAAGCCGCCGCCAGAGCCAAAGCCTCCACCAAATCCACCACTACGGCGTCTGCGGACAGGGGGTTGGCGGAAAATTTGTCCATTGTGATTATTAGTAGGGCTGATATAAGGCGTTCTACGCCAACTTAGTTCGCCAAACAGTACAAATAAGACAAAAATACTGATCATTATGATTGGAATATATTGTGTCCAATCATCATCTTCTGTTTGCGCAGCGTCATATTCCCCTTTGCTTGCGGCAATGATGTAATCCAATCCGCGATCAATGCCTAGCATATAATGCCCTTGTTTAAAGGCTGGCGTAATCACATTGCGTATCACTCGAGAAAGAAAAGCATCAGGCAGCGCACCTTCAAGTCCTTGTCCTGTGGCAATAAAAATCTTGCGATCATTTATAGCGATCAGCATTAATACGCCATTATTAAGCTGTTTACGCCCAATTCCCCATTTATCACCCAACTCAAAGCTATATTGTGCAATATCATAATTCCCTGTGGTTGGAATTAATACCACCGCAATTTGCGAACTGGTTTCTTTAGAATAAGCAATGAGCTTATTTTCCAAAAGCTGTTTTTCCGATGGAGTGAGCGTTTTGGTATAGTCATTCACATAATGAAAAGGATTAGGCGGTGGTGGGAAATTGACCGCGCTTGCACTTAAACTCAAAAAAACAAGCAAAAAAACGACCGCACTTTTCATTAGCTTAATCATTAATAATCACCTCATTATCAAGCTCATTACGATCATTTGGCTGAATAGGAAAATATTGCGCCAAAACTTGAGCAATATTATCAATAATATTGACAACGCCTTCAGTATAAACCTTTTGGCTAAAATGATTTGTCATTTCAGTGCATTGCGCTTGCCAAAAGTTTTCCCCGACATACTGATGAATACCTTCATCACCAATTATGGCACATTGGTGATCCTTATAGGCAATGTAGATCAACACGCCATTACGCGCCTCTGTGGCTGTCATTTCTAACTTCTGGAAAACAGATAAAGCTTGTTCAAGGACTGAGTTTGATGCCTTTGGAATGTGGCGTTCAATATAAACGCGCAACTCTGCCGAAGTTTGTTGTTCGAGGCGAACGATTGCCGCCTCGATTTGCTTTTTATCAAAAGGGATTCTTGAAAATAGCGCCATAATAGACTGCTCTTAGTTAAAACTTACAACAGGCGCGTTTTCAGATCCTACTGCAGATTTGAAGTAAGGTTTTTCTTTGAAACCAAAAATCATCGCCGCTAATTTCGTTGGGAACTGGCGAATTTTTTGGTTATATTCACGCGCCGCTTCATTAAATTTATCACGCGCCACATTAATGCGATTTTCCGTGCCTTCTAATTGTGCTTGTAAATTCATAAAGCCTTCGTGCGCTTTAAGATCTGGATATTTTTCTACAGTAACTAACAGGCGAGATAAGGCAGAGCCCACAGAATTTTGTTGTTGTTGGAATTGTGCAAGCTGTTCTTCTGTCATATTGCTTGGATCAATTTTTGTTTGGCTCGCTTTTGCACGGGCTTCCATTACACCTGTTAAAGTTTCTTTTTCAAAATTAGCCTGACCTTTTACGGTATTCACGATGTTTGGAATGAGATCTGCACGGCGTTGGTATTGCGATTCAACATTTGCCCATACGGAATCAATTTTTTCTTCCGCTTGCACTAAACCATTGTAGCTTGTCATTAGTGTGAAACCTGCGATCACAGCCACGATTAGCACAATAATCCACTTTTTCATTTTCTTTTCCTTAACGATAAAATGACGAGATAACAAAAGACCTAAACTTTCGTTTAGGTCTTTTTTCATAAACTTATCAAAGTATTAACGAAAAATTATTCGTTACCTTTAACAGCGATTTCTACACGACGGTCATCAGCTAAACAAGCGATTAATGCTTTACGACCTTTAACTGCGTCACATTTAGTGCCAGTTACTGGGTTAGCTTCACCGTAACCTGTTGCAGAGATAGCGTTTTGAGAAACACCTTTAGATACTAAGTAGTTTGCTACAGTATCTGCACGACGTTGAGATAATTTTAAGTTAGATGCTTCTGAACCGATACGGTCAGTGTAACCCGCTACTGCAACGTTTGCAGATTTTAATTGCGCGATTTCACCGTAGATACCGTCTAATACGCTTTGCGCTTCTGGACGTAAATTTGCTTTACCGAAAGCGAAAGTTACATCAGAGCTTAATGCGAAAGTTTTAGAAACAACTTTAGGCGCTACAACTGGTGCACCTTGACCGAAACGGTAAGATAAACCTGCGCTTACAGAACCGATGTTTGGTGTGTAATCTACACGTTTACCGTTTTGCTCTAAACGACCAACACCGTTAACCCATTGATATTCAACGCGTAATGCTAACTCTGGTAATGATGGAAGGTTATATTCTAAACCACCAGCAAATACTGGAGATACTTTTAAGCTGTGCGCATCTTCACCAAGAAGAGTGGTTGCACCTTTCTTATTTTTGTAATCAGAACGGATTAATGCCGCGCCTACACGACCATAAACATCTAAACCTTCTAATACTGGGTAGCTTGCTTTTAAGCTTAAGTGTGCACCGTGGTTAGTATGTTTAGCAACTGTTTTACCAGCTTTACGAAGTTTAGCACGACCAAAGTCATCGTAACCTAACTCAACAGCGAAGTTATCAGTAATTTGGTAACCACCGAATACACCATAAGTTACAGAATTACGTAAAACACCGTAGGTAGCATTGTTATCTAAACGGCCATAACCATCGTGGAAAGATGCCCAACCCGCTTTTGCACCAGCATAGAAAGTGCCTGCTTGTGGAGCTGCTTGTACTGATGCTGCTGCTAAACCAGCGATAGCTAATGCGATTGCAGTTTTTTTCATTTGGATGATCCTCTATTATTTAGTCATCATTAAATTAAAAATAAACGTTGATTTAGTTATTAAAACTAAAAAAACCTAAAACACCGTCTAAGTGTGTTTTCTGATCTTAAACGCTTTTTATAAAAAAACAAAAACTTTTTTATAAAATTAATGTCAGTTAAATAGCCTAAAAAGGAAATAACCTTTGTTCTATCACTTAAAGAAAGGCTAGAACCCATTCAGATTTCTTATTTAACCTAAACTTTAAGTGGTTATATTATCGACCTGATAAAAAAGAAAATCAAACGATTTTTAGCCCATTAGCTTATAATTTAAACAATTAAACCGTTTTAGCCCTATTTTTCCGTAGCAAAAACCACATTTAGATGAACGTTTTTTAAACAGATTTTTCATTGTTTTACTCCCTATCTCACTCAATTTACGGCAAATTGTCCCTGTGTGTTTTTGGTAGAATATGCTAAAATTTCCTTCATTTGATCGATTATGGGCCAAAAATTAAGAGTTGATTATGCTACCTTCATTAACTGATATTCCACAATTATCCCCTTTAGTTTCAGATTATCTCAATGAATTAAAACGCCAACATTTTACGGGCGACATTGCTTCAAGCTATGCGGATCGCTTAAGTCTTGCAACGGATAACAGTGTTTATCAGCAACTGCCACAAGCCATTTTATTCCCTAAGAATACGGCAGATGTGGTGCGCCTCACTAAATTAGCTCAAAAAGAAAAATACCTTTCGCTCACCTTTACCCCACGCGGCGGCGGTACAGGCACCAATGGGCAAGCCTTAAATAATAATATTATTGTGGATCTTTCGCGTTATATGACGAAAATTCTTGAACTCAATGTACAAGAACGTTGGGTGAAAGTGCAAGCCGGCGTGGTAAAAGATCAACTGAATCAATTTTTGAAACCTTATGGGTTGTTTTTCTCGCCTGAATTATCCACCAGTAACCGTGCGACCCTAGGAGGAATGATCAACACCGATGCCTCAGGGCAAGGCTCATTGCGGTATGGCAAAACCTCCGATCACGTTTTAGGTTTGCGTGCCGTCTTAATCGATGGCGAAGTGATTGACACCCACGCGCTGAAAACCGCAGATTTCGAGCAATCATTACAGCAACAACCGCTTTCTCAGCGCAACCGTCATTTACATCAAGAAATTTTCCAGCGTTGCCAACAAAAACGCCCTGAAATCTTGCGTGATTTGCCACAGCTTAATCGCTTTTTAACGGGTTACGATCTCAAAAATGTATTTAATAATGATGAATCAGAATTTAACCTTTCACGCATTTTAACAGGCTCAGAAGGCTCACTTGCGTTTATTTGTGAAGCGACTTTAGATCTCACGCCAATCCCACAATATCGCACATTAATTAATATAAAGTACCGCTCTTTTGATGCCGCGTTGCGTAACGCACCTTTTATGCTCAAAGCCAATGCCCTTTCAGTGGAAACGGTGGATAGCAAAGTGCTAAATCTCGCCAAACAAGACATCATTTGGCACTCCGTAAGCGATCTACTTACTGAAGATCAAAAAAAACCCATTCTTGGCTTGAATATTGTGGAATATGCCGGCAACAGCAAAGCCCTGATTGAAAAACAAGTGGCACAACTTTGCGCGCAGCTTGATGAGAAAATTGCGCAGAATCAAGATGATATTATCGGCTATCAAGTTTGCAGTGATTTGCCTTCCATTGAGCGTATTTATGCGATGCGTAAAAAAGCCGTGGGCTTACTAGGGAATGCGAAAGGTGCGGCTAAGCCCATTCCTTTTGTGGAAGACACCTGCGTGCCACCTGAACATTTGGCGGATTACATCAGCGAGTTTCGAGCTTTGTTAGACGCTCACCAGTTAGAATACGGAATGTTCGGCCACGTTGATGCGGGCGTATTGCACGTTCGTCCTGCCCTTGATTTATGCGATATTGAACAAGTGAAATTATTCAAGCAAATTTCCGATCAAGTGGCAGATCTCACACACAAATACGGCGGACTAATTTGGGGCGAACACGGCAAAGGAATGCGCTCGCAATATGGCAAAACCTTTTTCACGCCTGAATTATGGCAAGAGCTGCGTTATATCAAAACCCTATTCGATCCGCAAAATCGCCTAAATCCGGGTAAAATTTGCACCGCACTTGAAAGTAGCCAATCGCTCTATTCTATCTTATCGCCAATGCGAGCAGATCAAGACAGGCAAATCCCCGTGCAAATGAAGCAGGAATTTTCAGGGGCGATGAACTGTAATGGTAATGGATTATGCTTTAATTTTGATGTGCATAGCACGATGTGTCCGTCAATGAAAGTAAGCAAAAATCGCCTTTTCTCACCGAAAGGACGGGCTGCGATGGTGCGTGAGTGGCTGCGTTTACTGGCAAATCAAAACATTTCTGCCGATCAATTAGATTTTCGCCAAAGCCAAATAAAGCTCACCGATTTTGTCGCTAAAATTCGCCATAGTCTGCAAAAAGCCCGTGGCGAATATGATTTTTCCCACGAAGTGAAAGCCGCGATGGATACCTGCCTTTCGTGCAAAGCCTGTGCTAGCCAATGTCCGATTAAAATTGATGTGCCGAGCTTTCGTGCGAAATTCTTGCATTTTTACCATCAACGTTATATACGTCCACTCAAAGATTATGTGGTGTCTAATGTAGAATTGATCGCGCCTTATATGGCAAAAGCACCAACGTTTTTTAATTTTTTCACAGCGGCAAAAATCACACAGCCTATCGCGAAAAAATGCTTGGGAATGGTGGGTTTACCGCGATTAAGCCAGCCAAATTTGCAACAACAATTGGTTGAGCTGAATTATCAAGGGCTTTCCTTAGAGCAACTGGAACGCCTCAATGAGCGAGAAAAAGATAAAATGTTTCTGATCGTGCAAGATCCTTTCACCTCTTATTATGATGCCAAAGTGGTAGCAGATTTTGTCGCACTAACGCAAAAACTCGGCTATCGCCCTATTTTGTTGCCGTTCAAGCCCAATGGCAAAGCCCAACATATTAAAGGTTTCCTAAGTCGCTTTGCCAAAACTGCCAAGAATCAAGCGACATTTTTAAATCGAATGGCAAAACTTGGCTTGCCGTTAGTGGGGGTTGATCCTGCCATTGTGCTTTCTTATCGTGATGAATATCGTGAGATTTTAGGCGATGAACGCGGTGATTTCCAAGTGCTAACCGCTCACCAATGGCTGAAAAATCAGCTTCCGTCCGCGCATTTCAGCCAAGCCGTAAAAAGTGCGGTGAAAAATGACCGCACTTTTTCTGATTGGTATCTCTTCCCTCACTGCACCGAAGCCACAGGTTTACCGAACAGCCCGAAAGAATGGCAAGAAATTTTCACCCATTTTGGGCAAAGCTTACAGGTGGAAAACGTGGGCTGCTGCGGAATGGCAGGGACATTTGGACACGAAACGCAACACTTCGAAATGTCTAAGGCTATCTATGCCAGTTCTTGGGCGAAAAAACTTCACGGCAAAAATCCCGAACAATGCCTTGCTACAGGGTATTCTTGCCGTAGTCAAATAAAACGTTTTGCCAAATGGCAACCAAAACACCCCGTGCAGGCGTTACTCACCTTACTGAGCTAAAAATGATGAAAATTTGGAAAAAAACCTTTACTTTAGAACAACTTAATCAATTCAACGCCCAATGTGCTGTTGGGCATTTAGGCATTCAATTTACCGCGCAAGGGGACGATTGGTTAGAAGCCACAATGCCTGTTGATCAGCGCACCACTCAACCAATGGGCTTTTTACACGGCGGAATTTCTGCGGCATTGGCGGAAACCGTTGCGTCAATGGCGGGTTTTTGTTGCGTGGAAGAAAAGCAAGCGGTGGTTGGACTAGAGATTAACGCCAGCCACCTTCGCCCCGTACGTGAAGGCGTGGTAACCGCCAGAGCCACCCCTATTCGCTTAGGCAAAACCACTCAATTTTGGCAAATTGACATTAAAGATCAAGCGGATAAACTATGCTGCTTTGCAAAACTCACATTAAGCGTGGTGAATCAATGAACAGACAAAAAATCGGCGTCATTCTTGCTAATTTAGGCACGCCAGACGCACCAGAACCCAAAGCCCTTTCACGCTATTTATGGCAATTTCTTACCGATCCACGCGTGGTAGATCTGCCTCGCTGGCAATGGTGGCCGCTATTAAAATGCGTGATTTTGCCTCGCCGTTCCAGACGTGTGGCAGAAACCTACCGCAGTGTTTGGACAGAACAAGGCTCGCCATTATTGGTGATTTCTAAACAGCAACAGCAGAAATTACAGTACTATTTCGATCAACAAGGCATTAACGCTCTTGTGGAAATTGGAATGACTTATGGCAATCCTTCAATGCAAAGTGCGGTGGAAAATTTGCTCAAAAATCAAGTGGATAAAATCATTGTGCTACCGCTTTATCCGCAATACAGCAGCACTACAACGGCAGCAGTATTAGATTGCTTTGCCCAATCATTAAAATCCATTCGTGGGCTTGTGCCGTTTGAGTTTATCCATTCTTATCATCTTGATGAACAATATATTGATGCACTCGTGCAATCCATCAAAGCAAAAATGAAACCCGATGAATTCCTGCTCTTTTCTTATCACGGCATTCCATTACGTTATGAGCAAGAAGGGGATTATTATCGCGAGCATTGTAAACAAACCACCATCGCCGTGGTAGATCACCTTGGATTAAAAGAAAACCAATGGCAACTTTGCTTTCAATCTCGTTTCGGGCGTGAAGAATGGTTGCAGCCTTATACAGATCATTTTTTACAAAATGCCACAAAAAACCAAGGCATTGAAAAAGTCGCCGTCATCTGCCCTGGTTTCTCTGCCGATTGTTTAGAAACCTTGGAAGAAATTGAAGTAGAAAACCGCGACATTTTCCTGCATAACGGCGGAAAATCTTTCCAATATATCCCCGCTCTTAACGCAGAACCCGCCCATATTGAAATGATGGCGGAATTAATTAAGAAGAAAATATAGAAAAAATGCCTAGATGAATGTCTAGGCATTTTGCTAAATTTTTCTAAAAATTAGACCGCACTTTCGTTTTTCACTCAAACCATAATTACGCCCAGTTTTTCTTTTTAGAAGTTTTACCAATGCCTGGGTTGAAGCTATTGGTCGGATCTAATTTTTGGTAGAAGGCTTTCAATTCAGGTTTCGCTTCATACAAATGCCCTACGTTATGTTCCGCTGGATATTGCGCACCGCGTTTATCAAGTAAGGCTAACATTTTGTGTTCGATTTCTTCCCAATCGTAGCCTTTTTTGACTAAATAATCTTGGTGGAACACATAGCACATAAAATGTCCGTAGTAGAGTTTATGAATTAATTTATTTTCTAACTCAGCAGGCAATTTCTCAAACCAATCTTGATCGTTACGGCGTAAAGCAATATCCAAAGCCACAATTTCTTCCACTTCAGGTTCGTGAATGGCACGATAACGAATGGCAGCGGAAGCAACAGCAAAGCGGTGCAACATTGCAGCTTGGGTTTCTTCTGGGCTACATTCAAAATATGCTCCTTTGGATCTATCTGCAAATAGGCTTTGCAAATATTCTCTTGCTTCTTTCACGCCTTCCCCACCCATTTTTAAGATTAAGTGATGTTCATATTGATCACGATAATCTCTCAAACTTTGTGGCAAATGTTGCGGCAATAACTTAGAAACAAATTGCAATGCTTTGTCGCTGAGATGATTTGGTAAAAAAGCGAATTTTTTCATTAAGCGATCGGCTTTGGCTTTTAAGGCAAATAATTTTGGTAAACGGTGCGTACCAAAACGTTTAATCACCCAGAAAGTATCTTTCCCGTATTCTGCGGCAATATCAAAGGCATCACGATGAATATATTCACCTGATACCGGCAAACTGCTAAATTCAGCCAAAATATGACGGCGAATATCAGTTAAAACTTGGGTATCATTTGTGCCGATATAAAACACCGCACTTTCTTTATCTTGCGGGAAGGTATCCAAACGCACAGCAAACACGCCCAATTTTCCTGCGCTGCCTGACGCTTCATAATGACGATTCGGATCAGCATTAAAACGTGCTGGTGTGTCCGCGTCAATTTGGCGAACATGATGGCAATAATCGTGATCGTGTCCTTTACCGCAATCAAGATGAATGTCTTTACGCTGATAACGTCCTTCTTGCAAGTTGGTCAGAATTTCTTCAGGGCTATCACCTAAATCAATGCCAAGATTGTTGATGAGGTGTAATTCACCGTTCTCATCTAACTGTGCGTACAATGCCATTTCCGTATAAGCTGGCCCACGTTGCACCAAGGCTCCACCTGAATTATTACAAATTCCGCCAATCACCGAAGCGCCGATACAAGATGAACCGATAACAGAATGCGGCTCACGTTTGTATTCTTTCAGCAATGATTCCAAATCGTTTAAACGCGAACCAGCAAAGCACACCACTTGTTCTGCATTATTAATAGGCTGAATACCTGTCATTCGCATTGTATTAATCAATACAATATCCCGTTCGTAATCATCACCAGCTGGTGTTGAACCACCTGTAAGCCCTGTATTTGCTGCTTGTGAAATCACGATCACATCGGCTGCAACACAAGCTTTTAACACTTGCCAATATTCTAATAATGATCCAGGGCGCACCACGGCTAGCACTTTCCCTTGCCCGAAGCGGTAGCCTGTGGTGTATTCTTCCGCTTTTAGCGGATCGGTAATAAGGTATTTAGGAGTAACAATTTGCGCTAATTGCGTAATTAATTGAGTCGCTGACATTTGATCCCTCTTTATACTGCGTAACAATAATTTAACATTTACTATAAAGGGGATAGGTGAAAATTTCAATCTTTCAATTAAAGAATAAAAGATAAAAAAGCCTACATTCAATGCAGGCTAAAAAATAAGACAACTGAATTAGAACTTATATCCTAACCCCATAAAGAATACAAATGGGTTAAGTTTAACATCTACTTCGTGATCTGCGCCTAAGGCTTTGAATTTCGCCGTGGTTTTGATTTTTGTGTACCACATTGCAGTATTGAAATAAAGATTGTCCGTAAGCTTAATATCAATCCCTAAATTAACCACTGGTGCAAAAGAATTTTTCTTCACTTGTAAATCAGTTACCGCAGCGTGAGTGGATTTTGCGCTGAAGAATCTGGTGTAATTTAAACCCGCCCCGACATAAGGACGAGAACCCGCATCTTTATCTAAGAAATAATATTGCATATACAAACTTGGTGGAAGTTGTTTAAGTTTAGCAACTTGTCCTAAATTTAAACCTGCCGCAGGAACATTCGCTTTAATCTTATGTGAAAATGGTGTTGCACCCAATAATTCCACGCCAATATTGTCTGTAAGCATATAAGTCGCGGTTAGCCCTAATTGCGCATTATCACTTACTTTCAAATTAACATCTATTGGTGTTTTAGTGTGAGAATCAGAATTTGCGCTCACAAACACGCCACCTGCTCTTAATAATACATCTCCGCTTTGATGTGCATTGGCTGAAGTGGCAACCAAAAGACTTGCTAAACCTAGTGCAATCAGTGTTTTTTTCATAAAAAGTACCTCTATAGTTAATATCCTTACAAACTTTGTGTATTTTACACGTTGCGAAATATACCACCAAATAGTTATCACTTTTGTGATATAGCTCAAATTTTTTAAATTTTTGTTAAAAAAATTGAAAAATTTATTTACCGCACTTTTCATTTTGTTTAACAATAGAGAAAATTTGATCTAACACAAAATTAAGCGTTGTAACTCAAAAAGCCATTATTCATAACAAGATAGGGTTTCAACATAAGGAAAGGGCAATGCTCGACAAGTTATTGTATAATGTCGCAATGATTTTTAACTGGAAGCAAACTAATGAACATTAATTTTACTCAAATTTTTCAAGATTGTTGGAATTTTATGCGTAATCAAAAAAAGATTACCCAACAATTTATCTTTTTCTTTTTTATTAGCTCGTTAATCTTCTATTTTCTTTTAAGCTCGGTCGTGCCGATGCCTGAAATCAGCCAAGCCAATGGGCAAAATTTGCCTTTGCCAAGCAATATCAGCGCAGAATTTTTGGTAATTGGCGTAGCACAACAGTTAGTTAGCTTATTTATTTCTTCTTGGGGGATTCTCACGTTTCACCGCATTAGCGTTCAGCAGCAAAATCCGTTAAACCAAAATCCCTTAAACCAAAGTGCGGTGTTAACTTTACAACGTTTTGCTGGCGTGGTGGCAGTGAGTGTGATTGGGTTTATTCCCTTAATGATCGGCTTGGTAGAAAGTCTGTTTGCCATTTTACAAGGACAATCCCCTTCAATCCTCTCTTTGGTGGCGATGTTACTCGGCTTTTTTATTTTTGTACGCTTAAGCCTCGCTTCTACAGAATATCTGATTCAGCCCGTGGGCATTATGCAAGCCTTGAAAAATAGCTGGTTAAGTGGCGTGAAACGCGCTGCGCCGCTGTTTATTTATTGTTTGTTAATTTATGTGGTGCTGCCATTTGTGGTAAGACGCATTTCTTCATTGAGCGATAACCTTGTTTTTGATGTGGTAATGTTATTTTTAAGCGCTGTGGTTGGCGTATTCTCGTTACTTTTCACTTATCGCTTTTACACCTTATTTATGCGCAAGGATCAACAATAATGAAACAAATTTTAGAATTTATACCGCTCTTAGTTTTTTTTGCTGTTTATAAACTAGTCGGCATTCGTGAAGCGGCCATCGCCTTGATTATTGCGACAATAATTCAGCTTGTGGTGCTGAAACTGAAATACGGCAAAATTGAAAAACAACAGCTCATTATGGGAAGTGCGGTGGTTTTTTTTGGCGCTTTATCCGCTTATTTCAACGAATTAGAATTTTTAAAATGGAAAGTAACGGTAGTTTATGCCTTGTTTGCCTTGGCATTAATCATCAGCCAAGTGATTTTTAAGAAACCGCTCATTCAGCAATTATTAGGCAAAGAAATTCAACTGCCTGATGCCGTTTGGAATAAATTAAATCTAGGCTGGGCAGGATTTTTTCTGTTTTGTATGATCCTAAATATCATCATCAGCCAATATTTTTCCGATGATCTTTGGGTAGATTTCAAAACCTTCGGCATTATTGGACTTAGCCTTGTTGCAACAGTCGCAACAGGCGTTTATATTTATCGTTATCTTCCAAAAACAGAGAATAAAGAACAATAGGAAAACATTATGTCTGCATTTATTGAAACCAAAACGGGCCGCCAATCACAAGGCACATTGTTATTACGCACCCTTGCGATGCCTTCTGATACCAATGCCAACGGCGATATTTTCGGTGGTTGGATTATGTCGCAAATGGATATGGGCGGTGCAATTTTAGCCAAAGAAATTGCGCACGGCCGTGTGGTTACCGTGGCGGTGGATAGTATGACCTTTATCCGCCCGATTTCTGTGGGCGATGTGGTATGTTGCTACGGCCGCTGCGTGAAAGTGGGACGCACTTCATTGCAAATTAAAATTGAAGTGTGGGCGAAAAAAGTATCCAGCGAACCCATTGGTGAACGCTATTGCGTAACCGAAGCCGTATTCAGCTTTGTTGCAGTAGATAGCAACGGACGACCGCGTGTTGTTCCAAGAGAAAATAACCCAGAGCTAGAAAAAGCCCTTGCGTTAATTGATGAAGCCTAAAAAAGGAGAAACTATGTATTACGTTATTTTTGCTCAAGACAAACCCAATACCCTTGCTCAACGCCTTGCGGTGCGTGAACAACATCTTGCACGTTTAAAACAATTACAAGCAGAAAACCGCCTTTTAACTGCAGGCCCAAATCCTGCCATTGATGACGAAAACCCCGGTGAAGCTGGATTTACTGGCTCAACAGTAATCGCCCAATTTGACAGCCTTGAAGCGGCACAACAATGGGCAAGCCAAGATCCTTATGTGGAAGCTGGCGTTTATGGCGAGGTGATTATTAAGCCATTTAAGAAAGTTTTCTAAGCAAAAAATCGCAAAAATTCTCTCAAAAAACACCGCACTTTTCTTGTTTAACGCAAGAAAGTGAAAACAAGAAAAGTGCTACCCCTAACGATAAAAGCAATAAGAGGAAACACAATGTCAAACTTTCTACAAAATTACCAAAAACATATTGATGAACGTGCGGCACAAGGTGTTGTACCAAAACCATTAGATGCTGAACAAACCGCACAGCTTATCGAATTATTAAAAAATCCCCCTGCTGAGCAAGCCGATTATCTCCTTGAGCTTTTTAAAACCCGCGTGCCAGCAGGGGTGGACGAAGCAGCTTATGTCAAAGCGTCCTTCCTTGCTGCAATTGTCAATGGCACGGCCCATTCGCCATTGATTAGCCCAGAAAGTGCGGTGCAAATTTTGGGCACAATGCAAGGTGGTTATAATATAGAACCCTTGCTGCAAGCCCTTGATAATGAAGCCCTCGCCCCTTATGCCGTCACTGCCCTTTCTTCCACCCTTTTAATGTTCGATAATTTCTACGATGTAGAACAACGTGCCAAACAAGGCAATCCTTACGCGCAACAAATTCTTGAATCTTGGGCGAATGCAGACTGGTATTTATCACGTCCCAAATTAGATGAAAAGATCACCGTTACCGTATTTAAAGTGTCGGGCGAAACCAACACGGACGATCTTTCCCCCGCGCAAGATGCGTGGTCGCGCCCTGATATTCCTTTACACGCCTTAGCAATGCTGAAAAATGAACGAGAAGGCATTCAGCCTGATGACGCCGGCAACATTGGGCCAATTCAACAAATTAATGCGTTAAAAGAAAAAGGCTATCCGCTCGCTTATGTGGGTGATGTGGTCGGCACAGGTTCATCACGCAAATCTGCCACTAACTCAGTGTTGTGGTTTATGGGGGAAGATATTCCTTACATTCCGAATAAACGCGCAGGCGGCGTGGTATTAGGCGGAAAAATTGCCCCTATTTTCTTCAACACCTTAGAAGACGCGGGAGCATTGCCAATTGAAGTAGATGTCAGCAAGCTCAATATGGGCGATGTGATTGATATTTACCCATACCAAGGCAAAATCTGCAAGCACGATAGCGATGAAGTTTTGGCTGAATTTAGCTTAAAAACCAATGTGTTATTAGATGAAGTACGCGCAGGCGGACGTATTCCATTAATTATCGGACGTGGGCTAACCCATAAAGCGCGTCAATCCCTTGGCTTACCTGATAATGATGTATTCGCCAAACCACAAGCCGTTGCGGATAACCACAAAGGCTTTACCCTTGCCCAAAAAATGGTCGGCCGCGCTTGTGGTGTAGAGGGCATTCGCCCGGGGCAATATTGCGAACCAAGAATGACATCTGTCGGCTCGCAAGATACCACCGGCCCAATGACTCGTGATGAGCTAAAAGATCTCGCTTGTTTAGGTTTTTCATCGGATTTGGTGATGCAATCTTTCTGCCATACGGCTGCCTATCCAAAACCGGTGGACGTTGTTACTCACCACACCCTGCCAGATTTTATTATGAACCGTGGCGGTGTATCCCTGCGTCCAGGGGACGGCGTGATCCACTCTTGGCTCAACCGTATGTTATTGCCTGATACCGTAGGCACTGGCGGCGATTCGCACACACGCTTCCCGATTGGTATCTCTTTCCCTGCGGGGTCAGGTTTGGTGGCATTCGCTGCTGCCACTGGCGTAATGCCGTTGGATATGCCTGAAAGCGTGCTAGTGCGTTTCAAAGGGGAAATGCAACCGGGGATCACCTTGCGTGATTTAGTACACGCTATTCCTTATTATGCGATCCAACAAGGCTTACTCACCGTAGAAAAACAAGGCAAGAAAAATATTTTCTCAGGCCGCATTTTAGAAATTGAAGGGCTAGAACACCTTAAAGTGGAACAAGCCTTTGAGCTTTCCGATGCTTCTGCTGAACGCTCTGCGGCGGCTTGTACCATCAAATTAGATAAAGAACCGATCATTGAATATCTCAATTCTAATATCGTGTTGCTCAAATGGATGATTGCAGAAGGCTATGGCGATGCGCGCACCCTTGAACGCCGTATCAAAGCAATGGAAAAATGGTTAGAAAACCCAGAATTGCTCAGCGCTGATCCTGATGCAGAATATGCCGCGGTGGTTGAAATCGATCTCAACGAAATCAAAGAACCGATTTTATGCGCACCAAATGATCCTGATGACGCTCGACTGCTTTCTGAAGTGCAAGGGGATAAAATTGACGAAGTGTTTATCGGCTCTTGTATGACCAACATTGGACATTTCCGTGCTGCTGGAAAATTATTAGCCAAATTCAAAGACGTGATTCCAACCCGTCTATGGCTTGCACCACCAACAAAAATGGACGCCAGTCTATTAACAGAAGAAGGCTATTACAGCATTTACGGTAAAAGTGGTGCGCGTATTGAAATCCCAGGCTGTTCACTTTGTATGGGTAACCAAGCGCGCGTGGCAAACAACGCCACCGTGGTTTCTACCTCAACACGCAACTTTCCAAACCGTTTAGGACAAGGGGCGAATGTGTATTTGGCTTCCGCAGAACTCGCCGCCGTAGCAGCACTACTCGGCAAACTGCCAACGCCAGAAGAATACCAAGCCTATGTGGCGGATTTACAGCAGGACAAAGACGACACTTATCGCTATATGAATTTTGATCAACTTAATCAATATACACAAAAAGCCGATCAAGTGATCTTCCAAGCACCAGCTTAATCAACGCCTATCACAAAGTGCGGTGAAAAATTGAAAAAATTTCACCGCACTTTCTTTTTTCTCTGTTTATTAAAAATAAAAATGCAAGTTATTTTCTTTCCTAAATAAAAAGAAAAGTGCGGTAATTTTTTTCATTATTTTTATTAAATCTTTTCATCATTAATTAATGCCATTTAACCTTTTTATCATTGACAGCCCTAGCCTGCCCTTTCTATACTAAACGAGAATTAGTCGGGGTGCTTGATGGAATATCCAAACAAGCTGAGATAATACCCGTGAACCTGATTCAGTTAATGCTGACGTAGGAAACTAATTAGATCATATTCTTGCAAACGCCTTTATTTTGCGGAATTTTCTGCTTTACCTTTCTAATTTCTTTCTTGCTCGTCAATATCACTTTTTAATCATTTGTTAATAAGGAAATGACAATGCAATTTAAGACCTTTCTCTCATCATTTTTAGCCAAATCGCTTCTTCCTATTTGCGCTGCAGGCAGCCTATTTTTATTCAGCCACAATGCGCAAGCTGAAGGGCGATTAACGGTTTATTGCAGCGTGCAACATTCTGTCTGCGAAAAAATGGCGCAAGTTTTTGCCAAGAAATATAACGTGGACACCAAATTTGTGCGTAACAGCACGGGCGCAACCCTTGCCAAAATCAAAGCGGAGCAAGCTTTGCCTCAAGCGGATATTTGGTACGGCGGCACAATTGAGCCGCACTTTCAAGCCGCACAATTAGGCTTACTCGAGCCTTATCGTTCACCATTGCAAGCGGAAACTATGCCACAATTTAAAGCCTTGCTCGACAAACACGGCGATGTTACCTCCATTGGCTACATTATTGTGTTAGGCATTGGCGTAAACACCGAAAAATTCAAACAATTAGGCATTAAAGACTATCCAAAATGCTGGAAAGATTTAACCGATCCAAAATTTAAAGATCAAATTCAAATGCCTGATCCGCGCAATACTGGCACGGGCTATACCTTTATCGCAACGCTAGTACAGTTATTCGGTGAAGAAGAAGCCTTTCGTTATTTGAAAGCCTTAGATAAAAATATTTCTCAATATGCTAAAAGTGGTACAGAGAAATCCAATCTTTCCCGTGGTGATGCGGCGGTAACCATTGGTTTTATTAATGGTTATCACACCGAGAAAGAAAACGGTGCGCCTGTGGAAGCCATTTTACCTTGCGAAGGCGACAGCTATTCCCTTGGCGGCATCAGCATTTTGAAAGGGGCAAGAAATTTACAAAATGCAAAATTATTTATGGATTGGGCATTAACGCCTGAAGCGCAAGAAATTGCGTGGCGCGAAGAAAAAATGTATCAAATTCCAACCAATATTCACGCCAAAGCCTCACCAAATTCCACTGATCCAAAAACCTTAAAACTCATTGACTTTGATTTTGAACGCTTTGGTTCAGATGAAGAAGGTAAGCGCTTGATTAAGCGTTGGATTGAAGAAATTAAGCTTGACTAAGCTTTTCCATTGACAAAATATAAAGTGCGGTTAAAAATAACCGCTCTTTATGATTTTTTATTTTAGGAAAGCTGTTCGTAATGCGATACCAAATTATTTTCGCAATTTGTATTATTTTTTTACAATTCTTCATTTATATTTTTAACCGCACGCTATCTTGGCTTTATTTGCAAAATACCAGTCCTGTTTGTCGTAAAATTTTAACCCTTATTACTTATCTCGGCGCAAATAGTATTATTTTGCTCACTGTGTCGCGCATTTACCCAATGTTCCGCACCAGCGCGTTTATTTTGGCGTTTTTGCTCTTTGCCAGTTTTGTCAGTTTGGTGTGCGTAGCGATTTACTTTATTTTTAGAAAACAAAAATTTAAGCAAAAATTGCACCGCACTTTAGCTTGGCTTTATCCCCTTGGTTTAGCCAGTTTGATTGGCTTGAGTGTGTATAATGCTTACACGCCACAGGTAATTCATTATGAAATCACGCTAGATAAGCCTTTCAAGCCACTGCGCATTGGAATGGCGAGTGATTTTCACCTTGGGCGTTTATTTGGTGGGAAACAGTTAGATCAACTGGCTGAAATAATGAATGAACAAAAGGTGGATATTATTTTGCTGCCAGGCGATATTATGGATGATAATATTCGCGCTTATGTAGCAGAAAAAATGCAGCCACATCTTGCGAAACTGCGTGCGCCCCTTGGGGTTTATGCCACCTTAGGCAACCACGATTTCTTTGGTCAGCAACAAGCCATTGCGAAAGAAATTCGCAAGGCGGGCATTACGGTTCTGATGGATCAAGCGCTAGAAGTGGATAACCGTTTTGTGCTGATTGGACGCAATGATGATTTATTCAAAGCACGTCCAAAAACTAAACAAATTTTAGCCGCACTTGATAAAACCCGTGATAAAACAAAAAGGGATTTACCGATTTTTCTGTTAGATCATCGTCCAACAGAAATTATGGAACATTCCACCTTGCCGATTGATATTCAAGTTTCAGGCCACGCCCATAAAGGGCAAGTGTTTCCCGCAAATTTAATCACAAAAGTGTTATATCGTTTAGATTACGGTTATGAGAAAATTGGCAACGGGCATTTTTTCGTAACCTCAGGCTATGGATTTTGGGGGATTCCAATGCGATTAGGATCGCAATCGGAAGTGTTTATTATTGATGTGAAAGGGAACGAAAAGGAGTGATGATGAACTTTCTAAATAAAAATTTAAGCAAAATTTACACCGCACTTTGTTTAGGCTCGGCTACTCTACTTTCTAATGCCGTTCACGCAGAAGGCAAGCTAACAATATATTGCAGTGTGCAAAGCACAACTTGCGAGAAAATCACTCAAACTTTTAGTAAAAAATACAATGTGCAAACTCAATTTGTGCGTAACAGCACAGGGGCGACCTTATCCAAGTTAAAAGCGGAACAAAATAATCCGCAAGCAGACGCGTGGTATGGCGGCACAATTGAATTGCATTATCAGGCGGCAGATCTCGGCTTGCTTAGCCCTTATCGCTCACCAAAACAAGCGGAAACAATGCCACAATTTAAAGCCTTGTTGGATAAAAAAGGTGATCTCACCTCTATTTTGTATATGCTTGTGCTCGGCTTTGGCGTGAATACGGAAAAATTTGCTGAACTCGGTATTAAAGACTATCCAAAATGCTGGAAAGATTTGCTCGATCCACGCTTAAAAGGACAAATTCAAGTGCCAGATCCTCAGCTTTCAGGCACAACTTACACGGCCATTGTTACGCTCATTGAGCTTTTAGGGGAAGAAAAAGCCTTTGAATATTTAAAACAGCTTGATGCAAACGTGTCGCAATATATGAAAAGCAACCAAGTTACCAGCAACCTAGCGCGTGGCGAAAGCGCCGTGAGCGTAGGATTTGTGCATAGTTATGCAACGGAGAAAGAAAATGGTGCGCCCGTGGAAGCCATTTTGCCTTGTGAGGGCGATAGTTATTCTCTTGGCGGATTAAGCATTATTAAAGGCGCAAGAAATTTAGATAACGCGAAATTATTTGTGGATTGGGCACTTTCCAAAGAAGCACAAGAAATTCCGTGGCGTGAAGCGGGCGTGTATCAAATTCCAACGAATGTGAATGCGACCGCCTCACCGAAATCCGTTGATCCAAAAACCTTAAAACCGATTAATATTGACTTCGAGCGTTTTGGTTCAGCAGAAGAAGGGAAACGTTTGGTGAATAAATGGGTGCAAGAAATCAAACTGAAAAAAGAAAATTAATTTTTAGCCAAAAAACGACCCCACTTTTTAGGTGGGGTCTTTGCTTTTAGCCTTTCAAGTTTAGCCTTTCAAGCGTTCAAAGCCAGCTTTCAGATCCGCGATTAAATCTTCAACTTCTTCAAAACCAATATGCACACGAATTAATGTGCCAGTGAGCTTGCGTGCAATATTTGGACGAATTTTGGCAATTTCTTCAGGTTGGTTATACAGAATTAAAGATTCAAATCCCCCCCAAGAATACGCCATTGAGAAGAGTTCAAAATGATCCATAAAACGTTCTAATTGTTCTTGGGTTAATTTTTCGTTTAACTCAAAAGAAAATAACCCACTTGAACCAGTGAAATCCCGCTTAAAGTTTTCGTGTCCTGGGCAGCTTGGCAAAGCAGGGTGATACACGGCTTTGACTTCAGGCTGTTGAGCCAGCCATTGCGCCACTTTTATGCTATTTTCTTGATGTTGTTTAAGGCGAACCGCTAAGGTACGAATACCGCGCGCAGTCATATAAGCGGTATCCGCATCTACCATTTGCCCCATTAAATAAGAATGTTCGCGTAATTTATCCCAACAACGGGCGTTAGACACCGCCGTACCAATCATTGCATCGGAATGGCCGACTAAATATTTCGTGCCTGCTTGGATCGAAATATCAATACCGTGTTCCAATGCCTTGAACAACACGCCTGCTGCCCAAGTGTTATCAATCATAATCACCACGTCAGGATTCACCGCACGCACGGCTTTTACAATGGCAGGAATATCAGGCACTTCCATTGTGAGCGAGCTTGGTGATTCTAAAAACACTACTTTGGTATTGGGCTGCATTAAATTGGCGATTTCCGCGCCCATAAGCGGATCATAATAAGTGGTACTCACGCCCATTTTTTGCAAAATCACATTACAGAATACTTGAGTTGGCTCATAAGCCGCCCCTGTCATCAAAATATGATCCCCTGTGGCGACAAAAGAAAGAATCGCATTGGTTACTGCTGCTGCTCCACAAGGATAAAGATAACAACCTGCACCACCTTCTAATTCACACATTAAATCTTGCAAAGCAAAGTGAGTGAGTGTGCCGCGGCGGCCGTAATATAATGCGCCTTTGGTGAGATTTTTGCCTGCTTCTTTTTTATCTGCAAGGCAATCAAAAACTAGCGAAGAAGCTCGCTGAATCACTGGATTGACACTGCCTTGCGTCATTCTCTTTTTGCGTCCAGCGTGGACAAAAGTGGTGTTTGATGTGGTATTTGCTTTCATAAATTTTCCTTACTTTTATTAAACTTAGGTAAAAATAATCAATTTAATAGATAAAAACAGCTATTCAAGTGCGGTGCTTTTCTTTAGAATATTTGCCGATTTACGCTTATTGTTGTTTAAGCATATCTATCATCAATTTTTTATAGGAGATTTGTACTATGGTATTAGTAACTCGTCAAGCACCAGATTTTACTGCATCAGCAGTATTAGGCAACGGTGAAATCGTTGATAACTTTAACTTAAAAGAACACATCAAAGGTAAACCAGCTGTTATCTTCTTCTGGCCTTTAGATTTTACTTTCGTATGCCCATCTGAAATCATCGCATTCGATCACCGTTATCAAGAATTCAAAAATCGCGGTGTTGAAGTAGTTGGTGTGTCTATCGACTCTCAATTCACTCACAATGCGTGGCGTAAAACCTCTGTTGATGCCGGTGGTATCGGTGAAGTTCAATTCGCAATGGTAGCAGACGTTAAACACGACATCGCACAAGCTTACGGTATCGAACACCCAGAAGCAGGCGTTGCACTTCGCGCTTCATTCTTAATCGACAAAGATGGCGTTGTTCGTCACCAAGTTGTAAACGATCTTCCACTTGGTCGTAACATTGACGAAATGATCCGTATGGTAGATGCGTTACAATTCCACGAAGAGCACGGTGAAGTTTGCCCAGCTCAATGGGAAAAAGGTAAAGAAGGGATGAAAGATAGCCCAGAAGGCGTTGCAAAATACTTAAAACAAAACGCAGATAAACTTTAATTTTCTATTTCGTTTGATTTTATTTAGGAACGCAATAAGCCCTACAAATGTAGGGCTTATTTTTTGCATCAAAGACATAATAAAAAAGCTAAGTTTTATTAAACTTAGCTTTTCTTTGGATCAAATCATTAAAAAATCGATGATGCAAGAACAAGGATCACGCTAAGTGAAAGAACCACCATCATCATTGCATAGCCAAATGTACCCATAATTTACTCCTAAAAGTTGATAAAATTTCTCGGGATTATAGCAAAATTGCGAAAAAAAGAAAATTTCTTAAACAAACGAGAAAAAGCTGTGATACAGCGCAAATTTTTTCACAATAAGCCTTAACAATTCGATTTCGCCCTTTATAATAGCCAAAATTTTTTGGAGGATTTATGGCAACAATTAAAGATGTGGCAAAAATGGCGGGCGTATCCACAACGACCGTATCTCATGTAATCAATAAAACCCGTTTTGTTGCGCCAGAAACAGAAAAGCAAGTACGTGATGCCATTCAAGCATTGAATTATTCACCAAGTGCGGTGGCAAGAAGCTTGAAAGTAAACACTACAAAATCCATTGGAATGATCGTAACCACCAGTGAAGCCCCTTATTTTGCGGAAATTATTCACGCCGTGGAAGAGCATTGTTATCGCCAAGGTTATTCTTTATTTTTATGTAACACGCAAAATGAACCTGAAAAAATAAAAAATCACTTAGAAATGTTAGCCAAAAAACGCGTGGACGGCGTATTGGTAATGTGCGCAGAATATACGCAAGATTCTCTTGATCTATTGGCGAATTTCACGGATATTCCAATGGTGGTAATGGATTGGGGGCCGAATAATCAAAACACAGATATTATTCAAGATAACAGCTTTGAGGGCGGTTATATGGCAACCAAATATCTGATTGATAACGGACATAAAGCCATTGGTATTATTGCGGGAGAATTAATCAAAACCACCGCCAAAACACGCTATGAAGGCTTTGTTAAAGCAATGGAAGACGCCAATTTGCCTATCAATCCTAACTGGGTGATGGAGGGTTTTTTTGAGCCAGAAGACGGCTATGAATGTATGAATAAAATCTTAAGACAAGATGAATTGCCAACAGCCGTGTTTTGCTGTAATGATGTAATGGCGCTAGGCGCAATTTCGGCCATTGGTGAAAAAGGGCTGAAAGTGCCTGATGATATTTCCATTATTGGCTATGATAATATCCACGCCTCACGTTTTTATTCGCCACCGCTCACTACGATACACCAGTCTAAATCTCGTTTAGGTGCACAAGCGGTGAACTTATTGTTCCAACGCATTAGTGAGAAATCAGGCCAGCACGAAATTATTGAAATGCACCCTGAATTGGTGATCCGTAGCTCGGTGAAAAAATGTAATTAACGCCAATTTATCCGCTCAGTATAATGCCCGTTAAGTGCGGGCGTTTTTATTTCTATTTTTTAACAAATTTGTAACTTATTTAGATTTTATATAAAAAAATTGCAGAAATTTATAGAAAAACCACCGCACTTTTGATTTATATTATTTTTTATCTTTTAAATAATTGACCTTTCTCCCTATTTTTGATTATATCTATCTCAGAAAACGAATTTACTTTTTTGTGAGGTGCTTATGATCCAACAATACACAACGTTGCGTAACAACATCAATATGCTTGGGCATTTCTTAGGGGAAACCATTAGTGATGCACAAGGCAGTGAAATTCTTGATTTAATTGAAAAAATTCGCGTGTTATCAAGAAATTCCCGTGCAGGTGATGAAAAATCCCGTGAACAATTGCTTGAAATACTAGCCACGATTTCCGATGAAAACATCATTCCTGTGGCGCGTGCTTTTAGCCACTTCTTAAACCTCACCAATATTGCTGAGCAATATCAAACCATTTCCCGTCAGCATATTGACCAAGAGTCTTCCGACCGTACCTTAGAAGCGCTCTTTCAACGCTTAAAAGCGCAAAATGTGCCAACAGAAAAAGTGCTTGATGCGGTACAGAAACTGATTATTGAGCTGGTGCTTACCGCTCACCCAACAGAGGTAACACGCCGTTCACTCGGGCATAAACACGTTGAAATCAACCGCTGTTTAAGCCGTTTGGAACACGATGATTTAACCGAAGCGGAAACCACCAAACTTAAACGCCGCTTAATGCAGCTGATTGCTCTTGCTTGGCATACCAATGAAATTCGTACTCAACGTCCAACGCCCGTTGATGAAGCCAAAGCAGGAATGGCGGTGATTGAAAACAGTTTATGGAAAGCCGTGCCAGAATTCTGCCGTTTATTTAACTTCCATTTAGAGAAAAATTTTGCGGTGCAGCTGCCAGTGGATCTTGCCCCTGTGCGTTTTTCTTCTTGGATGGGCGGTGACCGTGATGGAAACCCATTTGTTAGCGCGCAAACCACCCGCCAAGTGTTGCTGATGAATCGTTGGAAAGCCGCAGAACTCTTTTTAGAAGACATTAAATTACTTGCTGATGAACTTTCTGTGATTGAATGCACGCCAGAATTTCGTGCTAAATATGGCGATCACCTAGAGCCTTACCGTTTTGTGGTGAAAGATTTGCGTAGCAAATTGATCAAAACCGTGGCGAATTACGGCGATTTATTGGAGGGCAGAACCCCAGTTGTAACTGAGCAAGAACTGCTCACTGATGACGAACAGCTTTGGGAACCCCTTTACGATTGTTATCAATCTCTACATCAATGCGGAATGCGCATTATCGCTAACGGCGCGCTACTTGATTGCTTACGCCGTATCCGTTGCTTTGGTTTATCCCTTTCTCGCCTTGATATTCGCCAAGAAAGTACACGTCATAGCGATGCCATTGCGGAAATCACCCGTTATATCGGTTTAGGCGATTATTCACAATGGACGGAAGATGACAAACAAGCGTTCTTAATCCGTGAATTAAGCTCACGCCGCCCACTGTTACCGCGTGATTGGCAACCTTCAGCAGAAACGCAAGAAGTGTTAGATACCTGTAAAGTGATCGCAGAACAGCCAGAGGGCGTGATTTCCTGCTACATTATTTCTATGGCGCGCACGGCTTCTGACGTGCTTGCCGTGCATTTACTCTTGAAAGAAGCGGGCGTGCCTTATCATTTGCCTGTTGTGCCATTGTTTGAAACCCTTGATGACTTAGATGCGTCTGAAGAAGTAATGCGCCAATTATTCAATATCGGTTGGTATCGTGGCGTGATTGACAACAAACAAATGGTGATGATCGGCTATTCCGACAGTGCCAAAGACGCAGGAATGATGGCGGCTTCTTGGGCGCAATATCGTGCGCAAGAACAGCTAGTGAATTTGTGTGAAGAACTCGGCATTGAACTCACCTTATTCCACGGACGCGGCGGCACAATCGGACGTGGTGGCGCACCAGCACACGCAGCATTACTTTCTCAGCCACCACGCTCATTGAAAAACGGATTGCGTGTTACTGAACAAGGGGAAATGATCCGCTTTAAACTGGGCTTATCAGCCGTGGCAGTGGGCAGTTTAGATCTTTATGCTAGCGCAATTTTAGAAGCCAATTTATTACCACCGCCAGAGCCAAAAACGGCGTGGCGTGAAGTGATGGACGAGCTTTCTACCACGTCTTGCGAAATTTACCGTGGCGTGGTGCGTGGCGATAAAGATTTCGTGCCTTATTTCCGTTCTGCAACGCCAGAACAAGAGCTGTCAAAATTGCCATTAGGTTCACGCCCTGCAAAACGTAATCCAAATGGTGGGGTAGAAAGTTTGCGTGCTATTCCTTGGATTTTCGCGTGGATGCAAAACCGCTTAATGCTCCCAGCTTGGCTTGGTGCAGGCGCTTCTGTGCGTTTAGCCATTGAACAAGGCAAAGGTGATGTGATCGAAGAAATGTGTAAACAATGGCCGTTCTTTTCTACGCGTATCGGAATGTTGGAAATGGTATTCAGCAAAACCGACACTTGGCTTTCAGAGCATTACGATCAGCACCTTGTGAAACCTGAATTGTGGTATTTAGGGCAATCATTACGCGAACAATTAAAAGCGGATATTCAAACAATTCTGTCTTTATCGCACGAAGATCAATTAATGTCTGATCTTCCTTGGATTGCTGAATCTATCGCACTGCGTAATATTTACACCGATCCACTTAACTTATTACAAGTGGAATTATTACGCCGCTTGCGTGAAAATCCAGAAAATCCAAATCCTGATGTTGAACAAGCCTTGATGATCACCATCACAGGTATCGCAGCGGGAATGCGTAATACGGGCTAAAAGCTAATCGAGCAAAAAATAAAGTGCGGTGGAAAATCACCGCACTTTTCTTTCGCCATTATTCTTATGTTATGATACCTACCCTTTTCACCTAAATAAGACAACCAATGACAGAACAAAAACAAAAACTCGATCCCGATACAGCCATTGATATTGCCTACGATATTTTTCTTGAAATGGCGGGGGAAAACCTTGATCCCGCAGATATTCTGCTTTTTAATCTCCAATTTGAAGAACGCGGCGCGGTAGAATTTGTCGAAACCGCAGAAGATTGGGAAGAAGAAATCGGCGTGCTAATTGATCCTGAAGAATATGCCGAAGTTTGGATCGGCTTAGTCAATGAGCAAGACGAAATGGACGATATTTTCGCGAAATTCCTCATTTCTCATCAAGAAGAAGATCGCCAATATCATATTATTTGGAAAAAATAATGCGATAAAAAGTGCGGTGAAATTTTTTCAATTTTTCACCGCACTTTTTCTATTTGAAAGAAGAATTATTGACCGATATATTCAAACACAATAATTGATCCTGGGTTTGCCATTTTTGATGTTGGCGTGTCATCTAACTGACGACCGTTCCCCATATTGTCTGTTACCACATAGATTTTGCGGGTATCAGGGCTCACTAACGCATTGCGATAACGGTTTGCACTGGTGAAATATTTCGCGGTATCCCCTTGCACATTGCTTGCGTCTTCATTCATTTTTACTTGATAAATCGAACCGCTCTTATAGGTTGCTAATAATAATGAATTGCGGAACTCTGGGATTACGCCGTCTTTTGGATAATAAACCGCATTACCTGGGGCAATGGTTGGCCAACAAATATATGACAACTTGCCACAAGTCGCATTGGTGTAGTTGTAGTTATTATTAACCGTGAAGAAAGTTTTTACCGGATCAACCACAGGCTCTTTGTAATCCGTTTCTTTTTGCGTTGGCACGCCTTCAGGGATCACATTCGGATCATATTTCACGCTCGGGCAATTCACCGCTGCCGAATAGTTAGCATAAACATAAGCCAAATCATCTTTAAAGCCCGCAACGTGCGGCCAGCCGTAGTTTCCACCCGCTTCAAGTTTGTTCAATTCATCATCACTTGATGGGCCTTGTTCTGTGCTATAAAGGTGATTCCCCACCCACACTAAACCTTGTGGATTGCGGTGTCCATAAGTATAAACATGGCTTTTCACGCCTTTAATTACAGGGTTATCATCAGGGATTGAGCCATCTTTGTTGATACGCAAGGTTTTGCCGTTATAAGCACTGTGATCGTGATTTTTCACTTGTTCTGCCGTTGGTAATTTTTGTGAAGTGATTTCATCACAAACGTGTTTACCTTGGTTATAACCTAAATCACCTGTGGTGTAATAAAGTTTGCCATCTGGGCCAAATTTAATGCGTCCTGCATTGTGATCCACGCCTGCGATAATGTGGTCAATCACAATTTGCTCATCACCTAATTTATTGGCTTTCGCATCATAGGTTAAACGTACAATACGGGCGAATTTTTTCTCGCCATCAGCATAAGTATAAGCCGCATAAGCATAAGGCTCACCTGCATCAAAATTTGGATCTAAGGCTAACCCTAACACGCCTTGATGTGGAAATTTCTCATAAGCATTAGCAAAATGATACAACACGGTTTTCTCACCTGTTTTTGGATCAATGCTCACGATATTTCTGCCTGCACGTTCTGTCAGCCAAAGTTGCTCTTTCGACCCCCAGATCATCTCCCAACCGCCATCAACATTATTAGCAATAACCGTTGCTTCAAAACGTGAACCAAAATCCACCTTGCCATCTTTGCTGACTACATCAATGGCACTGGCACTTGTTGCTGCAAAAGCAAATAATGCGCCTGCAAAAGCTAATTTTTTCATTAATTTCTCCTAAGGTTAAAAAATCGTGCGGATTCTATCACAAGCGAAAACGTGCCAATACCTATTATTGGAAAAGGTGTTTTTCTTGCTAGGAAACATTTTATTGATACGAAAAAAATGCGGTGAAAAATCACCGCACTTTTATTTTCAAATTAAAAATAAATTAACGCCACGCTTTGTATTGGTTGATTAAACCGTTGGTTGAGCTGTCGTGGCTGGTGATTTCGTTGTTGTTTTCAAGCTCTGGTAAAATGCGGTTGGCGAGCTGTTTGCCAAGCTCTACACCCCATTGGTCAAAGCTGAAAATGTTGAAGATTACACCTTGCGTGAAGATTTTGTGTTCGTACATTGCAATGAGTGCGCCCAAGCTAAATGGGGTAATTTTTTGCAATAAGATGGAATTGGTTGGTTTGTTACCTGTGAACACTTTAAATGGCACGATGTCTTTCACTTCATCAAGGGATTTGCCCGCTTTGACAAATTCTGCTTCCACTTCTTCTTTGCTTTTACCGAAAGCCAGTGCTTCAGTTTGAGCGAAGAAGTTAGACAATAATTTCAGGTGATGATCTGAAAGTGGGTTGTGGGTTTGTGCTGGGGCAATGAAATCACAAGGAATTAAAATTTTCCCTTGGTGAATTAATTGATAGAACGCGTGTTGTCCGTTTGTCCCAGGTTCGCCCCAGATAATTGGACCAGTTTGATAATCTACTACTTTGCCATCACGTCCCACATATTTTCCGTTTGATTCCATATTGCCTTGTTGGAAATAAGCAGCGAAACGGTGTAAATATTGGTCATATGGCAAAATCGCTTCGGTTTGTGCACCAAGGAAATTGGTGTTCCATAACCCCACTAAGGCAAGAGTCGCTGGGATATTTTCAGCCAGTGGTGCATTGCGGAAATGTTTATCCATTTCGTGCGCGCCTGATAACAAGGCTTCAAAGTTTTCAAAACCGATAGAAAGGGCGATAGATAAACCGATAGCCGACCATAAGGAATAGCGTCCGCCAACCCAATCCCAGAATTCAAACATATGTGCGGTATCAATGCCGAATTTTTCCACTTCTTTTGCGTTCGTTGAAAGTGCGGCGAAATGTTTTGCAATATGTGCTTCATCTTTCGCACTGGCTAAGAACCAATCACGGGCAGAATTTGCGTTGGTCATTGTTTCTTGCGTGGTGAAAGTTTTTGATGCTACTAGCACTAGGGTGGTTTCTGGGTTCACTTTTTTCAAGGTTTCCGCGATGTGCGTGCCGTCCACGTTAGACACAAAGTGCATATTGAGGTGGTTTTTATAAGGACGCAAGGCTTCAGTTACCATATAAGGCCCTAAATCCGAGCCACCAATGCCGATGTTAATCACATCAGTGATCGCTTTGCCTGTGTAGCCTTTCCATTCGCCCGAAATGACGCGATCACAGAAAGATTTCATTTTCGCCAGCACGGCATTCACTTCAGGCATTACATCTTTGCCGTCCACCAATACAGGGGTATTTGAACGGTTACGAAGTGCGGTGTGTAAAACAGCACGATTTTCCGTGCGGTTGATTTTTTCCCCAGTGAACATTGCTTCTGTGGCTTCCTGCAAACCACATTCTTCCGCTAATTGACGTAATAACTCTAAAGTTTCTTGGGTAAGGTTATTTTTTGAGTAATCCACCAAAATCTCGTTATCAAAGGTTAAAGAATAATCTTTAAAACGATTGGGTTCTTGCGCAAATAATTGCTGGATCGTGGTTTCACCTAGGTTACTTTTGTGTTGTTCTAAGGCTTTCCACGCGTTAGTGGTAGTTGGGTTGATATTTTTCATTGTTTTTCCTTTAATTGTTAAGAATAGAAATCCATTTTTATAACAGCACGATTAAATCGTTTATAAAAACACCAGATTAATCAATATATTCCGTCAAAACTCGTGGGGTGAGTTTTGTTATTAATTCATAACTTAAAATGCCGCTTATTGCTGCGATTTCTTCGATAGGCAATTCCTTGCCCCATAAGATCACTTCATCGCCCACTTGATCTTGGCTGTCTTTGCCAAGATCAACGGTGAGCATATCCATTGATACTCTGCCCACAATTGGCACAAGGCGACCATTAAGATAAACGGGCGTTCCCATTGGCATATCTCTTGGATAGCCATCGCCATAGCCAATGGCGACCACACCAATTTTGGTATCTTGTTCGCTCACCCATTTTCCGCCATAGCCTACAGGTTCGCCCTTTTTATGCTCACGCACCGCAATCAGTGATGAAGTTAGCGTCATTACAGGAATTAAGCCGTATTCTCGGCTTGGTACATTGTTCGGCGAAATGCCGTATAAAATAATGCCGGGGCGAATCCAATCTAAATGCGCTTCGTGCCAAAATAAAATGCCCCCTGATGCCGCAATGCTACGCTCCCCTGCTCTATTTTCGGTAGCTTGAAGAAAGGCGTTAAGTTGTTTTTGCGTGTAATCAGATTCTAATTCATCGGCACGGCTAAAATGACTGACGAAACCAAAGTGCGGTTCAATATTTGGACATTTTTCAAGGGCTTGGCAAAATGTTTCCACTTCATCTAAGGCAACACCAAGGCGATGCATTCCCGTGTCAATTTTAAGCCAGACTTTAATCGGGTTAGGTAAATCGGCTTGCTGTAAAGCTTCTAATTGTTCTTTGTTATGCACGATAGTTTGGATATTATTCACCGCAATAATCGGCAAATCTTTGGCGCGGAAAAAGCCTTCTAATAATAAAATGGGCTTGGTAATGCCGTTGGAACGCAACGTCAGCGCTTCTTCTAAACGTGCCACACCAAAGCAATCGACAAATTCTTCCAACACGGACGCCACAAACGCCACGCCGTGTCCATAGGCATTGGCTTTTACCACCGCGATCACCTTGCTATTTGGCGCTTTTTGTTTGATCACCTTGATGTTATGTTTTAATGCGTGCGAACTAATTTTTGCTGTTGCGGGTTTTACATCAATCATAATGCCTACTCGTGAATATATTCTGGCTGATCTTTAAGGTTGTCAAAACGGGAAAATTGTCCGTTAAATTTCAACCGCACTTTACCAATTGGGCCATTACGTTGCTTACCGATAATAATTTCCGCAATGCCTTTTTCTTCTGAATTCTCGTTGTACACTTCATCGCGATAAATAAACATAATCAAATCCGCATCTTGCTCAATAGAGCCAGACTCACGCAAATCCGAGTTTACTGGGCGTTTATCCGCGCGATTTTCCAAGGTACGGTTAAGCTGAGAAAGGGCAATCACTGGCACTTCCAGCTCTTTGGCTAAAGCTTTCAAAGAGCGTGAAATTTCTGCAATTTCTAAGGTACGGTTATCAGAAAAGGCTGGCGCACGCATTAACTGCAAGTAATCCACCATAATCAGGCTCAAGCCACCGTGTTCGCGGTATACTCGTCTTGCACGAGAACGCAATTCGGTTGGCGTTAAGCCTGAAGAATCATCAATATACAAATTTGGCTTTTGTTTAAACACTCCTAAAGTGCTGGCAATTTTCGCCCAATCCCCTTCATCTAGACCTTGCCCTGTGCGGATTTTCGTTTGATCCACACGAGAAAGAGAGGCTAAGGAACGCATCATAATTTGTTCTGATGGCATCTCTAAACTGAACACTAGCACAGGTTTATCACTGGCTAATGCGGCATTTTCACACAAGTTCATCGCAAAGGTGGTTTTCCCCATAGAAGGGCGTGCGGCGACAATAATTAAATCAGAAGGTTGCAAGCCTGCTGTTTTGCGGTCTAAATCGATAAACCCTGTGGTTACCCCTGTTACCCCGTTATGGGTTTCGCTCGCGCTTAGCAATTCAATTTTATCAATGGTTTTATCTAAAATATCAATGATATTTTGCGGCCCTTCGGTCGCTGTGGTACGCTTTTCTGCAATGCTAAACACTTCGCGCTCGGCATCATCAAGAATTTCTTTAACATCTCGCCCTTTGGTTTGATAGCTCATTTCAGCAATTTTATTACTGGACGCAATTAGCTCACGCAAAATGGCTTTTTCTCGCACAATATCCGCATAAGTCAGCACGTTCGCTGCACTTGGCGTATTTTTTGAAAGCTCGGCTAAATAGGCAAAACCGCCCACTTCTTCGCTCACGCCAGCGGCTTTTAAGGTTTCATCTAAGGTTAAAAGATCCACAGGTTTATTGTTGCGGATCAAATTCATTATGTGTTGAAAAATTAGACGATGCTCAAAGGTATAAAAATCTTCGGCAATAATGCGCTCAGATACGGCGTCCCAATGGGCATCTGTCAGCAACATACTGCCGATGACCGCTTGTTCTGCTTCAATGGAATGAGGGGGAATGTTAATCTGCTCAACTTTTTTATCTTTCGAGCTTGAAGGGTATTGTTTCGCCATAAATCCGTTTTTGATTACGATAAAAATTTATGCCTATCATATACCAAATTGCAGGGAGAATTAAGAAAAAGAAAAAGAAAAAGAAAAAGAAAAAGGGATTTTATTTCTGATCAAAAGAAAACCGCAACTTTGACGAATCGCTCAAAGTGCGGTTATTTTTTCTCAAGTTTTTATCGTTTGCTTTTTTAAACGAAAGCAACGTGATGGATTATTCCAACGCCAACAAGGCAAAGGTCGCAAGCCAGTGCGCACCGCTGTAATGACTACCTACAACGTGATCTAAGCTTGCTTGAAGATGCTGTTGAATGGCATTTTTAAGTGCTGTTTGTAAGGCGTGATCCGCAGGTAGCGCTTTTGCGATGTGTTTGAAGCACCACGAACGGCTCAGATTCAAGCCATCTAAATGGGCAATTTTTGGATCAGCACGATCGCTCACTTCTGCCGGACTTAGCAAAGTGTTGAGCTGTTGTTCAGGCAAGAACTCGGCAAACCAAGCTGGGAAATCCGCTAACACTTTACTCATTAACAAGGCTTCCGTTAATGCCCCTGAAAGATAATCGTCCCCTGCGGGTTCATAATTGGCTGGGTAATTTTTATCTTGGCGATAATAACGTTCGGTCGCCTGTAAAATGGCATTTTCCAATTCTTGATCCTGCATTGCTCTTGCATAATCCAACGCCAAAACCAATGCAAAGGCGGTGTTAAAATGCGTCCCAACACGAATTGGATAGCTTAATTTACCTAGATAATCGAGTAATTTTTGGCGAATATCCAAGGTGAGCGGTTGCAATAATTCATACCATTGCTCTGCTTGCGGTAAGTCGGATTGTTTAAGCTCTTGAGCAAGCGCCAAGATCCACGCATAACCATAAGGGCGTTCAAAAGAAGCACGGAATGGCGCGTGAAAATAAGCCAACTCGTGCGCCACATTTTCTGCCGTGAAATGTTCGGCGAATAATTTTTCGATCTCCGCTTTGCTGTCTAAATTAGGATAAATTTTTACACAGCGTAATAAAAGCCAATAGCCGTGAACCGCAGAATGCCAGTCAAAACAGCCGTAAAAAATCGGGTGTAACTGACGCGGCGATTGCACATCGGCTTCAGAATTAAGCAGGTGCATTATATGATTTGGGTATTCTTGGCGTAAAAATTGCAAGGGCATATTGGCAAATTCAGTCGCCTGTTGTTGAGTGAGTTTCATACTTGCTCCCTAAAAAATAATGAAATACATCAGAATAATATTGGCGATCAAAATAGATACCGCAGAAGGAATCTGCACTTTGATCACTTGATATTTATCTTTTAATTCTAACAATGCGGCAGGCACGATATTAAAGTTTGCTGCCATTGGGGTCATTAATGTACCGCAATAACCCGCATACATACCAATCGCAAACAGCGGTGCTGGATCAGCATTGTGCATCGTCACTAAAAACGGCAGGGCAATCCCCGCACTTAGCACTGGGAAAGCAGCAAAGGCGTTACCCATAATCATTGTGAAGAGCGCCATTCCTAAGCAATAAGTGGCAACGAGTAAGAAACGATTATTTGGGTCGATAAACAAGCTCACCACTTTTTGCACCGATTCCCCAGTGTTCGCTGCCACAAATACACCGCCTAACATTGCCAACATTTGCGGTAAAATTGCTGCCCAGCCAATGGTGTCCACCAAACGTCTGGATTGGCTTACCGCTTGCAATGGCGAGCCGCCTGTGAGTTTCCAACCGACTAATAACGCGGTGATACAAGCTAAGCATAATGCAGCAAGGGTGAGATATTTTTGATCAAGCAAGAATACGCCACCGATGGATACGCCTTTCAGGAAGATCGTTCCGATCACTGTAACCACAGGAATTAATACTGCGGGCAAGAATAACCAGTTTTTCAATTTATTTGATGAAGCTTCACGTTGCTCATCAGTTGCCATTGGGTATTCGCCTTTTCCTACTAAGCCAAGTCCAGCCAATAACGCAATGACGATTACAACTGCCCCAACAATGCGGTAAGTAAGCGCTTTTCCTAAGGTAGCGATCATTAAATCACTAAATAAGAAAATGCTGCCAAATAAGAACCAGAAAAGTGCGGTGGTAAATCGTTTAGCATTTGCTTTATCACGCAAGGTCATTACCACGAGTATCATCACAATAATGCCAATTAAATAATAAACGGAATTAATGCTGATTAAGGTCATTTGCTCGCCTCCTCTGTTGCTTTACCTGTTTGGGCTTGCCACGCCAACACATCGCGATGAATACTCGCATCAAGGCGTACAAGGCGGAACATATGAATCACTAATGCAGCAATCGCAGTTGGAATTGCCCATAATCCAATGTGTAATGGCTCTACGTTGGTGATGCCGTTTTCTTTCAAGAAAGCATCAATCAGCAATACCGCACCAAAGGCGATAAAAATATCTTCTCCAAAGAATACGGCAATATTGTCGCAGGCGGCGGAATGAGCTTTGATTTTATCGCGAATATGCTGTGGTAAATCACCATATTTATTGACCGCAGCCCCTTCTGTCATCGGTGCAAGCAAAGGACGTACAGTTTGTGCGTGTCCGCCTAAAGATATTAAACCTAATGCGGCGGTAGCTTCACGCATCACAAAATAAAGCATCAAAATGCGTGCTGAAGTAACACTTGCCATTTTCGCCACCCAAGCCTGAGCGCGCTCTTTCAAGCCGTAATATTCTAATAATCCAATAACCGGCAAAATCAGGATAAATGTGGCAAGAGAACGGCTGTTAATGAATTTTTCACCGAAAGTTTCCAGTAACAGACCAAAATCCATTCCCACCATTAAACCTGTGGCTAAACCTGCCGCAACCACCACAAGTAGAGGATTAAAACGTAAGGCAAACCCAATTACAACAATGGGAATACCCACCAAAGGAAGTAGCGTTGCGCTATCCATAAATCAGACCTCCATAACATAGGATAAAAAGAAAAAATGCGGTTGAGAATCAACCATCTTGAAAGAATATATGGAAGTGTTAACGAATTGTAAACAGAGTTTGACGAGATTAGAGAGCTAGATCACATTTTTAGCGCATAAAAAATGCGGTGAAAAATCACCGCACTTTGTTAAAAGAAAAAATTACATCACCGATACATTAAGTTTTGAATCGCCTACGATTTGAACTTTTGCACCCGGAACAAATTTTTCGTTGTATTTTTGTACAACAACAATTTGCTTACCATCATTTTTTCGGATCACTAATTCTTGTGCATTCACTTGGCTTGCTTTTTCTTCTACTTTGCTACCAATTACCGCACCCGCGATTGCGCCTACAGCCGTTGCAATAGCTTGACCTGTGCCGCCGCCAATGCCAGAACCTGCGATACCACCAAGCACACCACCACCAACTGTGCCGATCACACCTTCATTTTCCGCTTGAATTTTCACCGCTCTTACAGAAACGATTGTGCCATAGCTGATTGAACGCGCTTCTTTTGCTTGTCCGCCAGAATACACATCACCGCTGTAAATATCCTGATTTGCGCAACCTGCTAAGCCCAAGCTCATTAAAATCGCTAATGCTAAACTCATTTTTTTCATAAGAAATACACCTTTATTTAACTAATTATCTTTATTCCCTTATCAAGACGCCACAATCGTCTTAATATGATAAGGATGCACCTTAATGCACACGGCGTTATCACCACTCACTGCAATTGAAGGATTTGGGAGCGTTTCACCCTCTACCTTAGGTTCACTCACTTTGACGCGTACATCTGTGATTTTGTTCCATAAAAAATGTGAATTTATCCGTTCAATCCACGCATTTGCTGTTTCCTTAGGCAAAAAAGGAATAACCGCTTCAATATGCTCCCAACCTTCTTGTGGATATTGTTTATTTTTCGGGAACGGCAATTCCACGATTTGCACTTGCTGATTAGCAAACGTTAATGGTGTATCTAATTGAATAAGATAGATTTTTCGCCCATTAACGAAATTATCGCTTAAAATTTTACCGCACTTTAATAACTCACTGAGCCAGCGTTGCGCGGATTGCTCGCTGTTCACTCGCACAGCAAGATGATCAATCACATAATCTTGCAACGGCAACGCCATTTTTTCCGCTAGTTGTAAAATATGCTGCTCAAATTTGGCAAACTCATCGTAGGAAAAGAAAGGGTTGTCAAAAAATGAAAAATTTTGCACCGCTCTTGTCATTTTTTCTTGCTTTGTCTTTGTCTTAATTCAGAAAGAAGGTATCATAGCGTATTATTTTATTTTCACAATTAAAAATTAAGGATAAACCGTGAATATTCAATCCATTTTATCTGACAAAATTAAGCACGCGATGATCCAAGCAGGCGCTGATGAACAATGCGAAGCCCTAGTACGCCAATCTAACAAACCACAATTTGGTGATTATCAAGCTAACGGCATTATGGCAGCGGCGAAAAAATTGGGTTTAAATCCCCGTGAATTTGCACAAAAAGTGCTAGAACATCTTGATCTTAGCCCTATTGCCGACAAAATTGAAATTGCAGGCCCTGGCTTTATTAATATTTTTCTTTCACCAACTTGGCTTGCGGATAACGTGCAAACCGCATTAAAAGACGATCACCTTGGCATTCACACGGATAAAAAAGAAACCATCGTGGCGGATTATTCTTCACCTAATGTAGCAAAAGAAATGCACGTTGGGCATTTGCGTTCAACCATTATTGGTGATGCCGTAGTGCGTACCCTTGAGTTTTTAGGGCATAACGTGATCCGTGCGAACCACGTTGGTGACTGGGGAACGCAATTCGGTATGCTTATCGCCTATTTAGAAAAAATGGAAAATGAACACGCTAGTGAAATGGAATTAAGCGATTTAGAAGCCTTTTACCGTGCGGCGAAAGAACATTACGACAACGATGAAGCCTTTGCTGAAAAAGCCCGTGGTTATGTGGTGAAATTGCAAAGTGGCGATGAATACTGTCGCGCAATGTGGAAAAAATTGGTTGATATTACAATGCAACAAAATCAACGCAATTACGATCGCCTAAACGTTACCTTAACAGAAAAAGATGTGATGGGCGAAAGCCTGTATAACCCAATGCTCCCTGCTATTGTGGAAGATTTGAAAGCGCAAGGATTGGCCGTGGAAGATGATGGCGCATTGGTGGTTTATCTTGATGAATTTAAAAACAAAGATGGCGATCCAATGGGCGTGATCGTGCAGAAAAAAGATGGTGGATTTTTATACACCACCACAGACATCGCTGCCGCCAAATATCGTTATGAAACCTTAAAAGCCGATCGCGTATTGGTGTTCTCGGATACCCGTCAAAGCCAGCATATGCAACAAGCGTGGTTGATTACCCGCAAAGCAGGTTATGTGCCAGAGAGTTTCCAATTAGAGCATAAAAACTTTGGAATGATGCTTGGCAAAGATGGTAAACCGTTCAAAACACGCAGCGGTGGCACAGTAAAATTAGCGGATCTTCTTGATGAAGCCATCGAGCGTGCGGATAAATTAATTAGCGAAAAAAGCACCGCACTTTCTCCTGAGGAAAAATCAGCCGTAGTGGAAGCGGTGGGAATTGGCTCAGTGAAATATGCGGATTTATCCAAAAATCGCACTACCGATTATGTGTTTGATTGGGATAATATGCTCAGCTTTGAAGGCAACACCGCGCCTTATATGCAATATGCTTACACGCGTATCCGCTCCATTTTCAACAAAGCTGGCATTAGCCCTGCACAGCTTGCAGATGCGCCAATCAAAGTAGTCGATGAAAAAGAGCGTGCTTTAGCCATTAAATTGCTCCAGTTTGAAGAAGCAATCCAACAAGTGGCAAAAGAAGGTTCACCACATATTCTTTGCGCCTATCTTTATGAATTAGCTGGCGTGTTCTCCAGTTTCTACGAACATTGCCCAATTCTTAACAATGAAGATGAAAGCATTAAACTCAGCCGTTTGAAATTGGCCTTACTCACAGAGAAAACCTTAAAACAAGGGTTGGATCTGTTGGGGATTAAGACTGTTGAGAAAATGTGATTTATTGTAACACCAAAGGCTAACTTTTCAGTTAGCCTTATTTTTTGACTAATCAAAATAACTATCGAAATGCCAATCTTCTTTGTAGGGGATTAATTGGTTCTCAATTTAAAAGTGGAAATAGCCAAGCAGTACAAATTCCTTCAAGCTTTCGTTTAGATCTGGATACAATAGAGATTCTACAAGGTAAAAATGGTGATGTTATTTTACGCCCTTTTAAACCTAAAGCGGATTTAAACTTTCTTGAATTATTTTTAGATTTTGATGAAAATCTTATTAACACATTAGAAAATTAAGAGAAATAATTTCTACAAATTAAATTATAAAATATGAGAGCTTCTTTTTTAATTTAGACTGATTTTCTAACTCACATTTAAAATGGAAAACTCTCACTTTTATAGTGAACTATAAACTTACATAAAATCTTTAATAGTAAAAATTAAAAAAGTGTAAGGTTCTTATTTTCTTCCGAAATAGAATTTCCTGCTCTGTATAATTTAAACTCTGTTGAAAAACCTATAGGATCTTGAATAAAATCTTTCACGCTTTCATTTTCATAAAGAGAAACGCATAAAGCTAACGTTCTCGCTTGGCAACTAAAGGACTTATCGGGATTAAATTCAATATCTGTAAAAGCATCAAATTTTTGATCAAATAATGAATCCCTTAACTCTACATTTCTATCAGAAAATAAAACATTAAGATATAGCCAATCATAAAATAAGCTTTTAGGTTCAAGAGGGTAATCTTTTCCATTAAAAGTAAAATTAATGAGATTTCCACTCTCTTTTAATCTTTGATCTTTTTTAGCTTCCCTTGGTGTAACTGTCAACAAATCTCTGTATGGCCCTCCATTTTCAAATACCTTGCTACTTTGGAAGAGATTTTCAACAGGATATCCCTTGATATTTCTGAGAAAAAATGCACTTAATTGAATACCAATTTCTTGTTCAGATTTACTTGAAGCCTCTAATATTTTTTTATAGCCATATTTTTTCGCCTCATTATGTAGGCTATGTATAGAACGTCTTCTAACTTCTGAGCTCATCCCCATATGCCAATCAAATTCAATATTTTTTTCTATTACGCCAATATTTTCTCTATCTGGAATGAATATGGGACGCTTTGATTTTCCGATACTTTTTTTATTCATATTAAAAACCTCTATAAAATTAAAAATGACAAGATAATAATAATTATAATTATACTAATACAAAGGTTATCACCACTAGAAGATGATGATACGTCTACTTTTTTATATTTATGTAATTCATCAATTTTTGTTTTCTCTTTAACATTATATTTATAATTTTCTTCTTTTTTAACATTTTCTTTAATTAATATATCATTATCTTTATTCTGTTTTAACTCACGATTATAAGACTTCATTAAAATTTCTCTAACAGCAGGCATACTATTATTTCTAAATGTTTTAGAGTTTTTATTGTACGCTTTACTATCACTATCTTCTTTAGAAATATCATCTATATAGTTAGGTACCTTTGTTCTTGAAGTAGAACTAATTACTCCTAAAAGCTCACTGATTTTTTCCTTTCTGCTTTCTATATAGTTTAGTATATCTTTATACTCTAAAGGAATAATATTTTCATCAAGAATATATTCTATATATTTAGGCTCAATAACATCTAAACACTGGACCTCTGCTTGATCTGAAGTTGTTTCGCTGTCTAATAAATCATTAGATCGAGAAATAGTTTGAGGAGGTAAATTTGATTTCTGATAAGAAATAGAAGGTGAAAATAAATTATCTAATGCTTGAGAACCTCTTATCGCATTGATATCTATATATCTATAACTTGCTGTTGCTGCGTTATGAGGATAAAACAAAAATTCCTTTTCAAATAAAACATCAGGGCTAATTAATAATAGACATAGATCTAACCCGCTTTCTTTTTTTCTATCAAACATCCGTTTATTAGGCTTACTAATAGATAAACAAATAGAATTTTTGAAACGATCGAAACGACCAGTATCTGTAACTTGATAATTATGAGTTATGAGATTTCTAGGTTGTAATCCATCTCTTTTAATAAATTCTAGATTCTCTCTAGGGGTAAAATGACATAACCATTTAATATTTCTTTTTTTAATAATTTCTTTTATTAACTCTACTTCTTTAAGTTCTAACATAGAATACTCTCAAATTAATATTTAATATTGGTAGGATTCTATATTTTTTACTGGTTAATATTCCAGAATCAAACCGTTACAAAATTAACTCATTTAGTTACTAAAAAAACTCAAAGCCTTACCGAAAAACAACATAGCCCCCATGCTTAAAAAGTGATATACTGCGAAAAATTTAGTTAATCACAATTTACTTGGAAGGTTAAACTATGGAAATCTATGATAAAGTTCGTGTTATGCGAGAAATCCGTCAATGGTCGCAAGAAGAAATGGCTGATAGAATGGGAATGTCGGTAACAGGTTATGCCAAGATAGAACGCGGACAATCAAAATTGCATTATGACAAGTTAGAACAAATTGCCAATATATTTAATATTAGTGTAAATGATTTAATTGATTTAGATAAAAGAATGCCAATGTGGTATTTTGGTGAAAACTGCTCTAATAACAATAATGTTGCTAATTATTACTCTTCTGATAGTGCTTTAACTTTAGAATTAGAAAAATTAAAATTGATTATTGAAAATCAGCAACAATTATTGCATTCAAAAGATTTGCTTTTACAGCAAAAAGAGAATGAAATTAAATCTTTGAATGAAATTATTAGTTTGCTTAAAAAATAGAATTAATTTATAAAAATAAAACTTGCATTAATTACTACTAATACAAGTTTTATTTTTAATTTGCATCAACAACCAGATCTTGGGGTTATTCTACTCCCCCTTCATCGCCTCAAAAATTTTCTCTGCTAACGCTTTTGAGATACCTGGTACGGAAGCGATTTCGTCAAGGGTGGCTTTTTTCACGCCTTGCATTCCGCCAAGGTATTTTAATAGGGCTTGGCGGCGTTTTGCGCCAACACCTTCGATGGTTTCTAATCCGCTTTGGGTGAAGGCTTTTTGGCGTTTTTTGCGGTGGCCGCTGATGGCGTGGTTATGGCTTTCATCACGGATATGTTGGATTAGGTGCAAGGCAAGGCTGTCTGGCGGAAGATTAATTTCGCGATCTTGCTTGCTAATGATGAGCGTTTCTAGGCCTGCGCGACGATCCACGCCTTTTGCTACGCCAATTAAGTGCGGTCGTTTTTTGTCCCATTTTACGTTCAGTTGATCGAACACTTGCAAGGCGCGGTTGAGCTGCCCTTTACCACCGTCAATAAAAATTACATCAGGAATTTTTTCTGCCTCCAGATCTTTATCGTAACGTTTCAATAAGGCTTGCTCCATTGCAGCATAATCATCACCGCCCGTAATACCAGTGATATTAAAACGGCGATAATCGGATTTCAGCGGCCCGTCTTGATTGAACACGACACAGGAAGCGATGGTTTGTTCGCCCATTGTGTGGCTGATGTCAAAACATTCCATTCGTTGGATTTTTTCAATGCCGAGCAACGCTTGCAACGCTTGGTAGCGTTCGTGGATCAGCGCGGATTGTTTCAGTTGGGTAACCAGCGCAGCTTTCGCATTCATTTGTGCAAGCTGTAAATATTTACTTTTATCCCCTTTGGCGCTGTCTTGAATTTGTACTTTACGCCCTGCTTGTTCCGCGAGCAGGGTTTCTAATTGAGCTTTTTCTGCTAATTTATGATCCACAATAATGGTGTTCGGCACGGTTCGTCCTTGGTGCGCTTGCAAATAAAATTGCCCCACGAACGTGGCGGTGAGCTCGGATAAATCCGTATTGGCTGGCACTTTCGGGAAATAACTGCGGTTGCCCAAAATCTTGCCTTGTCGAATAAACAGCACTTGCACGCAAGCGATGCCCAGTTGGTAGGCGATGGCGATAATATCAATATCATCAAGGCGATCATTGCTGACAAATTGTTTTTCGATCACCGCGCGCACCGCTTGGATTTGATCTCTTATGCGTGCTGCTTCTTCAAAATTCAACGCTTGGCTCGCTTGCTCCATTTTTGCCACAAGATGATCTAGCACTTGTTGATCTTTGCCTTGCAAGAAAAGACGCGCAAAATTCACTTGTTGATTGTAATCTTCATCGGAAATATAGCCTGGCACGCAAGGCGCGGAACAGCGTCCAATTTGATATTGCAAGCAAGGACGTGAGCGATTGCGATAAACGGAATTTTCACATTGCCGTACAGGGAACAATTTTTGTAACAACGAAAGGGTTTCGCGCACCGCCCCTGCATTAGGATAAGGGCCAAAATATTCGCCTTGAATTTTTTTGCTTCCCCGATAGGCAGTGATTCTCGGGTGGCGTTCTTTGGTGAGCAAAATATAGGGATAGGATTTGTCATCACGCAATAGCACGTTATAGCGTGGCTGGTAGGTTTTAATATAATTATGCTCTAATAGCAAAGCTTCTGTTTCGCTTGATGTGATGGTGGTTTCAATGCGATGAATACTGGCAACTAAGGCTTCCGTTTTTTTACTGGATAAATTCGCCCGAAAATAACTGGATAAGCGTTTTTTTAAATCTTTGGCTTTGCCCACATAAATCACCTGATCTTTATCGTCATACATACGATAAACACCGGGATCGTGGGTTACGTTAGCGAGAAACTTTTTGGCATCAAAGGTCATTTCTAAAATATTAGGATCTGCTGATAAAAAAGAATGGGCGAAAAATCGCCCAAGGAATAAAATCGAAAAATTACGCTAAAATCGCCCGCACTTTTTCTAAATCTTCTGGCGTATCCACGCCTACTGCAGGCACTTCTTTGGCTAAATCAATATGAATTTTTTCGCCATACCACAACACGCGAAGTTGCTCTAAAGATTCTATATTTTCTAACGCTGAAGGTTGCCATTGCACATATTGCTTGATAAAGCCTGCACGATAAGCATAAATGCCAATGTGGCGTAAATACTGGCTTTGTAGCACAAGTTGCGTTTTTTGTTCATCAGATAAGCCGGCAAACTGATCGCGATTCCAAGGGATCGGTGCGCGGGAAAAATATAAGACATTGCCCGATTGATCCGCCACCGCTTTCACCACATTCGGGTTAAATAATTCTTCCGCATCATTCAGTGGGACAGCAAGGGTCGCCATTTTCACGCCATTTTTTGCCAAATTATCCGCCACTTGCTGCACGATCACAGGGGGAATTAATGGCTCATCACCTTGAATATTCACCACAATTTCATCATCGGCAAGGGCTAATTTCTCCACCACTTCCGCCAAGCGTTCCGTGCCTGAATTGTGATGTTCTGACGTCATACAAACTTCGCCGCCAAAGGCTTGCACAGCTTGCGCCACAGCTTGGTTATCCGTTGCCACCACCACGCGGCTCGCACCTGATTGCTGTGCTTTTTGCCAAACGTGGGCAATCATTGGTTTGCCTGCAATATCTGCCAAAGGCTTACCTGGTAAACGGCTTGAAGCAAAACGTGCAGGGATAATTACCGTGAATTTTGCCATTATTCTGCTCCTTCTTGTTGCGCTTTTTCTTGTCTCTCGTTTTCTGATTGCAAGGCAATTGCACGCTCCGCTAACAACACAGGAATGCCCTGCTCAATGGGATAAGCCAGTTGTTCAAAGGTGCAAATCAGCTGTTCATTTTCTTTGTCATATTTCAAACGCCCTTGACAAATCGGGCAAGCGAGAATATCGAGTAATTTTTCGTTCATTAAAGTTTCTCCACTTCTTTTCAGAAGGCTATGTTTAACCGCTTCATCTGGCGGTGCATAAAACAGATAAATTAAAGTGCGGTGCTTTTTGGCGCAGTTTTTACTTGTTGGATCAACGCGGCAATAAATTGTTCACTTTGTTCATCATTAATTTCTGCTTCAACAGGCACATACCACCAATTGGGTTGCGCAAAATGTTGGCATTTAACCGCATCTTTTTCGGTCATAAAGAGCGGTTGGTTTTTATCAAATTTTTCAAATAATGTGAGATCATAAGCCTGATGATCTTGAAAGGCTTGGCTTTCCACCACATTGATCGCCAACTTTTGCAACATTGAGAAAAAACGCTGTGGGTTGCCAATGCCTGCAATGGCTGTGATGTTTTGTTGGGCAAAATCCTGCAAAGGACGTTTTTCCCCCGTTTGCAAATGAATGGCAACCTGCGGTGTTAATGTCATTACCGTTTGGCTAAAAGGCGTTTCTGCGCCGTTATTGATAATCCAATCGACAGATTTTAAACGGCAAATTGGCTCACGCAGTGGCCCTGCGGGCAACACAAAACCATTACCAAATTGGCGCTGCGCATCAAGCACCACAATTTCTTTATCGCGTCGCAATTTATAATGCTGTAAGCCGTCATCGCTAATAATCACTTGGCAAGGAAAATGCGCGAGTAAATGTTCTATCGCCCGCTGACGGTTCGGCGAAATGCACACGGGGGCATTGGTGCGTTTGGCGATCAGCAAGGGTTCATCGCCCGTTTCAATGGGGTTATCCTGCACGGCAACTAAACGCGGGTAATGGGTGGCTTTGCTGCCGTAGCCGCGAGAAATCACCCCCACCTTCACCCCTTGTTGCTGTAACTGCTGTACTAGCCAAATCACCACTGGGGTCTTTCCATTACCGCCTACAGACAAATTCCCCACGATCACTACAGGCACAGGGGCTTTGTAAGAAGCCAAAATGCCGCGCTGATATAGCCACGCACGCAGGCAAGTGATGAGTAAAAATAACAGGGCGAAAGGTGATAATAACCACTTCAGCGCCTTTGCCAAAAGGTTGGATTGATACCAAAAACTCATTATCACCTCATTAAAATGGATAGATTGGTGTACGCGGAAAATTCGTACACCAATATAGTATTAATGATTAAATTGCATTTGATGTAGCTGTTTGTAAGCACCATTTAATGCGAGCAACTCTTGATGCGTGCCACGTTCTTTGATTTCACCGTGTTCAATCACCAAAATTTCATCGGCTTTTTCAATGGTGGATAAACGATGGGCAATCACTAAAACCGTGCGCTCTTTTTGCAATTCTTCAAGCGCCGCTTGAATTGCACGTTCAGATTCTGTATCCAATGCAGAGGTCGCTTCATCTAAAATCAATACAGGGGAGTTACGCAACAAAGCACGAGCAATCGCCAAGCGCTGACGTTGTCCGCCTGATAAACTTGCACCGTTTTCGCCAATCACGGTGTCTAAGCCATCTTCTAATTTTTCAATAAATTCCATTGCGTGCGCCGCTTTAGCCGCTTTGATAATATCTTCACGGCTGTATTTATCCGCCGCAGCATAGGCAATATTATTGGCAATGGTGTCATTAAATAAATGCACTTGCTGTGATACCACCGCACAGTTTTCACGCAGATTATTCAGCGTGTAATCTTGAATATTCACGCCATCAAGGGTGATTTCCCCTTGTTCAATCTCATAAAAACGCGTAACCAAATTGGCAATAGTCGATTTTCCTGAGCCAGAACGCCCCACCAATGCCACCGTTTTGCCTTGCGGAATGTCAAAAGAAATATGATTTAACGCAGGGTGATCTTTGCCTGAATAGCTAAACGTAACGTCTTTGAAAGAAATATTTCCTTTGGCTTTTTCCACTTCATACGTGCCGTTATCCTTTTCCGTTTCCATATCTAAAATAGAAAACAGGGTTTGACAGGCTGCCATTCCGCGTTGAAATTGTGCGTTCACATTGGTGAGCGATTTCAACGGTCGCATCATCGCCAACATTGAAGAAAACACCACCGTGAAAGAGCCTGCCGTTAGGTTTTGGCTCATAATTTCTGGCACGGTTGCCAAATACAACACCGCCGACAGGGCGAAAGAGGCAATAATTTGCACCACAGGATCAGAAATGGCATCTGCCACCATCACTTTCATTCCCTTGCGGCGCATATCATTACTCACTTTATTAAAGCGTTCTTCTTCAATTTTTTGTCCACCGAAAGACAGCACCACGCGATGTCCTTTCAGCATTTGTTCTGCGGAAGACGTCAGCTCCCCCATTGAGTTTTGCATATTTTTACCTAACTCACGGAATTTTTTCGATACCATACGAATCAGCACCGCAATAATCGGCCCAATCACAAAAAGCACCAAAGAAAGCTGCCAACTGGTATAAATCATCACGCCAAGTAAAGAGATAATATACGCCCCTTCACGCACAATGGTCACCAAGGATCCTGATGAAGAATTGGCGACCTGTTCGCTATCGTAAGTAATGCGCGAAAGCAATTTGCCTGCGGAGTTTTGATCAAAAAACGGCACAGGCATATACATTAAATGCTTGAATAAACGGCGGCGAATGGTCATCACCACTTTGCCCGAAACCCAGCCTAAACAATAAGTTGAAACAAAACTTGTTACGCCACGCACAATAATCAACAGCACCACCACCACAGCCATTATGCGTAAAAAGCTCACGTCCGCTTTACCAAAACCGTCATCAAGCAACGGTTTAAGCATTTGAATTAATGCTGCGTCCGCCAATGCATTGAAAACCAATGTAACGGCGGCGGCAATCAACCCCATTTTGAAAGGGGCGATAATCGGCCATAAGCGTTTGAACGTTTGCAACGTGGTTAAGTCTTTATCTTGCATAATTTCTTCATTTCAGTTAAAAAACTGCGCCATTTTACCTTTATTTTGCCAACAAGCCAATTAATCCCCGATACTTAATCCCCTATACCAAGGGGAAAATTCCGATCTTGCGGTATAAATTTTTATCTGTTCGGGGAAAAATAACAGGCTGATCTGCCCAAAATCTGCCGTATTATACACCGCACTTTGTTGTGCTTTTAGGCGCTCTAATACCACGGAATGGGGAAAATGCCACGGATTACCACGACCACTAGAAATCAAGGCGATCTTAGGTTGTGTTGTTTTAAGCAAATATTCACTGCTAGAGGTTTTACTACCGTGATGCCCTACTTGCAATATCTCTATTTTTCCTGCTAAATCAGCAAATTGCCGTTCTGTTTGGCTATCAGCATCACCAGTTAAAAGCACTTTATACTGCCCATCATCAATCAACAACACGCAAGAATCTGGATTTTCTGCACGCTTACGGATCTTTTGTGGGGAAAGCGCGGTAATGCGTAATCCTTGCCATTGCCATTGTTGCCCCTGAAGACAAAAAGTGCGGTGCGTTTTTCGCTCGATTTTTTCCGATGACGTAATAAGCATTGCATTGGGATAAGCCCGCAACACCGCTTCAGCTCCGCCTGCGTGATCATTGTCGTCGTGGCTTAAAATAAGGTAATCCAGCACAATGCCCTGCCGTTGCAAATAAGGCAAAATTTCTAGCGCAGCCATACTTCCCCCACGCCACGCTGCGCCCGTATCATATAAAATGCCACGCTGATTTTTCACCAATAATGTTGCCAAGCCCTGCCCTATATCTAAGGTTTCCAATCGCCATTTAGGCACATTTATCTCTTGCCACGCCAAATTCATCAGCATTATTCCAAGTAACCCAGCAAAAATAGGTTTCATTTTTTGTAAAAATAACGGACTGGGCAATTTTTCTGCATTGAATAAAATTTTCTTGTTTCCTGCTAAGATCGGTTTTTTCGCTACTTTTTGCGGCAATTTTTGCAAATAAAGCACATACCCCAACCCCAAAATGAGCAACAAAATGACGATCCATTGCGATTGATTTTCTGACAAATCCATCCAATTCCCTTGCCATTGACTGAGCAACGCCGTGATTTTTTCTGCTAAATAATTCGCCCCTTGCCACGAATTAAACGCCCCTTGGCTCAACACTGCAAACAGCACCATTGGCACAAGACATAAACTAAACACTGGCACGGCTAACAGGTTCGCCATCATTCCCGATAAAGACATTCCGTGAAAAAAATAAAGCTGAATCGGGGTAAATAAACACAACAAACCGAGTTGTAGATGAAACAAGGAGAAAATCCAGCGCAGGATTTTTTTCACCCACTGATTTTTAATGGGATAAATTTGCCATTGGATTAAATCCAACGGCACAAGTTGATACCACAAAATCAGGCTTGCCACCGCCCCTGCGGAAAGCCAAAAACTAACGGAAAGTAACATCAGCGGATCCCATAAAATGAGCAATGTCACCACACATTGGAAATATTGCCAAGGCGTATAATAACAGCGTAACACTCGGATCAGACATACCAATCCCAAAGCAAGTAATGCCCTTAAGGTGGGAAGAGAAAACCCAGCCAACTGGGCATAAATTAAAGCAATAAAAGCACCGCACAATAATGGCAAAATTGCCCCGATTCGATGCGTGGGCAAGAAAAACTGTGCCGCTCTGGCAATAGCAAAGCCAAACAACATCGCCAAACCAATATGCAATCCAGAAATGGCAATTAAATGTGCCGTATTGGTTTTCTGATAAATTTGCCAGTGTTCTGCATTAAGCCACGCCCGTTCGCCAAAGCCCAGCGCCAACAATAAACCTTGCATTGGTAAGTCTTGGGTCTGCTGAAAACTGGCCTGCAATAATCGGTCTCGCCACGCTAAATCTTGCGAAATTTGCACCGCACTTTTTACTCTGCCATAGGCAGTGATACCTTGTGAGAAATACCATTTTTGCCGATCAAAGCCCCCTTGATTTAAACGGCTTGATAAGGGTTTGAGCAATAATTCTGCTTGCCAAATTTGCCCTACTTTAATTTGCTCTGCTGCCTGATTTTCCAAATTTTTCTCTGAGTTTTGCCATTGCAAATATATTCGCTGGCTAGGCAAATTTTCCGCCAATTTCCCAGTGGCAATCACCGTTTGATAATCTTGCTGATGTAAGATTTTCTCGATCTTAATTGGAATGCTAATCTTGTTTAAACTGGCGCTCTGCTCCGCTTGGGTCAAAATTTGCTGAGCTTGATGATGAAAATAGCCCAAGCTCAATACAAAAATCACGCCGTAAACCAGCCCTTTTGCGATTTTATAGTAGTCGAAAAGATAGGCTGTCAAAACAGCTAAGATCCCAATTCCCACAGTGCAAAGCATTAACTCAACACTAAGCAATAAGGCTTTCGACACATAAAGCAAACTCAAGCCTGCGCCAATCACCAGCCATAAAATCACATCTAATTTAAGCGAAAATTTCATTCTTACATAAAATGACAACTTACCATTACAAATAAAAATATGATGAAAAAAGCACCGCACTTTCGCAATCTTGTTAAACAATTTTTGCGATCTTGCTCGCATAATACCATCATAACAACACCTCGTAGGGTGGGCTTTAGCCCACCATTTTGGATTGAATAACCTTGTCCCCAATTCATAAAAAACGGTGGGCTAAAGCCCACCCTACGCTCTATGCCACTCCGATTACACCTTTTATTAACTACCCCAATTCAATGGAAAAAATCCTCTTTCAACATCTCTTCGAAATGAGGAAAACGGCCAATCTTTGGGGGCATTAACATAACCGTGTTTAACGGGATTGAAATAGATATAGTCTAAATGATTGTTCAAATCTAGTTCATCACGGATACGATGCTCCCAAAATCGTCTTTGCCATATTCCGGCTTCTCGCTTTTTTATGCGACTTTGGTTCTCATTGCGATACGCCTTTGGTAATAATTTCGTAAATATCGTTTTAAAAAAAGCAATACGCTTAGAATAATTATCATCATCCTGTGGTAATTGCATTATGAAATGCAGATGATCAGGTAACACACAGATTGCGATGGTTTCAAAGGGATACTTTCTCATTGTTTCTTGATAGGCTTGCCGTAATTTTTCTATATGCTGAGTAAGGTAACATTTTGTACGATCTTGCAATGTCAATGTAAAAAAATAACACGCGCCTTTTGTAAAATCTCTCCGATAATTTGGCATTATTTCTGCCCCTCTCATAAGAAACGTAGAAACGTAGGGTGGGCTTTAGCCCACCATTTGGGATTGAATAACCTTGGCCATTGCCAACCCTGATAAAAATGGTGGGCTAAAGCCCACCCTACGCCTACAATTAAAAATAAAAATATGATGAAAAAAGCACCGCTCTTTCGCAATCTTGTTAAACAATTTTTGCGATCTTGCTCGCAAAACGAAAAAATACTTTGCGCAAAATGCGGAAATTCTGAATGGTGAGATTGTGTTTCTGCCTATTTCTTTGTAGAGTGAAGCTATTAAATAGTCGGGGTGCTGCTTTGTGTAGCTGAGATGATACCCGTTGAACCTGATCCAGTTAGCACTGACGTAGGAAACTTATTATGCAAAATCGCAATATTTTTAACCGCACTTTATTCTTCCCTTTTCTATTTTCAAATCGTCACTCCACAACATCATTCCCTATCACATTGATTTTATAGATGATTTTTTATTATAAAGGCAATGGGACTGGGCTTTTTTTACGCTTGATTTTTATTCATAGGAGAAAAAAATGGACTTTAATTTAATCACGAAAATTCGCCAAACCAATCCTTTAATCCACAACATCACCAACATTGTGGTGGCAAACTATGTAGCGAATGGGCTGTTAGCCTTAGGCGCATCACCAATTATGGCAGATGCCGAAGAAGAAATGGCGGATCTTGCTCAATTTAGCGCTGCCTTGGTGATTAACATTGGCACGCTCGATCCTTTCAAAGTGAAAGCTATGTTGGCGGCTGGTAAAGCTGCGAATAAAGCAGGTATTCCTGTGGTGCTTGATCCTGTGGGCGTGGGGGCAACGCAATACCGTAAGGACGTGGTGGCTGAATTACTGAGTAAAGTAAAATTCACCGCTATTCGTGGCAATGCCGGGGAAATTGCCCAGTTAGCAGGGGTGAATTGGGCGGCGAAAGGTGTGGACGCAGGGCAAGGTGAAGGCGATGTGGCACAAATTGCCAAACTGGCCGCGCAACGTCATCAATGTGTTGTGGCAGTGAGCGGTGCGGTAGATTATATCAGCGATGGCGTGCAAGTGGCGACCATTGATAACGGCACGCCAATGTTTCCTAAAATCACAGGCTCAGGTTGTTTGCTTGGCGCGGTGTTAGGGGCTTTTTTAGCGGTCGCCCCAAGCCAACCTTTTAATGCGGTAGTACAAGCCAGTACAGCCTATGCGGTGGCAGGGCAACTGGCTGCGAAAGACTTAGGAAGCACAAAATATGGGCAATTTTACACCGCACTTTTAGATCAACTTGGTGAACTCAATGATCAACAAGTGGCGCAATTCGCACAGGTTCACATTGAAAACTAAGGAGCAACAATGACTCATATTGCACAAGCCCTGACCATTGCTGGATCAGATAGTGGCGGTGGTGCGGGTATTCAAGCCGATCTGAAAACCTTTCAAATGCGTAATGTATTTGGAATGAGCGTGATCACCGCTGTTACTGCACAAAACACCTTAGGCGTAACGGATATTCATTTAATCCCCCTTAGCACCATTAAAGCGCAACTCAAGGCAATTGTAGAAGATTTCACGCCCAATGCGGTAAAAATTGGTATGCTCGGCACGGCTGAAATTATCCAAACCGTGGCCGCTTTTTTGCGTAAGCACCCATTTGCGAATGTGGTTATCGATCCGGTGATGATCGCCAAAGGGGGCGCAAGTTTATTGGAACAATCGGCAATTCAAGCAATGCGTGAGCAACTATTGCCTTTAGCCGATGTGCTAACGCCAAATCTGCCTGAAGCACAAGCCTTAACAGGATTAAAAGCTGAAGATCGACACAGTATTACGCAAATTGCTGAACGTTTACAACAGATGGGTGCAAAAACCGTAATTATAAAAGGTGGCCATCAGCAAAACAGCGGAAGTGCGCTATGCCAAGATTTTATTTTCACGCCGACAGAATCTTTTGTCTTGGAAAGCCCACGTTTTAACACGCCGCATACCCACGGCACAGGCTGCACTTTTTCCGCTTGCTTAACCGCTGAACTTGCCAAAGGGCAACCGTTGGAGCAAGCCTGCAAAACTGCCAAAGCCTTTATTACCAGCGCCATCACGCACCCTTTAAATATCGGACACGGACACGGCCCAACCAATCACTGGGCGTATTCACAGGAGCAAAAAAATGGATAAATCAATTTTACGCTGTTATTTAGTGGCGGGTACACAAGATTGCCGTCATCTGCCCGACTATGCCAATAACCCACAACAAACCTTATTAACACGTTTAGAACAAGCGCTAAAAGCGGGGATAACCTGTTATCAGTTTCGTGAGAAAGGGCAATTTTCTTTGCAAGATCCGCAAAAAATTGAACAACTTGCCCGCCAATGCCAAGATTTATGCCAACAATATAATGTGCCTTTTATTATGAATAATGATGTTCAACTCGCAAAAAAGTTGCACGCAGACGGCATTCACGTTGGGCAAAAAGATACGCCTGTAGAACAATTAGCCCAACAAATTGAAGGCAAAATGTTAATTGGCTTATCCGTCAATACCTTGCAACAAGCTCAACGCCATAACGCCTTTCTCGGCGTGAATTACTATGGCTGTGGGCCAATTTTTACCACATTTTCTAAAGAAGATCCGTCCCCTGTTGTGGGCATTCACTTTATTTCCACCTTGCGCCAGCAAGGCATCAATAAGCCTTTGGTCGCCATTGGCGGAATTAGAACCGAACACGTTCCAGCCCTTTTACAAGCCGGTGCAGACGGTGTTGCAGTGATTTCCACCATTATGCAAGCGGAAGATATTACAGCTACGATACAAAAAATTTTGGCAAAATAACACCGCACTTAACGAAAAGCGAATAGCAAAAAAAGGCATTCAACCAAGATTGAATGCCTTTTATTTTGCTTAATTATCAAACTTAAAAACGATAACCCACTTTTAAACCAAATTGGCGGCTGTGAGAAGATTCATCACCATTCTCATAAGAGAAGGTTGTCCCCACTGACCAAGCCCCCATATTCAAATTGAGTCCTGCTTGATACTGCCAGCCACGATTAAACTGTTGCTGTAAACCGTTGTTATTCACAGTAACCGCATTGTTAAATGTTTTACGACTCGCATCGAAATAATAAAGGGCAAGACTCGGTGAAATAGAAAGCGTGTTCCACTGCCAAGTTTTGGATAATTCTGCTCCAGCATGATAATTAACAAAATCTAAAGCACGAGTATGAACCGCACGACCTTTCAGCTCATAATCAGCAGCCGTGAGGTGATGATAGCGTACCCCAGCTATTGCTTTGAGATCTAGGTATCCTAGCACCCACTTCTTACCTAATGTTGCACCAAAACTAACGATATTACGTTTAAAATCAGCACGTTGCTCATCTAAAGTGATGCGATTATTAGAACGTCCATAACCGATGTCTGCCGCAACAAACAGACCTGACTCACTTTGCACTTTGGCATAAACCGTAGCTTGCGAATAAGTCATCTTGCCGCTTGCATTCTCATAATCAATGTTGCCGCGCGTTTGCGACACTATCGCACCTAAACTAATGCCTTGCTCATTTACAGCACTTTCTACACCTAATTCAGTGTAGTTACTATGCTGTTTATAAACGCGGTAATTATCTGATTGATAATCAGCCTCTTGATAATCGACATTCGTCCATACTTGAGTTTGCTCGCCACCTTCTTGCAACAAACGTTGGTTTAAATGTTGATCGCTGCGTAATATTGCATTTCCTTGTGCAGAAAGTTCCGACAATGCGGTATTTGATACGCCACTAACGAGTTGTGCTTGTTTCAAGCGATCTAGTTCAGCTTTTTTACGCTCTTCTTCTAAGCGTTTTGCTTCCGCTTCACGACGGGCTTGTTCTTCTGCNGCTTTACGCTCTTCTTCNAAGCGTTTTGCTTCCNCTTCACGGCGNGCTTGNTCTTCTGCNGCTTTACGCTCTTCTTCNAANCGTTTTGCTTCCGCTTCACGGCGCGCTTGNTCTTCCGCGGCAAAACGCTCTTCCTCTAAGCGTTTTGCTTCCGCTTCACGGCGTGCTTGTTCTTCTGCGGCTTTACGCTCTTCCTCTAAGCGTTTTGCTTCCGCTTCACGGCGTGCTTGTTCTTCTGCGGCTTTGCGTTCTTCTTCCGCAATTTCTTTTTCAACAATAGGGTTATATAAACGGAATGTGCTCCCTTCTTGAATCAAGTTATAACGGTAAGCACCAATATCCGCATAACTATTTTGCAATGTTACGGTTAAATTTTCAGATGAATTAGCTGTTATTAAGGTTAGGCGATCTTTGCTACGCTGTGGTTCATTGCCAATATCATTCACTACAAGTAGATGATTACCTGATGCTTTTCCGTTTACCACAACTTTATCGCTGTTTAATGTAGAAAAGTTAGTGCGGTAATAAAATTTTCCATTTCCGCTTAAATCACCATTAACGGTTAAGGTATTAAATGGTTTGTCATTCTGACTAAGTGTGATTTGTGAATTCTGGTCTAAATGTAAATTTCCTACCGTACTATCACCCGTTAATGTCCAATGTGCTTCGGGAGATAGCGATGTCCGACTCGAATGTTCTCCTTGAATTGAACCAACAAAATCCGTTTTCCCTAAGTTTAACTGACTTTGTTGCGTTAAAGTAATATCCCCTGTTAATGCCATTCTTGGAATCGTTGCCAAAGTCTTTTCATTATAACTTGGGGAATCACAACTGACACTTCCTGTATAATCAGAACGTAAACAAACTTTTTGTCCCGATTGATATCCCAAATTCAATACTGCATTATCCGTAGCTTGGATATTTCCATCTAGGGAAGAAACATTTCGCCCCACAGTGAGTGTAGAATTATTGGCAACAGAAATATTTTTCGCTGAGAAATCACGATTAATCCAATCATCGTCAAAAATGACCTCACGATTATTCAACACATCACGTGCGTGTGGTGTCGGCACACCTTCAAAAACAACCTTACCACCTTTAGCTGAAAAATCACCATTAAGGTTCATTCCACCTGTTAATAATAGCGTTGATTCTTCTACCACTGGCTGATAATTTACATTTAAGCCACCATTTGTTTTGTCGGAAGCTTTTTCACCGAAATAACCGGCAAACGCGGTTAAGGTCTGTTGTGCATTTTTGCGATCAATGATCGTTTGAATCGCCGCCGCACGATCGCTACCTAAATATTCCCAACTATCTGAACTAGCTTGGTTTGTAGGGTAATAACTTCCTGCTTTGCCACCTGATTTTAAAGCGAAATAATCCTTTCGCCCGCTTATAGCATATTCATAAATGTCAGAGCCAGCTTTTCCCCAATTTCCCCAAGTTAAATCTTGTTCGGAAACCTTTACACCTGTTAAGGTTAAATTCGATGATTTATCCGTGCGATGATTAACAACTGTTGCACCATCATCAGAATGCTGGATACGTTTAAAGCTGAGATCGTTACCATTTAAATCTAAACGTCCGCCACGAAAACCAAAATACAATTTATTCGGATCAATTTGATCCGCACTTTGTAAAACCAAGGTCGGACGCCCACTTACCACGCCAACCTGATTAAATGCCTGTTTTCGACCTTGCTCATCTTCCTGCTGATCTAAAATGACAGTTCCATCACCGATACTAATATCTCCTAGGTTATTTCCCACACCTTGAACCAATAAAGTTCCTGTCCCTAACTTTGAAAGACGATCGCCTTCAGGATTAGCTATTTTCCAAGTTACTGTTTTATCCTTAGCAACCAAAACGCCACCACCTAACCACGTTTGGTTCGTTTCAGGCTTCACAGTAAAATTTGTATTGAAATAGAGTGCTCCAGCTCCCGCATTAATGTTGTCTTTAACTAATAAAACACCCCCATCTACACCATCAAAAATCACACTTTTCCCATAATCTAATGATGGACGTTCTTTATCTGTATCTTGTGATTTTAAAGATTCATTTCTTAAAGGCACAGCCAATGCGGTGCTTTCTCCCGCTTTAATACTACTGGTTTCAGGGTGAAGAGCATCAACACTCCATTCCCAAACTTGATTTTGTTGCGTATTCTGAATAGTCCCCGCCTTGGCTCTTTCTTGTATAGCATTAACATAAGAAGGGCGTGACAATGACCAAATGTTCCCATAACCATAATCAGATTTTAGAACACCTACAATCACCCACTTTTTCTTTTGAGCATCATACCCCAGTAATGCAGAACCACTATCACCACTTCGTCCATAACTTACCATTGGCCCATAAATAGAACCAAATAAGGTTATTGGCTTATCCGTGATCCGTTTTCCTTCTGGCGTGATCGTTCCATTTGCCACAACATTAGTCGCATTAGCTTCACTCATTGTGTGAGTGACACCACCTATAACATACTTATATGCACTACTCAAACTGATCGTTTTGCTATTATCTTCCGCACTTTCTTGAACCTCTTGTTTTCCTGAACCCACTCGTATATAAAGAGGAAAACGCGTTAAATCCGTCAAAATTTTTGTATTTTCTTTTCCATTTGGCGTTAATACATCGGTAAGTTCTGCGGGAGCTACCTCCGTTACCATTTTATGTAAACGAGGGATATGATAATCTTTATCTTGCGGGTTTGAATAAGTGACCCCATCCCATTCATCCGGAAAATTGTTTCGATTAACCAAAAGGTAAGAAAAATGGTGAGAATCTGGGTTTGTATCTTCTCCACCAAATAAAACTTGAGAATATCCGACATTATGCCGAACACTAGTTATAAAGGAAGGATCGATTAAATTGGCAAATGCCCCATTCTTATTTGCTGTTTTGAGATCAGGCATAGGAATATTATCTTTCAACATAATGCCTACATCTTGACCGTTTTTGTCAAAAATATGAATGTTTGTCGCACCGATTGAAAAGAGACCTTTATTTTCACCAAAATCACGAAAATATTGGTAATCAACATCTCCCCTTACTCGAGATGCCTCCGCGTTCAACGCCACAATAGCTAAACTAATGCCTAATTTAATTGGATTAGAAAAAGATTTAAATAAAAGATTAGATTTCTTAAAGTTCATTGAATTTTAATTAGTTATAAGCAATCCTGTATTATAACTAATTAAATCGCAAAACACTCCTCCCCAGAAAGAGGTATATTCTATATGTTATCTAAAATATTTAACGCATCAATCAATTTTTTCACGGTAAAAACTTGCATATTTTTCACCGCACTTTTTGGTTTATTGGCAAACGGTACGATAGCTCGGGTGAAGCCGTGTTTGGCTGCTTCGGAAATTCGTTCTTGTCCACTTGGTACGGGGCGGATTTCCCCTGCTAATCCCACTTCGCCGAACACCACCAGATCTTTTGGCAATGGGCGATTGCGGAAACTGGAAATTAACGCCAGTAATAAGGCCAAGTCTGCACTGGTTTCACTCACTTTTACGCCACCTACCACATTGACAAACACGTCTTGATCGGACATTTGCAAGCCGCCGTGGCGATGCAATACAGCTAACAATAAAGCAAGGCGATTTTGTTCCAAGCCCACCGCAACCCGTCTTGGATTGGCGAGCATTGAGTGATCCACCAAGGCTTGAATTTCCACCAATAACGGCCGCGTGCCTTCCCATAGCACCATTACGGAACTGCCCGCGGTGTCTTCTTCCCCACGGCTTAAGAATATGGCGGAAGGATTTTTCACTTCGCGCAAGCCTTGCTCTGTCATCGCAAATACGCCAAATTCATTGACCGCGCCAAAGCGATTTTTGTGGCTACGTAAGGTGCGAAAACGGCTATCCGCCTCCCCTTCTAATAATAGCGAGCAGTCAATGGCGTGTTCCAACACCTTAGGTCCTGCCAGCGTGCCGTCTTTGGTCACGTGTCCCACCATAATAATGGCGACTTGGCGAGTTTTCGCATAACGGGTCAGAAAAGAGGCACATTCCCGCACTTGGGAAACGCTCCCTGGTGAAGATTGAATATCCGCAAGGTGCATCACTTGAATGGAATCCACCACGATGATTTGTGGTTTAAGCTGATCGGCCAAATGGCAAATTTGCTCTACGGACGTTTCCGACAACATATTCAGCCGATCTGTTGGCAACCCAAGACGATTGGCGCGCATTGCCACCTGCTGCAAGGATTCTTCGCCTGTAACGTAAAGTGCGGTCATATTTTGTGCTAAACCACACATCACTTGTAATAATAAGGTACTTTTCCCTGCCCCCGGGTGTCCGCCAATCAAAATGGCACTGCCCGGCACGATACCCCCGCCTAATACGCGATCAAGCTCGTAAAAACCGCTGTGAAAACGGGGAACTTCTTGCAAACTGATTTCTGCCAAGGTTTGGATTTTTGCCTGCGTTTCCCCAGCATAACCACTGAAGCGATCGGCTCGGCTTGCTTTGGCTGGGGCAAGGCGAATTTCAGTGATGGTGTTCCACGCTTTACAGGCATTACACTGCCCTTGCCAGCGGGCATATTCCGCACCGCAATCATTGCACACAAAAGCGGTTTTTGCTTTAGCCATTGTTCATCTCCAAATTTTCCAAATTCGCTGCTTCATTCTCTTCAACATAAGTGAGCGAAATCAGATTTAACATTCGCTGTAAATAAAATGCCGATTGCAATAAATCAAATAATTGCGCGATCACTTCGGCGTTATTTTTGGTTTCGCTATGAAGTGCAATCAGCTGTTTACATTCTGCCAAACATTGCTGACTACTTTCCACCAACGCCAGCCAATCTGTTTTAAGCGCATCGCTTAAACCTTGTTGATTGAAAGCATTTTCCAACAAATTGCCATTTTCCGTATAAAAATGATAAAGATTGAAAAACGCGCCGATTCGCTCCACCGTGCGCAAAAAGTCTTCAGCAAAATAGGTTTTCCCTAGGGCAAAGGTTTCTTCAATTAGACCTTGTTCCAGCTGGAAAAGTGCGGTTAATTTTTGCGAAAAATTGCCCGCACTTTGCGCGAAATCTAAAAAATCTCGCCATTTATCTAACCAATTTTGTGCTTTAGGCTGATAATTTTCTGCCAAGGCATAACCCCGTTGCGCTTTGCTAATGGCACTTAATCGCACGCCATTTTCCAATGGCAAAGAACGTACATATTCGAGCAAATCCGCCACATTACCTTGCTTTAACTCAAATTCCACTTCGCTAATTTCTACCTGTTTATCACCAGCCAAAATCTTGCCTTGATCAAGCGCCACTTCAATTTCTGCTGTTTCCTGTGTTTTTGGCGTTTCTGACGAAAATTCAGGGCGGATAAGGAAAGTTTCTCGCGTAAAATCCGTGGCAAAAATCGGCTGTAATGCAAGTGTTTTCCAGCTGAGATCGAGATCATAGTTTTCCACTAATCGCGCCAAATCAGGCGTTTCATTTTGCTGTGGCAAATTATATTCAGGGCGAATATGCAAGCCACCTAGTGCTTCCCCTTTGGTTTTTAAGGTTAAGGTAAACTGTTGATTTTCTTTGCGAACACGCAAGCCCATTTGGTGCTGCGCGAAAAATTTATCGACGGTGTCGTAATAAGTATTACCTAAAAATGCCTGCTGATGAAAGTGCGGTGCGTTTTTCAGTAAATTTTGCTTGAATGAATTTAAGCCAAATTGCGGAATTAGTAGTTTTAATTCAATTTCTGTACTCATTTTGTCTATTCCTTCCAATCTTAATCAAGTTTTTTCATATTATCTAATAAATTCCTTGTTTTTTCGATGAAATATAGTGTATTTTTACGCCCGCATAGCCTTGAACAAGATGAATATGCGCAAAAATTTATCAACCTAACCCCTAGAAGGAGTTATCTTATGGCTGTAAATAATATTTTAGGATTATTTGCCCATTCCCCATTAAAGCCTTTAGCACGTCATTCTGCTAAGGTAACTGATTGTTGTAAATATCTCATTCCATTTTTTGAATACACTTTCCAAGGTGATTGGGAAAATGCAGAGAAATTACGCAAAAAGATTTCTGACACAGAACGCCAAGCAGATACATTAAAGCGTGAAATTCGCTTAAAACTGCCACGCGGTTTGTTTATGCCTATTGAACGTACTGATTTATTAGAATTGGTTACGCAACAAGATAAATTAGCGAACTACGCCAAAGATATTGCAGGCAGAATGATTGGTCGCCAATGTCCATTCCCTCCTGAAATGCAAGAAGATTTTATGAAATATGTCGTTCGCAGTATTGACGCAGCAGAGCAAGCTCATTTGGTGATTGATGAAATGGACGGTTTACTTGAAACGGGTTTCAAAGGCCGTGAAGTCCAATTTGTGAATCGAATGATCCAAACCCTAGATGATATTGAAGACGATACGGATCAAATGCAAATTAAATTACGCTTAATGTTGCGTTCAATGGAAAATGAATTTAACCCGATTGACGCGATGTTTTTATACAAAATCCTTGAATGGATTGGTGTGCTTGCAGATCAAGCGCAACGTGTGGGTTCACGCATTGAATTAATGTTGGCTCGTTCATAATTGTTAAACAGCATAGGAATAATACTATGGAAGTTATTCAACAATATGGCACTTTACTAGTGATTATCACCGCGGCTTTTGGCTTTTTTATGGCCTTTGGCGTGGGTGCAAATGATGTTTCTAACGCAATGGGAACCTCTGTAGGTTCAGGCACAATTACCGCCAAACAAGCCATTATCATTGCGATGATTTTTGAATGTGCTGGGGCATATTTAGCCGGTGGTGAAGTAACAGAAACCATTAAAAGCGGGGTTTTAAATCCAACAGAATATATCGCCACACCAGAAATTTTGGCCTTAGGTATGATGGCGGCCCTCTTTTCTTCTGGATTATGGTTGCTCATCGCCTCGCGAATGGGCTGGCCAGTTTCCACCACACACACCATTATTGGCGCAATTATCGGTTTTGGTTTAATTACTGTTGGGCCAAACTCAATTGATTGGTCAGCTATCCGCAATATTGTGGGCAGTTGGTTTATCACCCCTGTGATTGCAGGCCTAGTGGCATATGGCATTTTCTTCAGTACACAAAAACTCATTTTCGATACGGAAAAACCGTTACGCAACGCACAAAAATATGGCCCGTATTATATGGGACTCACCATCTTTATTTTGTCCGTAGTAACAATGATAAAAGGCTTAAAGCACGTTGGCTTACATTTAACTGGTAGCGAAACTTTCTTTATTTCATTAGGCATCAGCGCCATTTCTGTGGTGGCCAGTCATTTCTATTTTCGTAGCAAAAAATTCCATCAAACAGTGAAATCAGGCACATTCGGTGCAGTAGAAAAAGTATTTAGTATACTAATGCTACTAACCGCCTGTGCAATGGCGTTTGCGCACGGTTCAAACGATGTGGCTAACGCTATTGGGCCATTGTCTGCCGTGGTGTCTATTGTGGATAACGGCGGTGAAATTATGGCAAAAACCCCACTTGCTTGGTGGATCTTGCCATTAGGGGCGGCAGGTATTGCGTTAGGATTGATTATTATGGGCTATAAAGTAATGGCAACCATTGGCACAGGGATCACCGATCTCACCCCAAGCCGTGGTTTCTCAGCTCAATTTGCAACGGCAACCACCGTGGTACTCGCTTCTGGTACGGGATTACCAATTTCCACCACTCAAACCCTTGTTGGTGCGATTTTAGGTATCGGCTTCGCGCGTGGTATCGCCGCATTAAACTTAACGGTAATTCGCAATATTATCGCCTCTTGGGTGATCACCTTACCTGCAGGCGCATTCTTTGCGATTTTAATTTACTATGTGCTGCACGCCATTTTCATCTAATTTGCGTAAGCCATAGAAAAAGCACACAAAATAAGACAAAGATTTTGTGAATGAAAGAAAGTGCGGTACAATTTACCGCACTTTTTTATTGTCTATTTTTTAAGGTGTTGTAATGCGAAAAATTACTAAGATCTTGTTTTTATTCTTTCTTTCCGTACCCTTCGCGCAAGCGGAAACCCGTTATGTAACAGAAAACCTTTCCACCTTTTTACGCAAAGGGGCGGGCGATCAATTTAAAATTGCAGGGGCAATTCGTTCAGGCGAACCGGTAACCGTGCTAAACCACAAAGATCGCTATACGCTTATTCGTGATAGCAAAAATCGTGAAGCTTGGATCTTAACCTCTGAACTTTCTAGCACGCCGAGCAGTAAAGATGAAAATCCAAGATTAAAAGCAAAAATTGAAGAATTAACCTTAAAACTCAATCAATTAGACGGTGATTGGCAACAACGCACCAGCGAAATGCAACGCCGCACCAAACAAGCTGAGCAACAAAGCAGCCAATTATTAGAGCAAAATTCTCAGCTCAACCGTGAACTTGAAATCACCAAAAATAAAAACCGCGATTTAGAAGCAATGCTTGATGCAGGCAAACGTGAAATTGCGATCCAATGGTTTATTTATGGCGGTTCAGTGCTAGGTGTTGGTTTGCTACTTGGTTTAATCTTACCTTTCATTATGCCAAAACGTCGCCGCCGTGATGGCTGGGCATAACCACCCCATTCAGCAAAATGGAAATTTATTTAGTTGGCGGTGCCGTGCGCGATGCACTACTCAATCTCCCTGTTAAAGACAGAGATTGGGTGGTAATTGGCGCAACGCCAGAGCAACTATTGCAACAAGGCTATATTCAAGTGGGGAAAGATTTCCCCGTTTTTCTTGATCCTAAAAATAAAGAAGAATATGCCCTTGCACGCACAGAAAAAAAAGCGGGTGTGGGCTACACTGGTTTTGTGTGCGATTTCAGCCCCGACATTAGCTTAGAACAAGATCTGATCCGCCGCGATCTCACCATTAACGCCATTGCGCAAGATAGCCAAGGCAAGTTGCACGATCCTTACGGTGGTATCAATGATCTGAACAATCGCCTACTGCGCCATATCTCCCCTGCTTTTGCCGAAGATCCTTTGCGCGTGTTAAGAGTGGCACGTTTTGCTGCGCGTTACCATTATTTAGGTTTCCAAATTGCCCCTGAAACCTTTGCCTTAATGAAACAAATCACCAAATCGGGCGAGCTTGAACATCTCACGGCAGAACGCGTTTGGCTAGAAACAGAAAAAGCCTTACAAACGCCAAATCCTGAAATTTATTTTGATATTTTAAGAAAAATTAGAGCATTAGCGGTACTTTTCCCTGAGCTTAACGCCCTTTACGGCGTGCCAAATCCCGTGCAACATCACCCCGAAGTGGATAGCTTTATCCACACAATGCTGGTGTTGCAACAAGCCACAAAGCTCACTGAAAATAGCCCTGCACAACAAAAAAGTGCGGTGCGTTTTGCGGCAATTTGCCACGATCTTGGCAAAGCGCTCACGCCAAAAGATCTTCTGCCACGCCATTTTGGCCACGAACAAAAAGGCGTTATGCCAACGCGCAATCTTTGCAATCGGCTCAAAGTGCCAAGTTACATTAAAGAACTGGCGTGCCTTGTTTGCGAAACGCATACCAACGTTCACCGAGCCTTTGAGCTACGCCCTGCCACTATCTTAAAATTATTCAATCAACTCGATGTGTGGCGTAAGCCAGAACGTTTTAAAGAAGTGTTACTTGTTTGCACTGCCGATGCCAAAGGCCGCACAGGCTTTGAGCAAGTGGATTACCCGCAAGCGGATTTTCTATTCAAACTGTACCAAGCCGCATTACAAGTTGATGTGCAACAAGTGATTGCTGACGGATTTCAAAAAGAAAAAATCCGCGAAGAATTAAACCGCCGCCGCCAAAAAGCCATTGAGCAAGAAAAAGAACGGTTAAAGGATTAATAATGTTATTTTCTTTCATCAAAACTAAAATCAGCGCGCTAATGCGCAAACTTTTCATTAATCCCAAACTTCGTAATAGCTTGAAAAATAAGGGAATGAGCGTATTAGCCAGTAATTGCAATGGGGCATTTATGTTGCACGATTTAGGGCAACCATTCAATTCACCTTTTGTGAATTTATACCTTAAGCCACAAGATTTCATTCGTTATTTGCAACGCATTGAACACTATCAGCAACAACCGCTAAAATTTGTAGAAGATAACGATAAGCCCTACCCTGTGGCTTATTTAGATGATATAAAAATCCATTTTGTGCATTATGCCAATGCTCAACAAGCTCAAGAAAAATGGCAACAGCGTTCACAACGTATTGATTTCGATAATCTTTTTATCATTATGACCGATCGCGATGGCTGTACAGAACAAGATCTCAACGATTTTGATGCCTTGCCTTACAAAAACAAAGTGGTATTCACCCACAAACCTTATCCCGAAATTCGTTCTGCTTTTTATATTAAAGGCTTTGAACAACAAGATTGTGTCGGTGATCTTTTTGCTTATTCTGGCTGGCTTGGCAAACGCTATTATGATCAATTTGATTATCTGGCTTGGTTTAATCAGAATAAAAACGAGAAAATGTCATCACATTAAAGCAAAAATAAAGTGCGGTGGAATTTTTTGAAATTTTCCACCGCACTTATTAATTCAGCCATTACAACGCAATTTCATCAAGGCTACGCCCAAAACTCGGAATAAACACTTGAATAAAATAATTCATTTCTTCGCTGTGCCATTCTGCCATTAATTTTTCTAAACGCGTTTTTGCTGATGAAAATTCTTGATTCCCCTGCTCCAATTCAAACTTCGCTTTAATGTAAGCACAAAGCAGATCCGCTTGTTTTACAAGGTGTTTTTCTTCATCAGAAAACTGCTCGCTATGTAAATAAGGAGCAAAATCAGCTTGCAGTTCTTCAGGTAATAAACTCAATAAATGAAATTCCGCCGCACTTTCGATCTCTTTATAGGCTTGAGTAATGCTGTCATTAAAATATTTAATTGGCGTAGGCAAATCACCGGTAAAAATTTCTGAGCTATCGTGATACATTGCCATTACGGCAATGCGTTCAGGGTTCACCTGCCCTGAATAAAATTTATTTTTGATCACCGCTAGCATATGCGCCACAAATGCCACTTGCAGGCTGTGTTCGGCAAGATTTTCTTTTTCAATATTACGCATTAAAGACCAGCGTTGAATGAGTTTCAAACGATCCAAACAAGCAAAAAAATGGCTAGGTTGTAGAGATTGTAAAGACATTTAATTCACCGAATATTCCTCAATGGTTACAGGTAATGTAATTATTTTCCCTAAGCGTGAAATCACCATATTCACCCTGGTGTTTGGTCTGGTGTTGCTGATCACATTCATCATTTGCGCGGGCGATTCTGCTTTAATATCGCCAAATTGCAACATAATATCACCCGCTTGCAAGCCTGCTTTAGCCGCAGGGCTGTTTTCTCTCACACTGGTGATTTCAATGCCTTTGCTGCTCGCTTGCCCATCGCTAAACAATACGTCCGTTTGAATACCTAGGAAACCGCGGATCACGCGTCCATCGCGGATAATTTTTTTCATTACGTCATTGGCAAGATCAATGGGAATGGCGAAATTCAGCCCTTCGGCAATTTCATTGGCATTTTTACCAATACTCAGGGTGCTAATTCCCACTAATTCGCCAAGGGAATTTATCAGCGCGCCGCCAGAATTTCCGCGATTAATGGACGCATCTGTTTGGATAAAATTTTGTCGTCCAATGTAATCGCCTACAGCGTTGCGCCCTAAGGCACTGATAATGCCTTGCGAAACACTTTGTCCTAAATTATAAGGATTACCAATGGCCAGCACCACATCACCAACGTGCAATTTACGCTTGGTGTTAGGAATGGTCGGCAGGTTATCTGCACGGATTTTCAGCACAGCTAAATCGGTGAGATTATCAGAGCCAATTAAACTCGCTTCAAAAATTCGTCCATTTTGCATTGCCACCACAATTTGATCGGCATTTTGAATAACGTGTTTATTAGTGAGAATGTACCCCTCTTTCGCCATTATCACGCCTGAGCCAAGATTAGTGATCTGCGGTTGTCCACTCACTGAAGTGAAAGATTGACTATACACATTCACCACAGCAGGCGAGGCAAGCCGAACCGCATCTTTAAAAGAAAAGATTTCTTTTTGAAACAAAGGCTGACCTTGCTTCAGGGAAGGGCTAATCAACAAAATTGCCCCTGCGGCAAGTAAACCAATGATGATCGATTGGATAATCTTTCTTAACATTCTGATTCTCTTTGTATTTTTTGTTTTTTCTGGTTGTTGCTTTACTTTTGTTAAATTTGAACTTGGGTTAGTTTTTCGGCTGATAAATGAGCTTTAAATCCTCCCCCACTGGCGTTGCAGATTGCAGCTGCCATAAAGGGGCATCAGCCAATTTGTGTAAATGAGGCAAATGGCACAGTCCTTTGCCTGCATCGCCTAATAATTTCGGCGCAATATAAACGATTAATTCATCAACCAATTTTGCTTCAATCAACGCCCCCGCTAATTGTGCGCCCGCTTCAATCCATACGCTGTTAATCTGGCGTTCCGCCAGTTCGGTTAAAAGTGCGGTGAAAAAATCCGCACTTTTTTCAATCTGTATTGCTTGGCAAAAATCAGGGAAACCTTGCATATCTCTTGCACCAGAACTCACCAACCAAACTGGCGTAGGTTGTTGAAATAATTGACATTCTGGCGTTACGCGGTGTTGGCTATCTAAAATGATCCGCACAGGCTGACGCAGTTCACTATCAGGATATTGTTGCTGAACACTCAACGGAAGTTGCTCCCAACGTACATTTAACATAGGATTATCCATTAGCACCGTTTGGCTGGTAGAAAGAATTGCGCTAGCGGCCGCACGGTATTGCTGCACATCTTGGCGAGCCTGCTCTCCCGTGATCCATTTACTTTCCCCACTTGCCATTGCGGTGCGTCCATCAATGCTCATTGCCATTTTCAGTTGCACAAATGGGCGATTGCTACGCATTCTTTTTAGAAAACCTTGGTTGAGCAACTCTGCTTTTTCGGCCAATAATCCCACCGCAGTTTGCACGCCAGCTTGTTCGAGCATTTTCAATCCACGCCCTGCTACTTGCGGATTGGGATCGGTCATTGCGGCAATCACTTTCGCCACGCCTGCTTCAATTAATCCTTTGGCACAAGGTGGCGTGCGGCCAAAATGGGAACAAGGCTCAAGGGTAACGTAAGCCGTTGCACCACGCGCATTTTCCCCAGCTTCACGCAATGCCATTACTTCTGCGTGGGGCTGCCCTGCTTTTAGATGAAACCCCTTTCCGATCACCTTGCCGCCTTTTACCAAAACGCAGCCCACGGAAGGATTTGGCGTGGTGGTAAAACGCCCTTGGCTAGCAAGATCCAACGCCATTTGCATAAACTGCTGCTCTTGCTGGGTAAATTGTTGTGCATTTTGTTGCATATTAATCCTTCAGGCTCTCAATTTCTTTGGTAAATTGGTTGATGTCGTCAAAACTTAAATAAACGGAAGCAAAACGGATATAGGCCACTTTGTCTAATTTTTTTAGCTCATTCATAGCCAGCTGGCCGACAAAATGGCTTGGCACTTCACGTTCCCCTGTCGCGCGCAGTTGATGAATAATGCGGTTAATGGATTTTTCCACATCATCAGAACTCACTGGTCGTTTTTCTAAAGCGTGCTGAATACCACGGCGCAGTTTTTCTTCATCAAAGGGTTCACGGGATTGATCACTTTTAATAATTTTTGGGATCACTAATTCGGTAATTTCAAAGGTGGTAAAACGCTCGTGGCAATGGCCACATTCACGGCGGCGGCGAACCTGAAAGCCATCGGACACCAAACGGCTATCGATCACTTTGGTTTCTTCTGTTGAACAAAAAGGACAACGCATAAATCCTCCCAATCCCCTTTTAAATGGTATTTTCCATTTTAAGTGCTAAAACAGCGTAAAAATTCTTCTTATAAAGGCTTGGATTGTAGCAAAATTTCCCTTTTTTTACGATCTTTATAGGGCAAAAAATGATCTTACGCAGGTATTTTGCGACTTTTTGCCTTGCCTTATTGCCTTAGGCGAATTAATTTCCTACTATATCACTCAACTATTTTCATATTTGGAGAAATACAATGAAAAATGAATTAATTTGCTACAAAAAAATGCCTGTATGGAACAAAGACAGCCTGCCGAAAATGTTCCAAGAAAAACACAACACCAAAGTTGGCACTTGGGGCAAAATCACCGTGTTACAAGGCAAATTGAAGTTTTACGTTTTAACGGAAGACGGCGAAGTGGTGAGCGAACATATTTTCACCGCGCAAGATGATACGCCTTTTGTTGAACCTCAACTTTGGCACCGCGTGGAAGCGGCATCTGATGATCTGGAATGTTATTTAGAATTTTATTGCAAAAAAGAAGATTACTTCAGCAAAAAATACAATATGACGCCAACCCATTCTGAAGTGAAAAGTGCGGTAGAAATTATTCCCCCTTGTAAAGTGCTGGATCTTGGCTGTGGACAAGGACGCAACTCGCTCTTTTTAAGCCTACTCGGCTACGATGTTACCGCTTGGGATCACAACGAAAACAGCCTTGCTTTCCTCACCAGCACGGCAGAAAAAGAAAATCTCAATATTCAGACCGCACTTTACAATATCAATGATGCCAATATTCAGGAAAATTACGATTTTATTCTTTCCACCGTGGTGTTTATGTTCCTTGACCGCAATGCCATTCCTGCCATTATTGAGAATATGCAAAATCACACAAACGCAGGCGGTTATAACTTGATTGTGGCGGCAATGAGTACTGATGATGTGCCTTGTCCAATGCCGTTTTCTTTCACTTTTAAAGAGGGCGAGCTGAAAAATTATTATCAAGATTGGGAATTGATTAAATACCAAGAAGAAATGGGCGAACTGCACAAAACCGATGAAAACGGTAATCGCATCAAAATGAAATTTGTAACAATGTTAGCGAAGAAAAAATCATAGGAAAGAAAAATAGCAAAGAAAATAAGTGCGGTGGAAAATGTTGAAATTTTTTACCGCACTTTTGTTTTTCGCTTTACTTTTCTCTTTCTCGCCAAAGAGCAAACAATGGGCTGTCTTGCATATTTTGCCACTGATCATAGGCGATCACTTTGCCCTGATCCAACAACACCACTTGTTGCGCTAAGCGTGCTAATTCTTCAAGGCTGTGAGTAACATATAAAATGGGAATAGCAATTTCTTGCGCGAGTTTATCCAAATAATCTAATAATTCTAATTTGCGCGGCAGATCAAGGGCGGAAAGCGGTTCGTCCATCAGCAAAATTTCAGGCTGGCTGAGCAACGCTCGTCCAATGGCAACACGCTGTTTTTCACCGCCTGATAAGGTGATCGGATAGCGTTTAAGCAAATGTTCAATCCCCAAAAGCTGCACAATGCGCATAAATTCTGCGCTATCTTTCTGCTTCATTCCATAGCACAAATTGCCTTTCACCGAATAATGGGGGAACAATCTGCCCTCTTGAAAAACATAGCCCACATTACGATGATTAGGCGGAAGATTAATCTGCTTTTGCGTATCGACTAACGCTCGTCCGTTCAAACGAATATAACCCTGATCAGGTTGCAACAAACCGCTGACTAAATTAATCAGCGTGGTTTTGCCCGAACCAGACAAGCCGAATAATGCCGTTACGCCTTGCGTGGGCAGCTGCAAATCCACCGCAAACGCCATTTTGCCTAATTGTTTGCGTACATTAATTTCTAACATTGGATTGTCCTAAGCGTTTTTGTGTGTATTTTGCTAACCATTCAGAAATGAGTAAGGAAATCAAGGCGATAGCAATGGCTATGAGACATAAACGCGCTGCGGCACTTTCTGCCCCTGGGGTTTCAATAAAGGAAAACATTGCAAGGGGAATGGTTTGCGTAACTTTTGGAATATTGGAAACAAAGGTGATGGTCGCACCAAATTCCCCTAGCGAACGCGCAAATCCCAGAATAACGCCTGCCAACACGCCGGGTAACGCAAGGGGCAAGGTGATGGTAAAAAAGGTTTTCAAGGCAGACGCTCCCAGGGTGCGCGCTGCTTGTTCGAGCTTGAAATCCACATTTTCAATCGCCAAGCGGATCGATCTCACCACTAATGGGAAAGACACAATGGCAGAGGCCAACGCCGCACCATACCAACTAAAACCAAAGCTAAAATCGAACCATTGCAATAAATAACGCCCGATAATGCCATTTCGCCCCATTGCAATTAACAATAAATACCCCACCACCACAGGCGGTAAAACCAAAGGCAAATGGATAATGCCGTTGAGCAACGATTTTCCCCAGAAATCTTTCCGTGCCAGCAGCCAAGCCACCAAGATCGCCCAAGGTAATCCTGCCAGCACGGACACTAACGCCACTTTCACACTCAAGGCGATGGCATTCAACTCAGCGGGGGAAAAATGAAAAAACATCTGCCAATCCATTTGCATTAAATCCTTTTATTTCACCGAAAAGCCAGCTTGAGTGAAGATTTGCTTCGCTTCGTCAGATGTTAAATAATCTAAAAAAGTTTGACTTTCTTGGTTATGATGCCCTGCTACAATCGTCGCAGGATATTCAATCGGGGCGTGAGAATTTGCAGGAAAAATTGCCACCACTTTCACTTTTTGGCTTGCCGCCGCATCGGTGCCATACACAATACCTAAGGGCGCTTCCCCTTGTTCCACCAAGGCCAATGCCGCACGCACATTATTGGCGCGCGCGAGTTTTTCTTCCACTGCCTGCCACTGATTTAGGCTGGTTAAGGCTTGTTGCGCATATTTCCCTGCGGGAACGTACGCAGGATCGCCCACGGCGAGATAACTCTCTTTTAAATTCGCTTGCCATTGCGGATTTTCTAGCTTCACACTTTCAATCTTGCTGTTTTTCGGCGCGATCATCACCAAGGTATTTTGCACTAAATTCACCCGCGTTTTGGGGTCAATCGCATTCTGCTCGGCTAAAAAATCCATCCATTTTTGATTGGCCGAAATAAAAATATCTGCCGGCGCACCCTGCGAGATTTGGCGTGCCAATACGGAAGAAGACGCAAAAGAAAAATCAATCTCTTCTTTAGGGTGAAGTTTGAGATAGCTCGCTTTCACTTGCTCTAGCGCATTGGTCATTGAGGCAGCAGCAAAGACGGTTAATTTCCCTTGTGCAGGCAAGGTGCATAAACTAGAAAGCACAACGAAAACAGCAATAAAAAAAGAGTTAGATTTCCGCACGGTTCATTTCCTTGAGACAGTAAGATTGGAATAAATTATATAACGTTCACAGAAATAAAAGCGACAGGAAAATCCGCCATCATCATAAAATGTCGCTATCCATTTACTACTAAGGAAAACAGTCCAATTTTTATTTAACTGAAAGCATTAACTTTTTATTGTATAATCCCACCATTCTTTGATTGTGATAAGTAATGTAATGAAACCTATATTTCTAGAACTGCGCCATTTAAAAACACTCTTAGCGCTGAAAGAAACAGGCAGTGTTTCGCTGGCGGCAAAGCGTGTGTATCTCACCCAATCAGCCCTTTCTCATCAAATTAAATTGTTGGAAGAGCAATACGGCTTGCCGTTATTTGAGCGTAAAAGCCAGCCCCTGCGTTTTACCTCGGCGGGGGAGCGGTTAATTAAGTTGGCAAATGATATTTTGCCTAAAGTTGTGGAGGCTGAGCGCGATCTCGCACGAGTTAAACAAGGTGAAGCGGGGGAATTGCGTATTGCCGTGGAATGCCATACCTGCTTTGATTGGTTGATGCCGGCTATGGATAGTTTTCGCCAAAATTGGCCGTTAGTTGAGTTGGATATTGTATCAGGATTTCATACAGATACCGTAGGCTTGTTACTCAGCCATCGTGCGGATTGGGCAGTGGTATCAGAAATAGAGGAAACCGCTGGCATTGTGCATAAGCCGTTATTCTCCTACGAAATGGTAGGCTTATGTGCCAAAGATCACCCATTAGCAAACAAAGAAATTTGGCAAGCGGAAGATTTCATCGCTCAGACGTTAATTACTTATCCCGTACCTGATGATATGCTGGATTTACTGAAAAAAGTGTTAAATCCACAAGGCATTAATCCAACTCGCCGTACTAGCGAATTAACCATTGCCATTATTCAACTTGTTGCCAGTAAACGAGGCATTGCCGCACTGCCATTTTGGGCAGCAAAACCTTATTTAGATCGCGGCTATATTGTGGCAAGAAAAATCACTCCACAAGGGTTATACAGCAATCTTTATGCTGCATTCCGTGAAATAGATGCAGATGTCGCTTTTGTCGATGATTTTTATCAAACGGTGAAAGCACAAAGTTTTTCTACATTACCGGGGTTATCTGTTTTAGATGAGTAGTAATCAATCAGCACAATATTCAAGCCCAGTTTGGGCGGCAGCCAAGGCAGCATTTCCTTATTCTTTGCCAATGGTGATCGGCTTTCTTTTTCTTGGCATGGCTTACGGCCTTTATATGAAAGCCCTAGGTTTTGGCGCGTGGTATCCCTTTTTTATGGCGGCATTAATTTACGCGGGATCAGTCGAATTTATTGTTGCAGGGGCATTAGTGATGGCTTTCGCGCCCTTGCATATTTTCTTGCTGACCTTAATGGTGAGCTTACGCCAGCTCTTTTATAGCCTTTCTATGCTGGAAAAATACCATTCAAAATTGGGTAAAAAACGCTGGTATTTGATCAGCACGCTGGTAGATGAAAGTTTTTCACTCAATTATATGGCAAAAATCCCACCGCGCTTAGATAAAGGCTGGTATATGCTATTTGTGAGTTTATATTTGCATTGTTATTGGGTGATTGGTGCGGTGATCGGCAATTTATTTGGCGATCTCGTGCCGTTTAACTTAAAAGGCATTGAATTTGCGATGACAGCACTTTTTCTGGTTATTTTTGCGGAAAATTGGCTGAAAGAAAAATCACACGAAAGTTCTTTGTTAGGCTTAGGTATCGCGTTAGTGTGCTTAATTGTGGTTGGTAAAAATCATTTTCTCATTCCAACCCTTATCGGAATCTTAGTCGCGCTAACCCTTTGGCGACCTAAATTAACCAGCTAATTAAACAAGGTGGAATAATGACCTTAACAGAACAAATCCTTACTATCATTATTGCCATTTTTGCCGTGCAACTGTGTCGGATTTTACCTTTTATTATTTTTCCTGCACATCGCTCTGCTCCTCCCTATATTCGCTATTTAGGTAAAGTATTGCCTGCCGCAATGTTTGGAATGTTAGTGGTGTATTGTTATAAAAACATTGATTTTTCCACCGCCTATTTTGGCGCGCCCGATTTTATCGCAGGTGCGGTGGTTTTAGGCTTACATTTTTGGAAAAAGAATATGTTTTTATCAATGATTGTCGGCACAGGTTTGTATATGATACTTGTCCAATTTATCTTTGTGTAACTCCCCCACCTTCAACGATGAGGGAGCATAAAGCTAAAAGCTCACTTTTATCCCAAATACGGCATTTCGCCCAGCCTGTGGCGCAAGAAATTTTAATGGAGAAGTATTCGAACGCGCTTCTCGATTAGTTAAGTTATTAATATGGAAATAAATTTCCATTTCACTTTGTTTCCAAGGGTAAACATAGCTGATGCCCATATCTACCAAAGTAAATGATGGATTAACTAGCTTCTCATCAACTTCATTACTCACATACTTCTGTGTTTTATAATGCGTTGCCGCAAGAAAGGCGCGCCAATTTTTATACTCCATATTCACATCCCCACCAAAACGCGAAGACGGTAAATTCGGTAAATAATTGCCTAATCCCGTTAAACGCTGTGGCAATTTTTGTTTAATATGATCATAGAAGAGATGCCAATTCCAAACACCCCAATGCGATGTTTCTAATTGATAACTTAAATCCACTTCCCACCCAGTTAAGATGAGCGGTGTTTGACGCCATTGTTTTACCATTAAACCATTGCGCACAAGACTGGTGTAACCTAAATAAGTGAAATGATCAAAATGATTTCGATACCAGCTCACCGCCCCATTGAACCCATTTTGCCCAATACCGGCAGAAATTTCCCAAGTATGGTTCTTCTCTTTTTGCAAACGTGCATCACCATTTTCTTCAATCAACAGAGCATAATGGTTATTATTAGCGTACAATTCATTCATTTCTAATGCCCGTTCAGCAAAAGTACGCTGAAGCTTAATATAACTACTTTCGCTAGGATTAAATTGAAAAGCGAAATGAGTATTTTGTAAGGAAAAATGACGATCTTTTGCATAGTAAGCTCCAACACTTTGCGATCTCTCGCGATGCAACTCTCCTAACTGATAACGCACTTTTCCAATACGATGTCCAACCTCCAACGTAAAAGGAGCAAGATCAAGGGTTTCAATCGCAAAGATACTGTATGCTTTGCGTTTTAAATCGGGAAGGTAGCTATCCTGACCTTTGGCACTAACCTTTTGATATGAAAAATCCGTACCAACAGTTCCAATTAATCGCTCAAATAAAGGGGCGTGAATTGCAGATAATCGATAAGCATAATTATCAGACAAAAAACCATTAGACATCACAGCCCCTAAGAACTCTTGATCCTTCGCGTGTTGATAATTCACTTGAAAATCTACGCTCTCAATTCCTTTGATCGGCATCACCCAATGGGTATCCCAATTCAAACGGTGGGTTTGGTTTTTCACTGTTACAGGCGCATATCCCTCATTCGCTTGGCTAGCTAAATAAGCAAAGCCCGGCACACCATAATCCGTATCAAAATAATGCCAAGACACCCCAGTATAACCAAAATGATCAATATAACTGCTGCCTAGAGTAAAAGTGCGTGTTGCAGAATGGCTATTTGGAATTCTTCCTTTGGGGTAGGAGTGATATTCCTTCAAATCACCAAATTTTTCCATATAGTAAGGACTGTTTGGCACATAAAGTGGATTCTCAGGATTTCCCCCCATAAACCCACGACGATTGGTATATTTATCTTCCTCAGTTAGCCCCAAACTTTTATCTTGATAATTATCCAAATAATATTGGCTAATATATTTAAAATACGCAGGATTAAGGCTAGATAACACAGGAATGCTCACTTGACATTGACGCTGTAAATCCGTGCGAGACTGCAAATAAGCCTTATCATAACACACACCTGCTTTACTAAAGTGCGGTATTTTTATTGACGAAATTTTACTCATTGCACCATCAAGATAAAATGCCCAATGTTCACCATTATTAATATTCAGTTTAAAAGCCCCTTGATTAGGCGCATTAAAACCTTTATTTAGGCTAACCTCACCACTTATTTTATTTTGTGAAATTTGTTTTGGAATAGCATCATCTAAAATATTGATTGCCCCACCAAGGCTTCTTCCGCCATAAAGCACCGCGGCACCGCCCTTACTAATCTCAATCCCCGTAGCATTTAACGGGTTAATTGAAGTCGCCAAATTACCGCTCACCACGGCTAAATCATTAATTGGCATATTATTCGCTAACACTGCCACACGCTGGCTCGACAAACCTCGAATAATAGGGCGAGAAGCATTTGGCCCAAAGGCGCTACTTTGCACACCAGATACTTTCTCTACCACAGCCCCTAATGTGGTGGAATGATTATTGCTAAGCTGGCCTTGATTTATACGATACTGCGTATTGAGATAATGATCTGGCACAGCATTTCTCACCGCCTCAGCCTCAACAAAAATTGGCGCGAGTTGCTGTGTGCTTTCAACATTTTCCTGCCCATAACAATAACACGCACTAAAAAACGCGAAAAAACTCAAAGAAAAATATTTCGAATCAAAACGTTGCATTACAAAACACCTTTTTTTTTAAAGAAAAATAAGTTATTATCCTAACACAAAATATCAGGAAGTAAATGCATCGTTAAACAACATAAAATCTTTTTATGAAATGGCACTCCTATTTTTAACTGCATATGCTTTGTCAAAACACAAAAATAGGAGTACTGTACAGGTTAGAATTGACAGAGAAGAAAGATCAAAAATGAGATAGCGCTTTACTCTACCTCATTTTCTTTATTTAAGAGATTTGCTAGGATTCACCCACTTGATTGCATTTGGCGTTATTTGTAAATAACCCTGATCGCCTGAAAGATCATTATTATTGACATACCCTTGTTCACAAGAACTAATTCGCTGTTGATAACCAAAGCTATTTAACAATAACGTAGCAATCTGCTGATGAAATAAACGATCACATTGTGAGAAATCTTGATGTAATTGTTGTTGCAACACACTGTCAGGGGTATATAACACCGTTGGAACAAGATAATTATCTTCGTCCATTGTTGCCTGAATATGACGCTCAGGGGTAACAAATTGCCCGTGATCAGAAGTGTAAACAAACAACCAGTCTTTCGTAGGTTGCTGTTGCAAATAATGAATAATCTCTGCCATTAATTTATCTGTGGCATAGATAGTATTGTCATATTCATCATTTGCCGTTTTATCGCCAAATACTTTTTGTTCCGCCGTTAAAATCTTGCCATAAGGCATATGCGAACCACGCTGATGTAAAATAATGAAATGATTACCGTCCTGTAAATTAATCTTTTTCAATAAGGGTAATAATTCCCTATCGGGCATATGTTGTTTAAATCCAAAACCAAGATTTGTAGGATATTTCAGCTCATCAATCCACGTTTTACCTAATAAATTAAGCAGATCCATATCCTCTTGAGATTGCGCAGTATAAAAATAAGTTTGGTAGCCTTGCTGTTTAGCTAAACGAAATAAATTCGTTGTACCTTTAGAAATTTGGGATAATCCATTTGGATATTCAATAGCATTGAATAAAGAAGGAAGTGCAATTGCAGTAAGTAATCCCGCAGAATAGGTTTCTTTGACAATAGGTTGAGCATCAGATTGAGCAAACCGAGTTAAAAATGGCGTGGTGTTTCGATTTTCAAAATCATAACCAAAATAACTGACGTGTTTAGCACTTTCACTCTCACCAAGTAAGAAAATAATATTGCGAACTTTAGGTTTGCTCGCAACTTGTGGCTCTGCCATTTGATAATCAGGCACAACACTTAAGTGCAAAAACTTATAGGGTAAGGTATGTCCGGCAAATGAACTTAAGCTGAGATAATTCGTTTTAATTCGGCTATAAGAAAGTTTTGGGGAAATGACGCTTCTACTCTCATCTAAAGCCACACGAACAATACCGAAAATCATCAAGAGAAAAAATACGCCATCAGCAATCCAAGAACGTTTACGTTGAAAACATAAAATAGAGCTGACAAAAATAACTTCTAACAAACCCCATAATGCTGGAAATAATGTCTTTCCAACCAATGAGCTAGTTGCCCCTATTACTTCGTGCCATTCTTTAAATAGCAAATATAAATTCATTGGCGTGATCCAGCCTTGATAAGCAGCATAATGGATATTGTTACCAATAAAACTCATTGCAAAGAAAGCAAGAAGCAAGCATTGCGCTACCCTTGATTTAACAAAATATAACAATGCAACAAATACCAAAATAAACGCATAATTCTCCGCTAATTTACCCATAGGCAAAGCTGGAACAGCAAACACAATGCGATAGAGTAATTCGCTTCCAAGTAATAGCACACTGTATAACACAATAAGTGATAGGGCTTTTTTCATTTTGATGATCCTAAAAGGTTAAAATGAGCGAGATTGTAGCACAACACAATGATTTATATAAACAAAGCACGCTAGCTAAAGTGCGGTGCTTTTTGAGTAAATTTTTTGCCATTATATGAATATTAATTTTATTCATACAAAACGTGAAAATTATGACGTTGCATAATACTGAGCCTTTCGGCATTATTAGACGCAAGAAAGACGTTTAGACGTCTATTTGATTAATAATAAAGACAGGAGTTCGATTATGACAACATTTCATCTTTTAGGTTTTCCGCGTGTTGGTGCGAAACGTGAGCTTAAATTTGCCCAAGAGCGTTATTGGCGTGGCGAGATTGCAGAGCAAGATTTATTAGATATTGCCAAAGCCTTGCGTGAGATTAACTGGAAACACCAAGCAGCTGCCAATGCGGATTATGTGGCAGTGGCCGATTTCACTTTTTATGATCATATTTTAGATCTGCAAGTGGCAACAGGGGCAATTCCTGCGCGTTTTGGTTTTGATAGCCAGCAATTAACGCTTGATCAATATTTCCAACTGGCGCGTGGTAACAAAGAGCAATTCGCCATTGAAATGACAAAATGGTTTGATACCAACTATCACTATTTAGTGCCAGAATTCCACAAAAGCACCGAATTTAAAGCCAACCCAGCCCATTATGTGCAACAAATTCGTGAAGCAAAAGCCCTTGGTTTAAATGTGAAACCGACCATTGTTGGCCCATTGACGTTCTTACATTTAGGTAAGGAAAAAGGTGAAGCCTTTGATCGCTTTGAATTATTAAATAAACTCGTACCTGTTTATGTGGAAATTCTTAATGCGTTAGCCGCAGAAGGTGTGGAATGGATTCAAATTGACGAGCCTGCCCTTGCGGTAGATTTACCTGCTGAGTGGGTTGCAGCGTATCAAGCGGTTTATGCTGAGTTAAGCGAAAAAGTAAACGCAAAATTATTATTGGCGACCTATTTTGGCTCGGTAGCAGAACACGCGAACTTATTGAAATCCTTATCTGTGGACGGCTTACACATTGATTTAGTGCGTGCGCCTGAGCAACTGGCTGCCTTTGCCGATTATGACAAAGTGCTGTCAGCTGGTGTGATTGACGGACGCAACGTATGGCGTGCGAATCTCAACCAAGTGCTAGATGTGCTTGAGCCGTTAAAAGCGAAATTGGGCGAGCGTTTATGGATTGCGCCAAGCTGCTCTTTATTGCATAGCCCTTATGATTTATCGGTGGAAGTGCAATTAAAAGAAAATAAACCTGAACTTTATAACTGGCTGGCGTTTACGCTTCAAAAAGTGCAAGAATTATCGGTAATTAAGACCGCACTTGAGCAAGGCCGTTCCGCAGTGCAAGCAGAATTAGATGCTAGCCAAGCCGCCTCAGATGCGCGAGCCAACAGCACTGAAATTCATCGCCCTGAAGTGGCTGAACGTTTAGCTAATTTGCCAGCAGGCGCAGATCAACGTAAATCGCCATTTGCTGAGCGTATTGCAAAACAAAATGCGTGGCTAAATTTACCATTATTGCCAACCACAAATATTGGTTCATTCCCACAAACCAGCGAAATTCGTCAAGCGCGTGCGCAATTTAAGAAAGGCACATTAAGCCTTGAAGATTACGAAGCGGCGATGAAAAAAGAAATTGAATTGGTGGTGCGTGAGCAAGAGCGTTTGGATTTAGACGTGTTAGTACACGGTGAAGCGGAACGTAACGATATGGTGGAATATTTCGGTGAATTATTAGATGGCTTCGCCTTTACCAAATTCGGTTGGGTGCAAAGCTACGGTTCACGTTGCGTTAAGCCACCAATTATTTACGGTGATGTCGTTCGCCCTGTGCCGATGACAGTTCGTTGGTCGCAATATGCACAAAGCCTAACCAACAAAGTAATGAAAGGAATGCTCACCGGCCCTGTTACGATTTTACAATGGTCGTTCGTGCGAAACGATATTCCACGCGCCACCGTGTGTAAACAAATTGGCGTGGCACTTTCTGACGAAGTGTTAGATTTAGAAAAAGCAGGCATTAAAGTGATCCAAATTGACGAACCAGCAATCCGCGAAGGCTTACCGCTTAAACGTGCAGACTGGGACGCGTATCTACAATGGGCAGGCGAAGCATTCCGTTTAAGCTCAATGGGCGTGCAAGATGACACACAAATTCACACCCATATGTGTTATTCCGAATTTAACGACATCTTGCCAGCCATTGCGGCACTGGATGCGGACGTGATCACCATTGAAACTTCACGTTCAGATATGGAATTGTTAAACGCATTCGCTGATTTCAAATATCCAAACGACATCGGTCCAGGCGTGTACGACATTCACAGCCCACGCGTACCAAAACCAGAGGAAATCGAACATCTGCTACGCAAAGCCTTGAAAGTGGTACCAAAAGAGCGTTTATGGGTAAACCCAGACTGTGGCTTAAAAACCCGCGGTTGGACAGAAACCTTACAGCAATTAGAAGTAATGGTTGATGTGACGAAGAAATTGCGTGCTGAACTGGCTTAATAAAAACTAAAAATTGAGAAAAAACCACCGCACTTAAGTGCGGTGGTTTTTCCCTTATTTTTTCATCGGCAATCCAGTTTGCCAATCTAGCCCTGCTTTTTCAGCCAGTTTTTGCATTAACTCATCGCTTGGCTTTTGTGGTGAAGGGCCTTCAAACCAACGTTGAAAAGCGATTTTTCCGTCCCAAGGCGGAAGTTTGGCTGGGGGTAAGGGCACGATCTCCTCAAGGTCGGGGACAGTGGGTTTTAAAAAGTAATATTTAAACAAATAACTACTGATCATTTCATAGCGCGTTGAACGTTCAGTGTCTACATGAACACCTAAATACTCTGGTTGTTTAGAGCTTATCGCACTAAAACCCTCTGCCAATCTGAATGCTGATTGCTGATTACCTGCCTTGACCCCAGTATGATAATATTCTATAGCCTTGTTATATTTTTTATCAGAATTATAATAAATACCTAACCATTCTGCCGCATCTCCTTGACCTTGATTAGACGCACATTCTAATAACCGCTCCCTCAAATCTAATCGAAATCGTAAAGTGCCTGGATCTTGAAGCCTAAATAATATTTGCCCAATCTCGTATTGTGCATCTCGACTTCCCATATCAGCTGCTTTACGCAGATAAGCAAACTTTCCCCCTGGGGTAGTTTTTACCCCATAGTTACTATCAAGGTGGTAGTAAAGTTTATACATCGCCGTGGCAGGTAAAGTTTTTTCCAGTTCTTTATTTAAGTGATACACTTCTGTTTGTGGTTTCTTCACCACCACACGTTTGGTTTCCAGCAGCCACTGTAGGCGTAAATTGGCTTGATAATCACCATTATAGGCAGCAATACGGTAATACACGGCCATATTTTGCCAGACCTCATCACCTTTCTTGCCCCGCCACATATTGTGTAAATCATGATAAAGGGCATAGTCATAGAGGCTATGTACTTCTTTATCAATAGATGGACGCACTTCGTGTTTACACTCAAAGGTGAGATTATCTAAAATGCTGTTGGTTTTTTGCATTGGCTTATCCTTACTGGTTGAGGCCACTGTGTGACACGCACACAAGCTGGCAATAAGACTGAATAATACAAGTTTTTTGATTGATTTCATTAGTCTAACCTCGCTACATTAGGATAAAAATAGAACAGTGATGTTTAAACAAAAACCATAAATCCGCCTTAATTTTCCACCGCACTTTTTTCTGCTCTCAATAAAAAGTGCGGTGGTTTTTCCCTTATTTTTTCATCGGCAATCCAGTCTGCCAATCTAACCCGGCTTTTTCAGCCAGTTTCTGCATTAACTCATCACTTGGTTTTTGCGGTGAAGGGCCTTCAAACCAACGTTGAAAAGCGATTTTACCGTCCCAAGGTGGAAGTTTGGCTGGGGGTAAGGGAACGATTTCATCAAGGTCAGGGACAGTGGGTTTTAAAAAATAGATCGTTAGAATAAAATATAGGAGTTTCTTTATTTAGATTAAATCTGCTATTCCACCCAAGTTACTAATTCTTCCATCGGTTTTCTTGATTTGGCTTTAATCTCTTTCGCACGATAACCAAAGGTTACCATCACAGAAACGCCCCACTCCGCAGGATCAAACGCACCAGCCTCGGCTAAAATTTGATTTACCGCTTCATAGTTAAAGCCTTCAATCGGACAGCTATCCACACCAATAAATGCCGCGCCAGTCATCATATTTGCTAGTGCAATGTAGGCTTGCTTGCTTGTCCAATCAAATAATGCACGCTCACTTTCTAGCACTTTCATATCATTTTGCTGAAAAGTGCGGTATTTTTCTTTTGCTTTTTCCATTTGTTCTGCGGTTAATCCACGCTTAACCAAAGCATTATGAAAATAATCTGAATCGTAACGGGCATTTTTCTTTGCTAAAAGCGCCACTACATAACTCGCATCATCAAGTTGCGTTGCCATTCCCCAACTCACTGGTTTCAATTTTTCACGCAATTCGGGATTTTGAATGACCACAAAGTGCCAAGGCTCTGAGCCTACAGAACTTGGCGATAAACGTGCAAGCTCTAAAATATAATCAAAATCTTCACGACTCACTTTTTTATTTGGATCGTAATAACGTGTTGCGGCACGAAAACGAAATCTGTCTAATACTTGGTCTTTGCTAAATACGCTCATTATGCTTTCTCCCGATCAAATTAAACTTCGTCATTATAACAATCAGTAGGAAAAATAAGGAAATGTTATTCCGACTAAAGTTGATAGGCGTCAAATAAAAAAGTTACCCATTTTGTGGGTAACTTTTCTTTTTCAAACCTAGTTTTGGTTAAAAATCAGATTATTCAACCACTAATGTGCGGCAAGTGTTTGTTCCGCCAGAAGTTAAAAGATCACCTTGAGTTAATAATACAAGATCACCTGTTACCAAATACCCTTTATCTTTCAACAATTGAATCGCAGCTTTTAAGCCTTCGATTGTACGGCTTTCTTGATCGAAATGAACTGGCACAACACCACGATATAACGCACAAAGATTCAAGGTTTCTTGATGACGTGATAATGCGAAAATTGGTAAGCCAGAGCTAATACGCGACATTAATTTCGCTGTATGACCGCTGTTTGTCATTGCAATAATTGCCGCCACTCCTTTCATATGGTTCGCCGCGAACATTGCTGACATCGCAACCGCTTCTTCAATCGTTTCAAAAGTGCGATCAACACGGTGGCGTGAAACATTTACGCTAGGCATTTTTTCTGCGCCTAAACATACTTTCGCCATCGCAGCTACTGTTTCAGCTGGGTATTGACCCGCAGCAGTTTCCGCTGAAAGCATTACTGCATCTGTACCGTCCAATACCGCATTTGCTACGTCCATTACTTCCGCACGCGTTGGCATTGGGTTGCTGATCATCGATTCCATCATTTGTGTTGCGGTGATCACCACACGGTTTAATTGACGTGAACGGCGGATTAATTTTTTCTGCACCCCCACTAATTCAGGATCGCCAATCTCAACCCCTAAATCACCACGTGCCACCATAATCACGTCAGAAGCTAGGATAATATCGTCCATTGCTTCATCACTCATTACGGTTTCCGCACGTTCTACTTTCGCAACAATTTTTGCTTTAAGTCCTGCTTCTTCCGCTAATTGACGCGCGTAGTTCAAATCTGCACTTGAGCGTGGGAAAGACACCGCTAAGTAATCCACACCAATACGCGCTGCAGTGATAATGTCAGCTTTATCTTTTTCAGTTAAGGCATCTGCAGATAAACCACCACCTAATTTGTTAATCCCTTTGTTATTTGAAAGAGGGCCGCCAACTGTCACCTCAGTGAATACTTTCGCGCCTTCAGTAGATAATACTTTTAACTGAACACGACCATCATCTAATAATAAAATATCACCTGGAACAACGTCTTGCGGTAAGGTTTTATAATCTAAACCTACAGACTCTTGATCACCTTCACCTTTTGGTAATTCTGCGTCTAAAACAAATTTATCACCAACATTTAAGAAAATTTTGCCATCTTTAAAGGTTGAAACACGGATTTTAGGCCCTTGTAGATCCCCTAAAATTGCCACGGTTTTACCTAATTTTTGTGCAATTTCACGCACACGTTGCGCACGCCCAATGTGATCTTCAGGCGTACCGTGAGAAAAGTTCATTCTCACTACATTTGCGCCCGCCGCAATAATTTTTTCTAAATTATTACCACGGTCTGTAGAAGGTCCCATAGTACATACAATTTTGGTTCTTCTTAGTCTTCTAGACATTACTTACTCCATTGTTCTTCAAAATACAAACTAAAAATTGCGGGCTATTATACGCCTAAAACAAGACGAGATCGAGATCGCCCACACGAAAAAAACAGCAAAAAACGCTAAGCCATTGATTAAATTTATGTCAATTAATTATTTGATATGCAAAACGTGCTTGTCTTACGCAATAAAACTCGCTAAGATAGCTCGCAAATTTCAGTGCGACTATAGCTCAGTTGGTTAGAGCACCACCTTGACATGGTGGGGGTCACTGGTTCGAGTCCAGCTAGTCGCACCATTCTTTTCTTTATTATACCCGCATTGAATTTTCCAATATTTAATACTGAATCTCTCTCCGCCCTGAGAAAGAATGCCCGAGGGTGTTGCTATCCACAGTTTCTAGCTCACCGCCTACAGGAATGCCGTGTGCAATGCGAGTTACTCTGATATTGTGTTGCATACAAAGCTCTGCAATATAGTTTGCCGTGGCCTCGCCTTCTATGGTTGGATTGGTTGCTAGGATCACTTCACTGAACGATTCATTTTGCAAGCGCCGATTGAGTAAATCTAACCCAATTTCTTTTGGCCCAATACCATCTAAGGGGGAAAGATGCCCCATCAACACAAAATAACGCCCTGAAAATTGCCCTGTTTGTTCAATGGCTTGAATGTCGGAAGGCTGCTCTACCACACAAAGCAAGCCTGTGTTTTGACGGCGTGGATTATTGCAAATGGTGCAAACTTCTTCTTCAGTAAAGGTTCGGCACTGTTCGCAGTGGCCAATTTGCGACATTGCGGCAGTTAATGCACGCGCCAGATCCATTCCACCACTGCGATCTCGTTGCAATAAATGATACGCCATTCGTTGTGCAGATTTCGGGCCGACACCAGGTAAACAGCGTAATGCGTCAATAAGATTTTCTAATAATGGGCTTGTTTGCATTGTTTTGCCTAAAAATAAACAAAAAACGCACCGCACTTTGATTTTTAATAAGAAACGAAGTGCGGTGCAAAATTAGGGAAAATTTAGAATGGCATTTTAAAGCCGGGCGGTAATGACATTCCAGCGGTAACGGATGCCATTTTTTCTTTTTGCAATTCTTCTGCACGACGAACTGCATCATTGAACGCTGCTGCGATAAGATCTTCGAGCATTTCTTTATCGTCTTCCATTAGCGAAGGATCGATTTCAATACGGCGACAATTATGCGCACCATTCACGGTAATTTTTACCAAGCCTGCGCCTGATTCGCCTGTTACTTCCAACTGTGCAATTTCTTCTTGCATTTTTTGCATACGATCTTGCATTTGTTGAGCTTGTTTCATTAAGTTGCCTAAGCCACCTTTTCCAAACATAATTTTTATCCTCAATGTTAATAAGTGGCGACATTCTAACGAAAAATTAATAAATTGGGAATAATCAAATCTGTGTTAGAATGCCGAACTTTGTTTTAGATGATTGATGTTGTCCCCTATGCGATTATTTATAGCCGAGAAACCTAGTCTTGCCCGCGCCATTGCTGATGTGTTGCCCAAACCTCATCAGCGCGGCGATGGTTTTATTCGCTGTGGTGAAAATGATTGTGTTACTTGGTGCGTTGGTCATCTGTTAGAACAAGCCGAACCTGACGCTTACGATCCCAAATTCAAAACTTGGCGCGTGGAAGATTTACCTATCGTGCCACAAAAATGGCTGCTTATCCCCAAAAAATCAGTGAAAAAACAGCTAGATACGGTAATAAAGCTGATTCATCAAGCCGATCAACTTATCAATGCCGGCGACCCAGATCGTGAAGGGCAATTATTGGTGGACGAAGTGTTTAGCTACGCCAATCTTTCGGCTGAGAAAAAAGCACAAATTCAACGCTGCTTAATTAGCGATTTAAACCCAAGTGCGGTGCAAAAAGCGGTAAAAAAATTACAATCGAATCAAAACTTTATCCCTCTTGCCACCTCTGCGCTTGCGCGCGCCAGAGCGGATTGGCTATATGGCATCAATATGACGCGTTCTTACACTAAGCGTGGACAGAATGTGGGCTATCGTGGCGTGCTTTCGGTAGGACGAGTGCAAACGCCTGTGCTGGGCTTAATCGTTCGCCGTGATTTAGAAATTGAAAACTTCCAACCGAAAGATTATTTTGAAGTGCAGGCTTTTGTACAAACTAAGGAAGAAATTCCGCAAAAATTCACCGCACTTTGGCAGCCAAGTAAAGCGTGCGAGGATTATCAAGATGAAGACGGCCGTGTGCTTTCCCGCGCCTTAGCGGAAAATGTGGTGAAGCGTATTACTGGCCAGCCTGCAACGATAACGGATTATCAAGACAAACGCGAAAAAGAAACTGCGCCCTTGCCTTATTCCCTTTCCGCCTTGCAAATTGATGCGGCAAAACGCTATGGGCTTTCAGCACAAGAAGTGCTGGATACTTGCCAGCGCTTATATGAAACGCACCGCTTGATTACTTATCCGCGTTCCGATTGCCGTTATTTGCCTGAAGAACATTTCGCTGAACGCCATAAGGTGATGAATGCCATTTCCATTCACGCGCCTGATTATCAGTCGTTACCGACTATTATCAATCCTGAACAGCGAAACCGTTGCTGGAATGATAAAAAGGTGGAAGCACACCACGCAATTATTCCAACGGCAAAAAATCGGCCTGTCAATCTGACGCAAATGGAACGCAATATTTATCAGCTTATCGCGCGCCAATATCTCGCCCAATTCTGCGCAGATGCGGAATACCGCCGCTGTAAAATAACCTTAAATATTTCAGGGGGAAAATTTGCCGCAGCAGCGAGCAATTTACAAGTGGCTGGCTGGAAAGAACTTTGGGGCAAAGAAAATGATGAACAAAATAACGCTGAACCCTTGCTGCCTGAAGTAAAAAAAGGACAAGAATTATTCTGTGAAAAAGGCGAAATTATGAGTAAAAAAACGCAACCGCCAAAACCGTTTTCAGATGCAACGCTGCTTTCCGCAATGACTGGGATCGCGCGTTTCGTACAAGATAAAGCGTTGAAAAAAATCCTACGCGAAACCGATGGTTTAGGCACAGAAGCCACGCGCGCCAGCATTATTGAACTGCTATTTAAGCGTGGTTTTGTTTATAAAAAAGGGCGTCATATTCATAGCACTGAAACAGGACGAATTTTAATTCAAGCCTTGCCTGACATCGCCACGCTACCAGATATGACCGCCCACTGGGAAGCACAGCTCAACAGTATTAGCCAAAAAGCGCTGAGTTATCATCAATTTATGCACGAATTGGTGCAATCCCTGCCTGCAATGCTCAGTTATACCAATTTTGATGCGCTGCGACAGCTGAGTGCATTATCACGGCAGCAGGCAACAACTCAAAAAGCAAAAGTACCGAGAAAGAAAAGTGCGGTGAGAAAATCGTAAATTTTGTTGAACGCTAAATTGCTTATAATTAAAACAATCAATGATTTTTTTTAGAAAATTCCTTGCGCAGCGTTTTAATATTCGCTAATATTCGCCCGTTAATTTTTGGTATCCAATAATAAGAGAAGAAATAATGTATCAAGCACTGTTAATTATCTACTTAGTTGTATCTGTTGCCCTTATTGGTTTTATTCTAATCCAACAAGGTAAAGGGGCGAATGCAGGTGCTTCATTTGGTGGCGGTGCATCAGGTACAGTATTTGGTTCAAGTGGTGCGGGTAACTTTTTATCTCGCACAACGGCAATCTTAGCAATTATCTTCTTTATTACTAGCCTTGCTATCGCGAATATTAATTCTCACCACGGTGAAGTTAAACAAGGCAAATTTGATAATCTTTCACAAGTTGCCGAAAAAATTCAAGAACAGCAACCAAAAGTGGAAAAAAAACAAAATTCAGATATTCCACAATAATTTAAACCGAATTTTGCTCTGATGGTGGAATTGGTAGACACGCTATCTTGAGGGGGTAGTGTCCGCAGGACGTGCGAGTTCAAGTCTCGCTCAGAGCACCAAAACACTTAACTAAGCCTTTCGTAACCACGCGAAAGGCTTTTTTAATGTCTGAAATTTCAAGGGTTTAGCTTATTTTACCTATCGCAACTAATAGTAGCTAATTGACTTAAACCGCAGTTTTTAGTAACTATAATAGTAACCACGAGCGGAATATAGTTACTAATCGCTCTTTCATAGTTACTAAAATTACGGAGATCCTAGATATGGCGCGTATTATCAAGCCTTTAACTAATACAGAAATTGAGCGGGCAAAGCCACAAGACACCCCCTACACTTTAACCGATGGCAATGGGCTATTTTTACTTATCTCTACTACTGGATCGAAAACTTGGCAATTTAATTATCACCGCCCCTTTAGCAAAAAACGAACAAAATTCAGCATAGGCGCATACCCAAGCATTACCCTAGCCCAGGCTCGTGCTAAGCGTGAAGAATTTCGTGCGCTACTTGCTCAAGGTATCGATCCGCAAGAGAAAGCCAAGGAAGAAGAACAGGCTATCAATGAGCAAATAGAGAACAGTTTTTTGTCCGTAGCTGAAAAGTGGAAAGAGAAAAAAGCTACAGAAATTGAGCCTATCACCTTGAAGAAGAATTGGCGGCGTTTGGAAACTTATGTTTTCCCTTTGCTCGGACATTTGCCCGTTGCTGAAGTGCTGCCTAATGTGGTGATCAAATCCCTTGAACCGTTAAATCAACAAGGCAAAGGCGACACACTAAAGCGCACTATTCGCTTGATAAACGAGATTTTAAATTATGCCGTGAACTATGGCTTATTGCCTTTTAATCCTTGCGCTAATGTTAATGCGGTGTTTAATTTTGGCAAGAATGAGCATAATCCCACTATTCGCCCTGAAGAATTGCCAGAGCTGCTTTATAAGCTACAAAATTCAAAGATGACGCTATTTACTCGCTGCTTAATCAAATTCCAGCTTTTAACGATGACGCGGCCAATTGAAGCCAGTAGCGCAGAATGGACTGAAATTGATTTGGCTAAATCGTTGTGGGCTATCCCCGCAGAAAAAATGAAAACTAGAAAGCCGCACATCGTGCCACTTTCCACCCAAGCCCAGCAGGTACTGAATGTAATGCAAGAATTTACGGGCAATGCGCAGTATGTTTTCCAAAGTGCGAGAGTGCCAAACAAGCCAATGAATAGCCAAACTGTGAATAAAGCGCTTGTTGATTTGGGATATAAAGACAAACTGACAGGCCACGGATTGCGCTCAATTGGTAGCACTTATCTGAATGAGTATGAGCCGATGATTTCGCCTGATGTTATTGAGGCTTGTCTATCTCACGGCATTAAAGATCAAGTTCGACGTGCTTATAATCGTTCTGATTATCTTGAACAGCGTAAACCAGTAATGCAGCTTTGGGGCGATTATGTGGAAGCGTGCGAAAAGAAAAGTTAATCAAAGAAATTTTTTTTGCAAAAGGGTGTTCACCTCGCTTATTTTCCTGTTTTCCTTTTATATTTCAATAGGTTAAGGGGTGAACACCCATATTCACCCGGTGATCACCCTTTTAGGCAATAAAAAAAGGGCATTTCTGCCCTTAACTCATTGTTTTAAAAAGTTTTTTATGAACTCGTCCACGTCTTTAAAGTGAATGTTCGTTCTAACCCCTGCTTTGGTTTTTTGTTTGTTATAATCAAATTCATTGCGCTGTTGTTTGATGCCTTGCCTAAGTGAAATGGCAAAATTATTTAGGTTCAGCTCTTTTATGCCACTTGCGCCCGTGAAAGCAAGATAAGCAGGATAAAGATGCGTTCTTTCTTTCCCAAACATTCTTGCATTGCCAATAAAAAGCCCATCGCACTTATCACTTGTCAGGAAATACCCGCAAAATTCCGTGATATGGTCAGTTTGCGATTTCACTTCTAATGCTTCTGCGCTGGTCTGCTGATTATGCAAAGCCCGCTTTGCGTCTATCGGGTCTTTAAAGCGTTGCATAAGCTGAAACACAATGCCGCTAATTTCCTGTTCAATCTTTGCCAGTAATTGCGGATCTCGCTTTTCATCAGGTACAACGCGATCGAAGTGATAGATTACGCGACGGCGGTCAATTCCCCCGCAACGTTCTGTAAATCGAGTGGCTTCGTTATTGACTATCATCACAATTGCTTGAATAACGGCTTTAAACCCGTTTTTATATTTCGGTTCAATTTTTACCGTGTCGCCGCCGGTGATGCTCTTTAACCCCGCTCCATTTCCGCCATAGCGTGCCTGTTCTGAACAAATAATTAATCTTTGATTGAAGAAAAGTAAGCGTTCTTTCGGGCTATCTATTTCTTCTAGGCTTCCCGGTACGGTGCTATCCTCGCCGGCCAACATTGTCGCAATCTTGGCAAAAACAGATTTGCCACTTCCGCCGTCGCCGGTGATTTCAAGAAATAACTGCCAATCGTAGCGGTTGGTTAAAACGGCATAAAGCGCCGCCAGAATATTTGTTTTCTTCTGGTCGTTACCATTGGCGACAAATTCCAACCACTGATCGAAGTGCGGCGTATTTTGTGGCTGGCTGCTATAATCGCAATTCAAATGAGAAGTAACAAAATCTTCCCGCTTGATTGGCTCAAATAACAACGTGCTGCGGTTTAATGTGCCATTTCTGAAATAGATGAGTGCAGGGCTTGGCTCAATCATTTTCGGCAGCTGTATTTTTAACGTGTTGATTAGCCTTTCAATGGTTTTATCACTATATAAAAGTTGATTTGTCTCAAAAAATTCTACGGCTTTTTCTTCCAAGGTTTCATCGTCTAACTGTTGCCAAATTGTGCCGTTATAAGCATAGATTTCACGGCTGCCACGTTGTAAAGCTAAATCCAATCCTAACCACTGCTTAAACGCGCGAGATTTTTCGCTCGTTGCAGATTTGTCTTTCACTGTCATAGCTTCATTCTCGCTTGCTTGTGCGATAATTTTAGCGGTTTCTGCTTCTTCGCCTTGTTCTCGCAGGCGTTGAATATAACCGCTTAAATTTTCGTTCAAGGTCAAGGTAGCACCGTCAACCAGCTCCACGATTTCGGCTTTCGTGGTGGTGGCAAGGTTTAAGCAAAGTGCGGTGATTTTTTCTTGAGAAAGCTCACCACATTGAATGAGCTTTATTGCACGTTGTTCATTGGTGGCAATACGCAAATTAGCAAGTTCATCTAACTGACTATCACTCAAAATCACGGGGTTTTGCGCATAGCGGGGGATTTCTCCCCCTGCGGTTTTAAATGGTGCAATTTGCAAGCCATCGGCGATATTCTGCCACTCTATACCTGCTCCCTTGTTCCATACTTCCCACGCACGAGAGCCAACAAGAACAAGTAAATCATCAAAAGGGCGATTATTCCACGGCTCTTTTAAGTGCGGTGCGTTTTTAGTGAATTTTCCCATTATTTCCCCCGCGTTTTACTTTTTCTAATTGTGTGAGAACTTTTGTTACCATTTGTTGAAGTTGCCCAGCCAAAAAGCCACAAATCACTGAATTAAGTAAATGTTCGGCAATTTCTTCATTACTGAATAATTTCATCAATTCCTTGTAATCTTTTGTTGGTGCTTTAGGGGCAAGTTCAAGCAATCTTTGAGAAATGACATTCGCTTCTTTGGCAAATTGTATTGATGAAAGCGGATCAATCTCGGCAATCCCAGCCAACACATTAGCCAATTCATCAAAAGCAACGGCCAAATAAGGAAATTCAGGGTTATTTGTGCCATTGATAAAATTACCGTTGTGAATGCCTATTGCTTGTAATTCGGTTTCATTCAATTTATCAAAATTGACTTCATCATTATTCATTGCTTCCCCCTTTCTTAACTTTTAATCCTTTTGTTGCGCTGCTTTTGATAGATTTCAACGCATCTACCGCCCCTTTTAAATGCCCGTTATGTAGATAGTTTTTGGCAAAGCCAAGATAAAGCTCGGCATCTTTAATCGCTTTGACTAACTGCTCCCAGTTTGGCAAGATTTCAGGTTCAAAAGGTTTAATTTTTGTTCTGCGTGAACGTATTGCTTTGGCCATTCTATACCTCCCCTAAATGCGCTAAACCTTGATCCATTAATACCAGCGCACCACGCAAAGCGGTTTGCATATCAATGACATTCACTTGTTCTTCATTTGCATTAGCTGCCATTAAAACAATGGTATAGGCTTCCCATAAGCGGGATTGTGCTTGCAAATAGTGTTGTTCTTGTGTGGTTTTAGTTGGTTTAGTCATTGTTCACCCCCAATTTTTCTTTAATAAAATTCAGACGGTGATTTAATGAATTAATATGGTTATAAAGTGCTGTATTAATACCTTTTAACGCTTCTTCTAACTCACAATAGTCAAACTTGTCTAAATCTGAATAGTGAGCTAATGCGTGAATAAGTGTTGCTGGTTGATGAAGATTTTCAATATCACGCTCTAAAAGCCCTAGTTGAAAGGCTAAATCTTTGTTATCCATTCTGCACCTCCGCCATAGCTGAAGTGAGTACGATAGGGGATAAAGTGCGGTCGTTTTTTGCTAAGTTTTTAACGTTAATGCAACCGGCAAAAATAAGAACGAATTGCTTAGCTAATTTTGCTCTTGCTTGCATTTCAGTTTCAGCAAAAATGCGGATTTTATAAATTTTGTTGGTTAAGTCTGTGCGACGGATTGCCGCAAAAATGAAGAGTTTCATTGCGTTTGCTCCACAAGTAAATAGTTTTCGTGAAGTTACCGCGAAAGTTCTCAGGCTTGGGCGGTAACGTGTTACGGGCTGAGAAACTGCGACTTGTGGAACACAGCAAAGGGCGAAACCTTTCCCATAACACGCTACCATAGAAGAACACGCCATTTTTAGGCGTTCTTTGGGTGTGTTTGTGCTACGCATAAAAAAACACGCATTAATAGGCGTGCATTTATCCGCCACAAGTTTATTGTTCGAGTTCTCAGGCTCGGCACTGTTTGAAAGTGCGGTGTTAAAATACGATAAATTTGCCTCGGTTGTAAAGAATTTTGGTTATGAATTATTTTCACGTTTGATAAAATCATTTTGAATTAAATTCATAGAATATCCTTTGGGTTTAGTTCATTCGTTTTTTTATTAACTATTGATATTGTAGGTTGCAATATGCCAAGTCCGTTTCTGCGTATCTTGTTCATAGTGATGCCCAGTTAAATAACATTGCTGCAATGTATCCAATAGCAAATAAATAAGACGTATTAGTAAAATCCTTTAATAGCGGGGCTACTGGTTTCAGTAGCCTTTGCTATATCTGCTATTCAACCAAACCAAAATTGGTTCGGTTCATTCGCTGTAACAATGCTTCAAGGTTCGCTTTGCGTTGTTTAAACGGCATATCTAATACAAGTAACGTGGTATTTGTCTGCTGCAGTAATTTGAGCAAATTAAGTTGATTTGTCGTAAAGCTATCCCGCACATTTGCCACGCCAGTTCTTTCTTTCCAGTGGTGGACGTTTTCGCCTAAAAGCAAGCTATCTAGCATTACTTGTTCATTGCTGAAGTGATACGGCTTTGACTCTTTGCCTTGGCGTTGGTAGTAATCTTTGATGGCGTCTGTCATTGCTCGATTGTGGTCAATCGTGGCAAGCCTTGCTTTGGTTCGCTCTAAGGTGTTGCGGTGTAGGTGAGGGGCAACCTGCGCAAATTGCTTTTCTGCTTCGATAAAGTGCTGGCGGATTGCGTGGCCCACTTCGTTTTTTTCCAATAAGCAAAGGTGTTTCGCCATATCAAAAGTGATGATGTAATCAATCAACTTTTGCGGGCGTGCTTTTGATGATTGTTTATTTATATTCTCTATTTCGGGCGTAAATTGTTCACTATTTGCGCTCCCCCGTTTTGGGGAACTCAAATTTTCAACAATAATAAAATCACTGTCTTTAATAAATGAACATTCTTCAATACGGTTTTTTATCCACGTTGAAAAATCTCGCCCAATTTGCAAAGCTTTATGCAAATTACGCGCATTTACGCCATTTATTTCCTTGTGGTGGAATTTGTGCGTTATTGGCTCTAAAAGTAATTTCAATGCGTTATTCATTATTGCCCCCTTGTCGCTTTCTGTTCTTCAATCCAAGCATTCACTTCCTCTAAATCCCAGCGGATAAAGTTTTGTGAAAAGCGGATAGGTTGGGGGAATTGATTTGCTTTGACTAGTTCATTTAATTTTGTGCGGCCAAAGCCAACAACGGCAGTAACTTCTTTGCCTGAAATCAATTTTTTAGATTGGGTTTGTGATTGGTTCATAAAAAATACCTCTCGTTTGTTGAACTATTTGTAGGGTTCGTAACGTTACGAGGGGTATTAGAAAGGAATTTAGAAGTTTTGAAAAATCAATAAGTTACTTATAATAATAAAAAAGCAGATTATCATAGTGAATAAGCTGCTTTTGATCATTCTATTCTTACTTCTTAGGCTGGAAAGGTCTAATCCAACGAATTATTGTTTGTATAGTTTGTGATAATTCTAATTTATCTTTTAATTGATAAGCCATATTTTCTTGCGTTATAGCGGGATCTTTTTTCCATATATCTATCGCATATTCTTCAGCTTTAACTTGTTCAGGCTTTTTGGATTTTTTAGATTTTCCTTTTATTATTCTATCCGCTTTAGGCGTTACATTTGAATAAGCGTATAGTTCATTTATTTTTGTTTTCAAAAATGTTTTTACTATTAAAAATAGTCTTTTATTTCTAACATCAATATTTGAACGGGCAGAAATTTCATTTTTCAATTCATTATCATCAAGCAAGATAAATTTAAGATCATTCAGCATAAAGTCATTTTTTGCACTCAATGAATCAACAAAAATATTTTCTAAAAAATCTAATAATTGAAAGATATTATCTTTTATATTCTTATTATTTAATTGATTATAGAGAATATCATTTAAAATATTTTCTTCATCATTTCCAAAACTTTCTATACTTGGGCATAATTCTTCAAAAGCCTTTGTCATCTCATCTTGGCTTAAATTAGCTTCCTTTTCTATTTTTTCTAAAGCGTCTAAAAGTTTCTCAATTATATTTCCCATAAATGCCCCTTTCGCATTTTCCCTTATGAATGGAAACACGCCAGCAAGCTAAGGGGGCTTGTTTTCGGTGATCAGCCTAGGCGTGTTTGATTTGGTGTTATTTCAATTTTAACCCGTTTTTATATTCTTTTTCAAAGGTTTCTCTTGTTACTTTCAATGCGTGAGCCTTGCCACGTTCTGCACCTGTTTCCATAAAGTGGCGGCCTTTCATTTTTACTGTGCCATATTCAACCATCCACCAATAAAATGGATCGGTTCTATCTCTTACCGCTTGCCCAACTCTTGCCATTTTTCGCCCTTTGGTTCGCATTACGCGGATTTTAGTTAGTCCACTTAATCCATTCTTGGCTACACTTGTTTTGTGTCTGATATTATTTTTTATTGTGCCTTTTTGCCGGAAATTGGTGCTTGTTTTTAAAATTGGCACGGTTGGCTTAATGGCTTTTTCTAATTCTCTTGCACCTGCATTTAGGGCTTTTCTAATTGGTTTTCTCGCATTTTTGGCAATATTTTTTATTGTTTTATTAATATTGCGTTCTATCTCTTTCAATCCTGTTATTTTGACTGATACACTCATTTTATTTACTCCAATAATAAAAGAAATAATACATTGCACCGCTGTAAATCAGCAGATAAATTAATTCACTGTTCATCTATAAATCTATTCCGTTAAATTGTTCTAATGCCTGTTGATGTTCGTTGGATAGTTCAAAAATCACATCACCATATTCAAGCTGATAAGTGCCAAAAGACATCAAGAAGGCGATCGCTGGGTCAATTTTATTGGCTGCTTTTTTCTTGTTTGGCTTGATATTGGCGTTTGCGTCGGTTTCCATTACGACGTTAGACAATGCCCAGGCAAGCACGGGATCGCCGTTGTGTTCTATCACTTGGCGATTGATTAAGACTTCCGTTGATTTTGCCACGGGGCTAAAGCGTTGATAGGTTTGCGGGAAGGGTTCAACTTCTAGCCCTGCCGCTTGTAGCTGGGTTCTTAGGTGTGTGGCATTCCAAACATCAAAGCCAATCATTTTTATGTTGAATTGTTCGGCATCTTTCAAAATATCATCGCGGATTTTGTCATAATCGATACAATCCCCCTCTGTTACCCTTAGCCAACCTTGCCGCACCCATTGGCGATAGATGGCGCGATTTTTGTTGGCCACATTATTAAGCTGATATTCAGGCAAATAATGACGCGTTATCAACCGCACTTTCTTTTCTTGTGGGAAGGTGTAGCAAATGCTGGTTAAATCGTTGGTTGAAGAGAGATCCAAGCCCATATAGCAATCTTGGTGAAGTAAATCTTGTTCGCTGTAATCACGCTTGCACTGCGCCCAGCTGCCTTCACTTAGCCACGGCGTTTGTCCTTGGCACCATACATTAAAGCGTTTAGTGAGCATTTCCACCCATTCGGAAGGTATGCCACGGGCTTTTTTGATGGTGTTTTCAAAATCAAGTTGCGGGATAGATTTGTTAATATTGGGGTTGGCTTTGATCCAGTTTTCAGGTTGGTCAATTTCGCTTTCATCATCTAATTCAAAAATCAGAATAAACAAGCTATCATTCTGTTCATTGCCTGCCAGAATTTGGGCGCAATAGTCATAATGCTGCTTGCACGCTGAAATGGTGTTACTGCCTGCGGTGGTGATGGCAAATAATAGCCCTTCTGGTCTTGCTCCTTGCCCAAGTTCTAACGCACTGTAAACGCTGTTGTCTGCGTGTAGGTGATATTCATCAACAATAGCAAGGCTTGGGTTAGTTCCTTCAATGGTGCTAGATTTGGCTGCCAGTGGGCGCATTAAGCTGTTATTCTTGGGGTTGATCAGTTTGTGCTGTTGAATGCTGATCCGCTTTTTCAATGGTGCAGAAAGCAAGCACATTTGGCGCGCATCATCAAAAACAATACGCGCCTGATCACGGCTTACGGCTGCGGTGTAAATATCTTGTTGCCCTTTTTCCATAATCAGAAACCAATTCGCCAATACGGCCGCAACGGCAGATTTCGCATTTTTCCTTGCTACTTGCACATAGGCGGATCGGTATTTTCGCAAGCCGGTTTCTTTGCGCTTGAAACCAAGCAAATTAGCAAAAAGAAAGATTTGCCAATCCGATAATTCGATCGGCTGCCCTCTTAGATGCCCTTTGACGTGCGGACATAAGCGAGAGAAAGCAAGGAATTTTTGCACCGCACTTTCATCAAAGAAATAATCAGGGTTGCTTAAATCCGCAAAATAACGGGCTACGGCTTGTTTGATTTTCTGGCAAGCGATAATTTCCCCGTTCTGCACTTGCTCAGCATAACGATGCCACGGCATTTACATCACCAAGATTTCATCAATAGCGTCCGTTTCTTCCGTTTCTACCGGATTTTTACGGCGACTAACAGGATCGAACCCCAGCAAGGAAGACATTTTAATCATCACTTTTTCCGCATCTGATTTTGCAGAAAGTGCTGGGTTGCGTGATTGTGTACCTTGAGAATTGATAATAATAAAGCCATTTTTCGCTAAATCTGCCACAGAATGGCGCCAAATTGCGTAGTTTTCGCAATAAATTTCAAGGTTTGTTAAATCTTCGGGTTTAATATCGCCACGTTCTGAAAGTTGCTTAATGCGTGCTTTCCATTGTGATTTAGCAATCTCATCTAAAAATTCAGGTGCTTTATAGCTTTTTCGTTTATTCATTGTTTTCCTTATTTTCAAAAAAATCACTGTGCATAAAAATTTGAGGGGACGGGCGGTTCTACGGCTTTCGGCTTTTCTTTTTAAAACTCCCCCTACCGTGTCTATCTCATTGTTTTTAAAGCTAAACGCAAAATTGCGTTCACCTATCCTATTGATTTTAAAACAAAGCTCAAAATTGAGTTTTGTAAAATCCATCTCTGTACTTCGTCTAACATTTAATCAACGCGCCCAATTTTGGACTGGTTCAGTTGTTTCGATATCGCAACGGCTGAAGTGTTTCGATATCGAAATGATTGACTTGCAACCGTGTACATATGTACACAACTGAATGAACTGTGGGCATATGCCCACGGTTGAAGTAGTGATGGTTATATCACCACAACTTACTTCTTCGCCCCAAATCCGCGCTTGTCTATCACCCTTGTCTTGTAGCTGTGGCAATCACGGCATAAGGCCTGATGATTACTTGCTACCCAAAAGAGCGGATCAGCTTGCCCATTCTCTACGGGCTTGATGTGGTCGATTACTGTTGCAGGCGTATGTAATCCCTTTGTTAAACACATCACGCACAAAGGATTATGCTTTAGGTATTGTGCGCGGTATTTGCTCCATTTGTGGTCATAGCCTCTTGCGCTACTGCTTGGGCGGTTGTCTTTTGGTTTAGTCTGATGTTCTTCACATCTGCCAGATTTCACGCGATTACGGCAACCAGGGAAAGAACAACGCTTTAAAGGTTGATAAGGCATAACATCACCTTAATAGATACAGGGTTCGCGGTACACTTCCCACAAGGATTTGATTGTCATCGGTGCGGGTTTTAAATTTGCCAAGTCAGTAACGGCTTCTCTATTTGTGTAGAGATAAGCAATATACATCAAGCAGCCCACTTTGATTGTTGGATAAAAAGGGATTGTGGTTGCGCTTTCTTCTTCCGCAAAAGTTTTCCCTATATGACGTTGTGCCACTTCGATTGATACTACGGCATAGCGTTCTAACAAGTCATCATCAAGATCAAAATCTTCCATAATGTTCAAGTGTGCTTTGATTTCCTCTAGCGGAATAACAAGATCAACGTTCGCCATAAGCTTCCCCTTCCTTACACATTAACTGCAGTTCTCTGTGTTCGTCCTTGCTGTCGATTACTGAATAAATGTCCCAATGTTGATCGCCATATTTCACCCGCATTTTTCTTGTTACATTGGGCAAATAACGAATGCGCACGCGGATAATATTTTCACCTAATTGAAATGGCCCACTAAAATATTCGCGCCCTTGCAAGGGTTCAATACTTGCCCGCACCGTTGCCACATCTTCCCAAAATGTTTTATTGCCACCATAAGGATTGAGCTGCTTTTCTTTCTCGTGATTGCGTGCTTGCAAGGTGATCACTTTGTTATATTTTCCGGCTCTAATCATTCTCGCCATTGTTACCACCTTTTTTCACTTCTACGGTCTGTTTCCACGCTTGGCTAAATTCATCACCACCAACATAAGGCGAAAGCCCTTCACGTCTGCGCACTTCATTAGGGTTCATAATGCCGGCTTTAATGGCCGTGTCGTAACTATTGAAGCGATCGTTTTGACTGGTTCGCAATAAATCACTGGTATCAAATTCAATTAAATAACGTTGCTTGCTTTGGCGGCTAACGTCCACCATCAACGCATCTTTTAACTGTTGTTCAAAGTTAGTCAGCCACGGGCGTAAGGTTTGCGATAAAAAAGCACGGCTTGCTTCGCTAAAATTGGAATAGCTACTATTGGAATAATCTTGCAAAAAGATCGGGCTGATATTGTAAATGCGCGCAATATCGGAAATCGTAAACGTGCGGCTTGCCAACCATTCCGCATCTTGGTTTGTCATTCCTAACTGCTTATATTCCATTGAGCCTTCAAGCACTGGCGTTTTACCTGCATTTTTTGCCCCTTTGTAACGTTCCAAGGCTTTCAATGCTTTCTTGCCTTTGGCTTCATCTAACCATTCTGCCGTTGTAATTAGCCCGCTGGCCATCAAGCCATTCTTCATCACTGCCGCACCGTGTTTTTGCTGTGCCATTCCTAAGCCTACGGTTTCGCGACAAATAGCAATTGGTGAACGTCCCATAAAGCCATCAAGTGAAGAATGACGCAAATGCAACACTTCATCTTGCAAATAATTCTTTGTTTTGCCGTCTAAATCGGTGATTTGATAAATATGCTCACCTTTTGGCGTGCGCAAAATATTCACCGCACTAGGCTGATAAGGCGTAAGGCTGACTGGCTCACCCTGCTTATTCCACTCAATCACGGCATAAGCATTCCCATTTAGTAAACAATGGCGCATTAGGGTATATTTGAATTGATACGGCGTTTGATTGCGGTTCGGCATTTCATTCAATAAATAATCAACAGGGTGATCGAAAACACGCTCACGCCCATCTTGCTTTAATTGATACAAATAACACGGCATCGACGCCACCGCTTCCGCAATCACGGTAACGGCATTCATTACTGCCGGCAAGGCTTCCGCCGTTTGTGGGCTAACAAACTCACCTGCTGACGTATTTGCCACGCCTAAATAAGAAATTAACTCATCAATTCCCAAAGGCTGGCTACGTTGTTCTGTCTTACGTTTAAATGGCCACATCTTATAACCCCGCTAAATCAGCCCAATAAGATAAAAGTGCGGTGGTTTTTTGCTGCATTTTTGCTTTGGCTTGCGCCATTGAACGGTTGGCAATCTGCACATTGCTTTCAGGATAAGCGGGAATGCTGGTTACAGTGATTTCCACCAATTCCGCACTATTGACCGTTCTCAAGCACGGCGTGGCTTCAAAATCCCACGCTTCCGCCTTGGCATAAAAGCCAAAAGACATTCCTGAAATATCGCCACGTTCTACACTGACTAATAAATCACGCCCTAACGTGGTGTCTGGCGGAGTAAGCTCAAAGCGCAATCCAACGGCATCTTCTTCCAATTTCAATGTGCCGGCACTGGTTCGCCCAAGTAGCTTAGTGTGATCGTGTTCAAATAACGCCCGCACATCTTGGCCACTGGCTAAACTCGCTGCAAAAGCATTCGGTGCAAACTGTTCAACAAAATCCCCCCAGATCAATTCACTTGGGCTATTCCATTGCACCACATAGCCAACCAGCTTTTTATCTTGTGCTTGAATATCAGATGAACGGATTTCAAAATCTTTATTCATAATCTACCTACTGACAAAAAAGGGGCTGAAAGCCCCTCTGATTGGTTATGCTGTTGTTTCAATAAACTTGATGGCGTTACTATCCACCACGCCACCGCCCAAATATTTGTCCGTGTGAACTTTATAAAAGCCCGGCTCGGTGATATTGTCTGGACGAGTACGCACGCCGGTTTCGTGATCCACAATGTAATAACCACGTTTAAAATCACCAAAAGCAAGCACCGCTTTACCCGCGCCACCGGTTGGCATTGTTTCCAAATAATAAACTGGGCGACCTAATAACGTGCTTGGCGCATCAACCGTTAAACCATCACGCCAAATAAAATCACCGTTTTTATTTTTCAATTTCTGCAATGTGGCCGCAATGCTTGAACTCATCACCCAAACCGCATTTTTACGGTATTTGCTATGCAAGGTGTAGAATAAATCGATCAGCGTGTCAGCCGTGATTTTGTCCGCACTGGTAACTTCTAATTTTTGCAATTCGCCAAAAGTGCGGGCTTTATCATTCGCAGTAGAACGCGTATAAGCTAATAGCCCTTTTGCTTTCTTGTCGCCATCGCCAGAAGTTAAATCAACTTCTTCCGTTTCGGTGAAGCTCTCGCTAATTTCTTCAGTCAGCCAGCCCAACACATCAATAGAAGAAAAATCTAAAATCTCTTGGGTTGTTTTTGGATAAGCATAGATTGGATTTAGTGCAATGGTAACTTCATTTAATTTCGGGGTGTTAGTACCTGTGCGAGCTTGACCTTCTTCACCGTGGTTCACCATAGCACCGCCAGCAGAAACCAATTTCTTATATTCTTTCGCACCAACAGGCAAACGCACCACATTAGCAATCTGACGCATTACGCTATCATCTGTTAAGCGTTTCATCACTTCTTTGTCTAATTGTGGGATCACGGAATAGCCGCCATCATCATTTGCCGTAGTGGAAAGATTAGAACGCAACTCACCCGTTTTAATGTAATGACGTAATTCATCATTGGTAAATTGGGCTTTATTGCGGGTTTCTACTGGCTCACCTTTTTGACTACGTTCTTCATCTGCCACCGCTTCATAGCGGGCGATTTCATCAGACATCTGTTTAACTAACTCTTTCAGCTTATCAAACTGACCGCTTTCTTCCTCGTTTAATGAACGATTTTCTTTTTCTGCTTTTTCCAACAAAGCGCGCATTTCTGCCGCGTGTTGTGCTTTTTGTTGGCGAAGTTCTAATAACTTTTTAAACATAATTTAAACCCTTATTGTTGATATTGAATTTCATAATGCAAATTAGCTGAGATCCAAGCTGCTTGAGCTTCATCATAGCTATAACTAAATTTTGCTAATCTGAAGGTATCTAATACAGGAATTTCAGCATCAGCTAGCATATTAGTAACAAGTTCAGCAACTTCATCTAAGGCTTCTTCTGTCATATAGAACGGCAAATAAATCCCAACCGTTAAAACGCCGTCGCCTTGATTTCCGCACATTGTCATTTCTTCTAGCATCACTTCATCAATAAAAACCGCAATCGCCGGCAATTCTTTTTCAACATCCGCAAAAACTGGACGCCCATTAATAAAGCGCTCAATCCCTTCGATCTTTCCTTGAAGATTAGCTAAAACCTGTTTTCTGATTTCACTATGAATATTCATTTTTTGCCTCAAATTTCTTCTTAATTAAGAAGGCTACAATTAGCCCATATCACAAGATAAACAGATATTTAGGAAAGTAAATAGCTTATTTTTTAGGCGATTAGATACGGTAAGTTATGAAAAGTTAATAAAGTTTAAACGATTACTTTTTAACCAAAGAAAGGAAAGAAAAATAGGATTTTTAAAGGGTGAACACGGGTGAATACCGGTGAACACTAGTATTCACCCTAAAAATAGAATATAAGATATTAATATATAAGTATTTTTTCTTTAAAATTTTAAAAGGTGAACACGGTGAACACAGTTATAAAAAAATATATTTGATTTAATAAAAAGTAAGAATAGAATAGCAAGCTAGCAGGAAATGAATTTAGATGAACTTCATTTTTAGTAACTACGATAGTAACTATAATAAATAAACCAATTATCATCATATTGATTTATAATAAAATTTTTATTTAGATCAGGTCTCGCCCAGGCACCAAAACACTTAACTAAGCCTTTCGTAACCACTCGAAAGGCTTTTTTAATGCCTGTAATTCCAAGGGTTTATCGCATTTCACCTATCGCAACTAATCGTAGCTAATTGAGTTAAGGCGCGGATTTTAGTAACAAGTTTAGTAACAAGATGCTACACTTTAAAATATTTCCCAAAAAATCTTGTTACTACAACTACGAGGAATGCTTATGCCACGCATCACGAAGCCACTCACCAACACAGAAATAGATAAGGCTAAAATCAAAAATAAAGAGTATAACTTAACCGACGGTAACGGGCTTATTTTAAGAGTTAAGCCTACTGGCGCTAAGGCTTGGCTATTTAATTATTATCATCCAGTTACGAAAAAGAGAACTACTTTTACGATTGGAGTTTACCCAAGCATTACCCTAGCCCAGGCTCGCGCTAAGCGTGAAGAATTTCGTGCGTTACTTGCTCAAGGTATCGATCCGCAAGAGAAAGCCAAGGAAGAAGAACAGGCTATCAATGAGCAGATAGAAAATTGCTTTCTGTCCGTAGCTGAAAAGTGGAAAGAGAAAAAAGCATTAGAAATTGAGCCTATCACCTTGAAGAAGAATTGGCGACGCTTGGAAACTTATGTTTTCCCTTTGCTCGGACATTTGCCCGTTGCTGAAATGCTGCCTAATGTGGTGATTAAATCCCTTGAACCGTTAAGCCAGCAAGGCAAAAGCGACACACTAAAACGCACTATTCGCTTGATAAACGAGATTTTAAATTATGCTGTGAATTATGGCTTACTGCCTTTTAATCCTTGCGCTAACGTTAATGCAGTATCTAATTTTTTACCACTTCGCCCGCACTACCAATCGTAACGGTTGATTAAAACCCCACAATAATATTAGTTTGGTTTTCTTCATTGCTTCAGTAAAAAGACTAGAAACAATCAAATCACACTATATACTGATGGAAAAAGGGATCTTTTCCGTTCACCATAAACCTAACCGTCAACAATAGCAGAAATAACACATAATTTTGAATTTTCGTGAAACTTGCATCGGAAGAAAGCAAGGTAAGCAATAAAGCAAAAATAATAGAAAAAAGAAAGCAAAAAAGTTTTTTATTATTCAAGGTTTGCATTCCTTGCCAAAGTTGTCTAATTCCCATATAAAACCTCAAACTGTTTGATTACTGCTTGTTTAATATAAAAAACTTGCTTAGAATTTACTGTGATCCCATTCAAATAAATGACTTCTTTGATTTATTTTTTCCGATAAATTATTAATGAAAGGTTAAAACTATTTTACTTTTTATTTCTAATTTCTTGCTATCAACTATTTTCATTAAGGAGAACAGGATGAAAGTAACCAGCCAAGCCATTGAACAAGGCGTTTTTTTGGATAAATATGGAAAACGCGGCACGCAATTTAGCTCAAACGGAATGCCAACTTACTCTATTCCTTTTGAAATTGAAGATGCACCAGAAGGCACAAAATCTTTCGCAGTGGTGTTAGAAGATAAAGACGCCATTACCGCCAGCGGTTTTGTGTGGATACATTGGCTCATTGCCAATTTAGAACGCACCTCCGTACAAGAAAATGAAAGCCAAAGTGCGACAGATTATGTGCAAGGCGCAAACAGTTGGGCGAGTGTATTAGGCAAATTCGACATCGCTGAAGCCTCATTCTACGGAGGAATGGCCCCACCAAATTGCCGTCACCGCTATGAATTAATCGTTTACGCCTTAGACACCAAACTCGATCTTAAAGCAGGTTTTAGATTTAATGACTTACACTTCGCAATGCAAAATCATATCCTTGCGCAAGCGAGCGTAATGGGCACTTATGATGTTTAAGGTTAAGTTATAAAAAATAATAAGTGCGGTGTAATTTTCTGAGGTTTTTAATATCTGAAAAATTTCCACCGCACTTTATCTTAAATTTTCTATATTAAATTTCGTTTTTCTTTGGAATTAATAACGGATTTCGCCGTTGGCGACCTACTTTCTTTTGCGTTCCCCGAATGGAAGCAAGTAAAGTTTTTATGTCGCCGTTAAATCACTTTTTTCTTTGTGATTAATAACCAGTTTCGCTCGTTGAGCGACCTACTTTCTTTTGCTTGCTCAAAAGAAAGTAGGCAAAGAAAAAAGCCCCCGACTAAATTGCTGATCTTCATTTTTAACAAATTTTCTTAACGAAAAGTAAGCCCATACTCGCTTCGCTGCGTTCAGGCGTTACTTTTCTAAAAATTTGTTAAAAATGAAGGCAATTTACACGGGAGATGGTGCGTTTTCATAGATTGCCCCCATCAATCCCCCTCTTTAGTAAAGAGGGGTTAGGGGAGATTTGTTCTGGAAGACACTTCACCACTACGAGCCGTAGGCGGTTAGATAACACAGCCACGCTGTGGCTGAAATAAGGGAGTTTTCTTTGTATTTTCTAAAAATCCCAAAATTCCCACCGCACTTTAAAATTCTCCCTAATAGAATTTCCCCGTCCAAACCGCCCGAATGGAGATAAAATTTTTTTCACGGAAAATCACGCCAAGCGAGAGCAAAGCGAACATCAGGCTGATTTTTCGTGAAAAAAATTTTATTGAAATGAGGAAAACGCGAGTTCGTCAAATTTCTCACTTACAGACAAGGCATTTTGGCGAAGACAGTACGCCAGTACGGCAAGACAAAATAACACAATCTGAAAGTAAGAGAAATTTGACGATGATCGGGGCTCTTTTCTTTGCTTACTCTCTTTTGGGTAAGCAAAAGAAAGGAAGTCGCCAACGGCGAAACCCGTTAGCTACACCAAGAAAAAAGCAATAAATAAAGTGCGGTGACTTTTCAATAATTGTGCTGCTACCCTACCTCATTAATCACATTCAAAATTCGTTTATCCGAAATAGGATATTTCGTTCCGAGTTGTTGGGCGAATAGGCTGACGCGTAGTTCTTCGATCATATAAGGGATCTCTGCCACTTCTGCGGGGATTGGCTTGGATTTTGGCAATTTTAATAATAACTGCTGATACGCCTTTTCGACATTTTCTACCCGCAACATTGCAGCACGATCACGGTTGGGATCTTGCAGTAATTTGTCAATGCGTTTATCAATGGCTTGCAAATAACGTAATAAATCAGGCAAGCGTTGATAACCCGTTTTCTGCACAAAATTTGGGTAAATAAGATGATTAATTTGCGCTTTAATATCCGAAAGAGCAAAGGCTAAGGTGAAATCCATTTTGCCTTTTAAGCGTTTGTTGATTTCAAACACGAGCGTCAAAATCTCTTCCACTTGTTTGGCAATATCCACCGTAGTTTCGTTTAAATTGGCTCGAATATAGTCTTTTAGGCGTTCAAAATCCTGTTCATTCCACACAAAACCGCCAAAATCTTGCACTAATTTATCCACGGCACAGGCGATACAATCGTCTATCAATTCCAGCACTTTGCCAAAGGGCGTGAAATACAGCCCTAATTTTGATTTGTTGGGCAGTTTTTCGTGCAAATACTTTATCGGTGATGGCACGTTAAGCAATAATAAACGGCGTAGTCCCTGTTCCATTGCGACAGCTTGCTCAAATTCTGTTTCAAATAATTTGATCCCAACAGAATCTTTTTCGTCCACAATGGCAGGATAGGCTTTGATGGTAAAGCCTTGTTTTTTCTGCTCATAATATTGCGGTAATTGGTCGAAATTCCATAAATGAATCCCTGTTTGCTCAATGCCTTCGTCTGCCACCGCTGACAAGGTTTCCTGCACTTGCGCTTTCAGACTCACTTTGAGTTCATCTAAATTTTTGCTCTCGGCAATTTTCTTACCTTTTTCATTAACCACACGGAATGTCATTGTTAAGTGCGGTGGAATTTGTGCGAGATTCCATTCATCAGGGGCTACATAAACACCTGTGATTTTGCGTAATTCCGCAGACAGCGTTTCTAGCAAAGGTTTGTCCACATCATTCACGCGCCCAAGAAAGGCTTCCGCATAATTCGGTGCTGGCACAAAATGGCGGCGTAATGTTTTTGGTAAAGATTTAATCAGGGCGATAATCAATTCTTTGCGTAAGCCCGGAATTTGCCAGTCAAAACCCTGCATTTCCACTTGGTTAAGCAGTGGCAAAGGAATATGCACGGTTACGCCATCGGCTTCCATACCCGGTTCAAATTGATAGCTAAGCTTTAATTTTAAATTGCCTTGATGCCAGAAATTAGGGAAATCTAGCTCGCTGACATTGGCGTTGTCATTGGTGAGAAAGGCTTTTTCAAAATTCAGCAATTCAGGATCTTTTTGCCGCGCTTTTTTCCACCAAGTATCAAAATGCTTTTGCGACACCACTTCTGTGCCAATGCGTTGATCATAAAATTCAAATAAACGGCGTTCGTCCACCAAAATATCTCGGCGGCGCGTTTTATGCTCTAACTCTTCCACTTCGCGAATCAGGCGTTGATTTTGCAAGAAGAAGGTGTGTTTCGTGTGCCAATTTCCTTCCACCAAGGCAGATTGAATGAAAATTTCACGGCTCACCGCTGGATCAATTTTTCCATAGTTCACCGGGCGACTTGCCACAATCGGTACGCCATAAAGGGTAACTTTTTCATTAGCGATAACCGCCCCTTTGGATTTTGACCAACGTGGCTCGGCATAAGATTTTTTCACTAAATGCTGTGCCAATGGCTCGATCCATTCGGGATCGATCTCTGCCACCATTCGTCCCCATAATTTAGAGGTTTCCACTAATTCTGCTGCCATACACCATTTTGGCTGCTTCTTGAATAGCACGGAATTCGGAAAAATCGCAAAATGGGCATTTCTTGCGCCTAAATATTGCTGTTTTTCCGCTTCTTTCATACCAATATGAGAAAGCAAACCTGATAAAAGTGCGGTGTGAATTTGCGGATATTCTGCTATTTGCGAATTAATCGGCAAGCCCATCTCGCGCACAGTTAAACGAATTTGATGATAAATATCCTGCCATTCGCGTACGCGGATATAACTCAAATAATCTTTCTGACACAAACGGCGGAACTGATTTTTGCTCAAGGCTTTTTGCTGTTCTTGCAGATAATTCCACAAGTTTAAGAATGCGAGAAAATCTGATTTTTTATCCGCAAAACGGCGATGTTTTTCATCTGCCGCTTGTTGTTTTTCTTGTGGACGCTCTCTAGGATCTTGAATTGAAAGTGCCGACACAATGATCATCACTTCGTGCAACGCATTGCTGTTTACGGCACTCAGCAACATTTTACCCAAGCGGGGATCAACAGGTAGCTGAGCAAGCTGGCGTCCAATTTGCGTGAGCTGACGTTTTTCGCCGTGCTTGGTTTTCACAATTTGGAAAGCTTGCAATTCTTCCAATAACTTAATGCCGTCTTGAATATGGCGTTTGTCAGGAGCATCAACGAAAGGAAATGCACTAATATCATCTAACCCAAGGGCGGTCATTTGTAAGATAACCGAGGCAAGATTGGTACGCAAAATTTCAGGATCGGTAAATTCTGGGCGCTGATTAAAATCCTCTTCCGAATAAAGGCGGATACAAATCCCTTCGGATACCCGTCCACAACGCCCTTTGCGTTGATTTGCCGAAGCTTGTGAAATCGGCTCAATAGGCAGACGTTGCACTTTGGTGCGGTAGCTATAACGGGAAATGCGCGCCGTGCCGGGGTCGATCACATATTTAATGCCCGGTACAGTTAATGAAGTTTCTGCCACGTTGGTAGCAAGCACAATGCGATTTAAGCCACTTGGGTGAAAAATTTTATTTTGCTCTTGCGCCGATAAGCGAGCAAAGAGCGGTAAAATTTCAGTGTGTTTTAAGTGCTGTTTTTCCAAGGCTTCTGCGGTGTCACGAATTTCACGCTCACCATTTAGGAAAATCAAAATGTCGCCCCGCCCCTCCGCCTGCAATTCATCAACGGCATTGAGAATGGACTGAATTTGATCTTGTTCTTCCGTTTCCGCCACAGGGCGATAACGCACTTCCACAGGATAGGTTCGCCCCGAAACTTCAATAATTGGCGCATTATTAAAATGACGCGAAAAACGCTCTACATCAATGGTTGCCGAGGTAATAATCACTTTTAAATCTGGGCGTTTTGGCAACAGCTGTTTTAAATAACCAAGAATAAAATCGTTATTCAGGCTGCGTTCGTGAGCTTCATCAATGATCAAGGTATCGTATTGATTTAAAAAAGGATCGCTTTGAATTTCAGCGAGCAAAATACCATCTGTCATCAGCTTAATTTGGGTATCATCACTGATTTTATCGTTAAAACGTACCTTATAACCCACCAGAGTTCCTAGCTCACAATGTAGCTCTTCGGCAATGCGTGTTGCCACAGAGCGTGCGGCAATGCGGCGCGGTTGAGTGTGTCCAATCAAGCCTTTTTTTCCACGCCCTAATGCAAGGCACATTTTCGGCAACTGAGTGGTTTTTCCTGACCCCGTTTCCCCTGCAATAATCACCACTTGATTTTGCTCAATGGCTTTGAGAATTTCATCTTTGCGCTGGCTTACCGGCAAGTTTTCAGGAAATTCAATTTTTTCCACCGCACTTTCTCGTTGCTGTAAACGTGCTTGCGCCTGTTGAATTTGTAGTTGAATTTCTGCTGCGACTTTTTCTTGAGTTTGCGGATTTTTGGTTTGATGCAGCCCTTTAATTCGCCCTTGCAGACGGCGATAATCCACGTTCATCATCTCCGTTAATTGAGCAAATAAGGCTTTTTGTAATGGGCTAAATGGTTGTTTGTGTTTTGTATTTTTCATTGGTTTTATATATAGGATCACGTCCGTTTTCATCAGGCGTGAAATGATAAATTGTATGAATGATTTTCAAGGTTTTCTGTTTATCTATTTGTGGGCAAGTTTACTAAAAACAATCAAAAAATAAATAAAATTTGCACCGAGCTTTGTTTTTAATTTTGTGCGGACGGACACATAGGTCCGTCCCTACGAGATCTTTTTAAATCGCTAAAATTCCATCACACTTTGTTTTTCGTTTTATACGGACGGACACATAGGTCCGTCCCTACAGGCTCTTTTAAATAGCCAAAATTCCGCCGTACTTTGCTTTTGGTTTTATACGGACGGACACATAGGTCCGTCCCTACAGGTTCTTTTTAAAGAGCCAAAATTCCACCGCTCTTTTTTTATTTTATTAACTTTTACCGAGCTCTATTTATTCCCAGTGAAAAGTTACTCTCTTTTGTAGAGAAGGGGTAGGTGAGATTTACCATTATTTCCTCGTAGGGGCGAACCTATGTGTTCGCCCGTGTTCATTTTCCCATCAGTTGTTTAGAAAATATTGTTTCGGGCAGACACATAGGTCTGCCCCTACAGAGCAAAGAGCGGTGGGAAAATTCATCATTTTTTCACCGCTCTTTAAGCGAATAAAAAACCTTGATAAATTATTCTTATGCGTATTTGGATAAAATCGGTTTATAAGAAAAAGGACGCTATAGAGCGTCCTTTCACAATCAGTCTTTAAAAATTAAAGCGCAGATTTTGCTTTTTCAACCAATGCTGCAAATGCAACTTTGTCGAATACTGCAATATCAGCAAGGATCTTACGATCGATTTCAACAGATGCTTTTTTCAAGCCGTTGATAAATTTGCTGTAAGATAAGCCATTTTGACGGGCTGCAGCGTTGATACGCGCAATCCATAATTGACGGAATTGACGTTTACGCTGACGACGGTCGCGATAAGCATATTGACCTGCTTTAATTACAGCTTGGAACGCAACGCGATAAACGCGTGAACGCGCACCATAATAACCTTTAGCTGCCTTAAGAATTTTCTTATGGCGAGCTCTTGCAATAACACCACGTTTTACACGAGCCATTATTTAATCTCCTATACAATATTATTAACTAAAATTCACTTGACGTACGCTTTACTTGTTTACGCTTATGCGTATGGCAAGCAGGCTACAACTAAAACTTGGTCTGCTTTCGCAACCATTGATTTATGACGTAGATGACGTTTACGTTTAGTGGTTTTCTTAGTCAAAATATGACGTAAGTGAGATTGTTTACGTTTGAAACCGCCAGAAGCTGTTTTTTTGAAACGCTTCGCAGCACCACGTACTGTTTTAATTTTAGGCATTGTTTAAATAACTCCGCATTGTTTAAGTTAGGTTGGATAATTAGGCGAATTTATCAATTTAATAATAAATTACTTGTAAAGCACTAATTATTTCTATTTGTTAGCCAAAGGCTATCATACACAAGGAAATCAGGTTGCGTAGTTTACCTGATTATCACTTTGTTTTTCTGCAAAGAAAAACGGATGAATTCTATAAGATCCATCCGTTTTACGCAAGAAATAAAATTATTTTTTCTTCGGTGCAATCACCATTACAGCTTGGCGACCTTCTAATTTACCCGGTGCTGACTCAATCATTGCGATTTCTGAGGTATCTTGTTTAACACGCTCTAACACATTTAAACCAATATCTTGGTGAGCCATTTCGCGTCCACGGAAACGCACGGTAATTTTTACTTTATCGCCATCCTCCAAGAAACGTAAGATGCTACGCAATTTAACTTGGTAATCACCCTCATCTGTTCCCGGACGGAATTTAATTTCTTTAACTTGAACAACTTTTTGCTTTTTCTTCTGCTCTTTTGCTGCTTTGCCTTTTTCATAAAGAAACTTACCGTAATTCATAATACGGCAAACTGGTGGCTCAGCATTTGGGCTGATTTCCACGAGATCGAGATTTACTTCTTCCGCTTTATTTAAAGCCTCTTGCAGACTGACAATTCCTGCTTGCTCACCATCTTGGTTAATCAAGCGAACTTCCTTCGCCCGAATTTCTTCGTTAATGCGATTTGGGCGATTTGTTGTTGGTGCTTTTTTTACGGTTTTAATAATCTTATTCCTCTATATGATTAAAACAATTTTCTGCAACGCAGAAGAACGAAATTTCACTTGCTTTATCTAAAGCAAAAACGGGCGAATTTTATAGCATTTATAGTTATTATGCAATAGCTTATTTCAAGCACGACCGTGATAGCCATCACAAAAAACGTAAAAAAACGACCGCACTTATAAAATGCGATCGTTTTAATTTAAAGGCTGGTTTAGTTCAAATAATCCTGTTTTAATTCACTATTTCAGCGAATTTAACAAGCTATTTGCCTAAATTATCAAAGAATTTTTTCACACCGTCAAAGAAACTTGAAGATTTCGGGCGGTGTTTTTTCTTACCGCTTTCAAGGCTTTCTTCAAATTTTCTTAATAACTCTTTCTGTTCAGCGTTGAGTTTCACTGGGGTTTCCACAATCACTTTGCAGATGAGATCCCCAGTATAACCTGTTCTCACAGACTTAATGCCTTTACCGCGTAAACGTAAGGATTTGCCTGTTTGGGTTTCTGCTGGGATTTTCACTTTTAAGCGACCATCAAGGGTTGGCACTTCAATTTCACCACCAAGCGCTGCCATTGTGAAACTAATTGGCACTTCGCAGTAAAGATTATTGCCATCGCGCTCAAAAATATGGTGCGGTTTAACGTGAATCACCACATATAAATCCCCCGCTTGCGCTCCAAACTCCCCTGCTGCACCTTCACCAGCTAAGCGTAATTGGTTGCCGGTATCCACGCCTGCTGGAATGGTAACGGAAAGATTTTTCTTCTTGTAAACGCGTCCTTCACCGTGGCATTTTTTACACGGATTTTCAATTTTTTTACCTGTGCCGTGACAAGTTGGACACACATCTTCAGTTACAAAGAAACCACGCTGATGACGTACTCGTCCCGCACCGTGACAGGTTGGACAGGTTTCCACTTTAGAATCTTTTTCGGCCCCAGTGCCGTGGCAATGATCACATTCTGCCAAGGTATCAAACTGAATTTCTTTTTTCGTTCCACGAACCGCTTCTTCTAGGGTAATTTCGATGTCGTAGCGTAAATCTTCACCGCGCACAACACGCTGTTGGCGTGAGCGACCACCACCGAAAATATCGCCGAACATATCACCAAAAATATCGCCAAAATCAGCACCGCTGAAGCCACCAAAACCGCCGCCAGCACCGCCACCAAATCCACCTTGTTCAAAGGCTTGGTGTCCATATTGATCGTAAGTAGCACGTTTTTCTTTATCACCTAGAATTTCATAGGCTTCTTGCACTTCTTTGAATTTCTCGGCAGCTTCTTTATCCCCTTGATTGCGATCGGGGTGTAATTTCATTGCAAGGCGTTTGTAGGCTTTTTTAATCGCTTTTTCATCTGCACCACGTTCAACGCCAAGCACTTCATAATAATCTCGTTTTGCCATTTTTATCCTATTTTTTATACGCTAAAAGGGCATATTGCTATGCCCTTTGGATTATTGTTGAATGTGAATTATTTATTGTCTTTCACTTCTTCAAACTCAGCATCTACCACATCATCACCGTTGTTTTGTTGTGGTTGTTCACCGCTTTGAGCTTGTTGTGCTGTGGCTTGCATTAATTTTTGTGATGCTTCCACTAATGCTTTGGTTTTCGCTTCAATTTCAGCTTTGTCTTCACCTTTCGCTGCTGTTTCAAGTTCGCTCACGGCTTTTTCAATTTGGGCTTTATCATCAGCAGATAATTGATCGCCAACTTCGCCTAATTGTTTGCGTGTGCTGTGAACAAGATGATCAGCTTGGTTACGCGCTTGAACTAATTCTTCAAATTTACGGTCAGCTTCTGCATTGGCTTCTGCATCACGCACCATTTGTTGGATTTCATCTTCGCTTAAACCAGATGACGCTTTAATGGTAATTTGTTGTTCTTTACCTGTACCTTTATCTTTCGCTGAAACGTGGATAATACCGTCCGCGTCAATATCAAAAGTTACTTCAATTTGTGGCATACCACGTGGTGCTGGGTTAATGCCTTCTAGGTTAAATTGACCTAGTGATTTGTTTGCAGACGCTTGTTTACGCTCACCTTGTAACACGTGAATGGTTACTGCACTTTGGTTATCTTCGGCGGTTGAGAACACTTGTGATTTCTTCGTTGGAATCGTTGTGTTTTTCTCAATTAAGGTAGTCATCACGCCACCCATTGTTTCGATACCTAATGAAAGCGGTGTTACGTCTAATAACAATACGTCTTTCACATCACCAGCTAATACACCACCTTGAATTGCTGCACCGATTGCAACAGCTTCATCAGGGTTCACATCTTTACGAGGCTCTTTGCCAAAGAACTCAGCCACTTTTTGTTGTACTAATGGCATACGAGTTTGACCACCTACTAAGATCACATCATCAATGTCTGATACGCTTAAACCTGCATCTTTCAATGCCACTTTCACAGGCTCTAATGAGCGTGCTACTAAATCTTCTACTAAGGCTTCTAATTTCGCACGAGTTAATTTAATGTTTAAGTGTTTTGGCCCTGTTGCATCTGCAGTGATGTAAGGTAAGTTCACATCAGTTTGTTGTGCTGAAGAAAGTTCGATTTTCGCTTTCTCTGCTGCTTCTTTCAAACGTTGCATTGCAAGTGGGTCGTTGCGTAAATCAACACCTTGCTCTTTTTTGAACTCGTCAACTAAGTAGTTAATTACACGGTTATCAAAGTCTTCACCACCTAAGTGAGTATCACCATTGGTTGCTAACACTTCAAAGGTTTTTTCGCCATCTACTTCGTCAATTTCGATGATAGATAAGTCAAATGTACCACCACCTAAGTCATATACTGCGATAGTGTGATTGCCTTTACCTTTGTCCAATCCATAAGCAAGCGCTGCTGCTGTTGGTTCGTTAATAATACGTTTAACATCTAAACCTGCAATGCGGCCAGCATCTTTGGTTGCTTGACGTTGTGCATCGTTGAAGTAAGCTGGTACAGTAATTACCGCTTCAGTTACTGGCTCACCTAAGAAATCTTCTGCTGTTTTCTTCATTTTTTTCAACACTTCAGCAGAAATTTGCGGTGGTGCCATTTTTTCATCTTTCACTTCAACCCACGCATCGCCGTTGTCTGCTTTCACAATGCTAAATGGCATAATGTTCACATCGCGTTGTACTTCTTGATCTTCAAAACGGCGACCGATTAAACGTTTGATTGCAAATAATGTATTTTTTGGATTTGTTACTGCTTGACGTTTCGCAGGCTGACCGACTAAGGTTTCGCCATCATTTGTATAAGCAATAATTGACGGAGTTGTACGATCCCCTTCCGCATTCTCAATAACACGCGGTTTGTCGCCGTCCATTACAGCCACACAAGAGTTTGTTGTACCTAAGTCAATACCAATAATTTTTCCCATAATATGTTTTCTCCTAATAAAATTCGATTAATTCGTTTACGATTGATTAAATTGGGCTAGCTTTAAAAATTTCAAGTGCAATATTGCAAATTTTTTTGCATTTTTTCACACAGGAATAACATTCAAAGTGCGGTGGAAAATTTCCACATTTTTCAGCCCAACTCACTGATGGAAGTAAAATGTTGGCTGAAAGAGAAATTTCAAGGGCAACCAAACAAATTTTTTGCTTTCTGCTTCATTTTTAACCTACACCAATATAGAAGCCTTAAATATCAAAGAGATAGAGAAGAAAAATAAAAGTGCCAACGCATTTTTCCGTAAAATAGACACCGAAAACACGCACGCCTGACTAAACTTTAGGCAAAAAAGATAATTTAAAATACAAGGGGTTTTGTTATAATTCGGCGGTCTTTAAGTATCGAAACCAACCAAAGAGGTAAAAAAGAGGTAATCCAATGACAGCACAGCTGTGCACAGCAAGATTCTAGTACCAGCCTCGCGCAACAGCAAGCGTTTTTAAAAGAATTAGATGCCCGTCTTTGGACTGCGGCAGATCAACTGCGTAACCAACTTTCCGCTTCCGACTATAAACACATCGTTCTTGGCTTAATTTTCTTAAAATATATTTCTGATAGTTTTACTGCCCATCGCAAAAGCTTCTCACCGAACTACAAGATCCACAAAGCCCACTTTATATTGATCCGAAAGAGTATTCCCCTGAAGAATATCAAGCCGTCCTTGATGAAGAAATGGAAGATAAAGATAACTATGCGGCAGAAAACATCTTCTGGGTGCCGCCGCAAGCTCGTTGGGAAGACGGCGAACGCTACGATCGCACGTTGCCATTGACTCAAGTGGATAGGCTAATGCCTCATCACAACCATATCCTCCCTGAGAAGATTGTGTCAACGCCGAACAAAATGCAACAACGTGTAGAACAAGACGAAACCTTGTTTTACGATATTTATTTCAAAGAGGTAAAAAATCCGCTCCGAGTAAACGACTGGGTTGGCTGACGACAATCACCAACTAGAAAGTAAAAGGCATTGCGGCATATGGACCTGGTAATTTCCCATTCTCTGAAGGAGAAGTGTCGCCAACGCTCACCAGCCCATTCGGCGATGTCGCCCCAATGAAAGTGCCAGCCGAACAGTTGGCCAAATTACAGATAGTGATTTACTTTGGCGATTTCATCTCCGACAAGACATCTGACAAACCGGACGAAGAGCAGTGATATATCCGTATGAGACTGGCGAAACAATGGATGAACATGGTCAATAAACCACGGTAGTAATGCCAAAGTCATTCGCCTACCTAAAATCGTTATCAAAGGTAACATCTACTTCTTGATATCTGGACAAAATCTCTGATTTAATGGCGGATCGGATTGCTTGAAAGAGAATGTACTAGATACATAAAGGGACAGCACTTTTGAATGTCGTTTAGATTTTCTTTCAGACGGCATTTTTATTTCAAATGTGGTTAGTTTCAATGAATTTTAGAACAGGAAATATAACTTCAACTTATAAACGCAAAACTATTTTTTAACTGTGAGTCAAGAAAACAATTGACCTTGTCAATCTATGATGATACTATTCATTTCGACAGGAGGTTCCCTCCTGATGTTACTTCTAAAATTTTAACCTGAAGTTGAACTATGACAGTGGCTCTATGAGTCGGTTATTTATAACCATATTGCCAGCAGATGCTAAGTAGCTAAATTAGCTAAGCTCCAAGTATTAATCTTGATTAAAAACTGATACAGCTTAAAACAACTGGTGCGGATAACTTCGTTATCCGAAGATAATGAGTAACCTGTGTTATCCATCTCATTTCTATTCAGTTCAACATTGTTTTGACAACTGGTGCAATGTCGCACTGTTAGAAAACCAAAGGTTAAAATATGAACAAAAAATCATTACTTTTAGAAGAATCCATTAAAGTTTTAAGACAACTACAGATGGAACAACATGATGTGATGGATGACAGCCAACGACAAAAGCTTAATTCTGTAATTCAAGAATTAGAAAAAGCACAATTAAGATCAAGTGATCAAATCTTAGATTTGATTAGCAAAGCACTAGATATTTTACCGTGGCTTGCTAAGCTTTTTTTATATTTTACAGAATAATATGTCGTTAGCAACAGGTTATTCTTTTTTCTTTTAGGTAAGTATGATGAATATTGGAAAAGCAATAACATTATGTCGTAATCAAAAAGGCATAACTAAAACTCAGCTCGCGAAGGCTTCTAATCTTTCTATTTCATATTTAACTTTATTAGAGCAAGGAAAACGTGAACCAAATTTATCTGCTATAAATGCAATTTGTAAAGCATTGCAGATCCCACCAAGTATTTTGATTTTCTTAGCTTCAGATTCTACAGAACAGAAAGGGATTTCTTTAGAATTAGCGGAAAAATTATCTCATCTAGCATTATCTTTGATGGAGCCAAAATCTGAATAAGCCAATATATCCTTATAAACCTGTGAGTAGTTTATTAACTCTCTCCAAGCTTTTAGGAATAGAATTATCTGAATTAGAAAATATCAGGAAAAATGCAGATAATATGTTTTTTATTTCAAAAGTAAAAAACAAAGAAGATGGAAGTAAAAGATATACTTTTGATGTAGAACCTCCACTAAAAAAAATACATAAAAAAATAAAAATAATTTTCCTTGAAAAAGTTATCTATCCGTATTATTTACAAGGTTCCTTAAAAGGAAAAGATTATATTAAAGATGCTGAAACCCATCTAAATAGTCAAAATATCATTACTGAAGATGTAAAAAACTTCTTTCCTAGCATTAGGAAAGGTGTTGTTCTTTCAGTATGGAAGAGTGTTTTTAATTTCCCGAAAGATATTTCTGAATTCTTGGCCGATTTAATTACTTATAAAGGTTATCTAGTTCAAGGTGCGATACCAAGTAGTTATATCTGCAATTTAGTTTTATTCAAAGCAGAAAGTGAGTTAGTGCAAAAATTAGAAACTCAAGGTTTTATATATACCCGTTATATTGATGATATTTCTGTGTCTGCTAAACGACCTTTTTCATCTGCTGAAAAAACAGCTATTATTGCAGAGATTCATAGTATGCTTAAATTGATAGGAGTAAAACTAAATCGCAAAAAACATAAGATTATGCCCAAAAATAACAGACAAGAGATACATGGTATAAATGTAAATGGAAAATCTGCAACTTTATCTAAAAAAGATCGAAATAATATAAAAGCTGCAGTTCATCAATGCGAAAAAGAGTATGTACAAGGAGCTAAAAGTGCAACATACGAAAAACTATATAAAAGTACATTAGGCAGAGTTAATAATTTAGCAAGAATTCATCCTAGAATTGGAAAATTATTAAAAGATAAGCTACAAAAAGTTCGTCCACTTACCTAAATTGTTTATATCGCAAAACTTTATCATTTTCTCACCGTTTGCGAGCAATAAAAAAACGGTCTTCCTCTATCCCAGACGGTTTATTTAGTCGACTTGTTTGGCCATATACATAACAAGGCGACTTAAGATTTCTTTTTGTTTTGGATCGGATTCGGTGCCCAGTAAAGTGAGTGCATAAGCCCTGTATCGTTGATGATGAGAATGCTGTTATCATTGAGCAGTCTGCCGTTGGGTGGGGAAAATCTACAAACAAAAATGCACCATTGCGTTTATTGCCGTCTGAAAATGGGTTTCAGACGACTCTTTGATTTATAGCCCCATTTTGGAATATGGAACATAAATTCTTCCTTCTCTTGAAGCTATTTGTTTTTTTCGATTTATCAAGTCAATGAAAGAAATTCTTTCTTCTAAAACAGCCATTAGATCGGAACCGTCCATAAGAATCATCACTTTATCCGAAGATTGGGAAGCATTTATACCATCTTCAGAAAAACCATCAATAGATAGAAATAAGCCTAACGTATTTTCTAACTTAGATTTTACTTTTTCTTTAAAAATTGCTAAATCTGAATTGTTTATAGGAGATTTAACCCATTTAGCTTCAAAAAGAAATTCAGTACCATCCAAAGTAAAAGCCCCATCAATTTGCTGCCCTACAACGTTAAATGATGCTTTAGGATCTAAATCATTTAAGACAAAAAGTCGGTTCATCAGATTTTCTAACTTAAATCCCCGTTGCTGATTATCCTGACTTGTAGCTAAAGAATAAAATTCTTGTTTTAAGCTCAATAATTCTTCTTGATAATTTTTAAATATTTGACGTTTCTCTTCAGCAACTTTTTTCCATTCTTTTCTCAGTTCTTCAGCTTGTTGTGCATCTTGATAAGGTACTATAAATTGCTTTAAATGATTTACAGAATTTTTGTCTAAACGTATTTTTCTACTGAATTATCAATGTATGCTAAGTGTTCAAAGTTGTTAAATTGGCAAATATCTTGTGCTAATTTTAATAAGATTTCCGTATATTGTTTTTGAGCCAATTTATCAATAATAGTTGAAATAATTTCCCTTTTTGTAAGAGCCCAATCAATATTATGAATTTGAATATTTGTAGGTAAACTGTTTAACAAAAATGATTTAAGATCCCTTTTATACCAATAAATATTGGTAAGAGCATATTTCAAAGCTACCAAGGCAGCTGGTGTTAATTGTTTATTCATACATTGTAACCTTTGGCTTCACTTTATATTGATATATATAATATCAAACTCATCAAAAAATTTGATACTACTTATTGAATTTTATGGCTTTACTATGAGCCCATACAACAAAATATCCATCTATCCAATCCCCCCTTAAACTCAAACATTTTACCTCGTCAAACTTATTTTCCTCAAATTCGTACATCATTACTACAAGCTGCCTTGGATTTTCAGCAGATTGCCAAATTACCGTTTCAGTGTTTTTTCTTCATTAATGGTCAGCTTGGCTTGTACATAAAGGGGCCACCGTTTTTTCTACAATGAAATCGATTTCTAGGCTGTTTAAACTACCGATTTTGGCATTGTAACCTACGATTTGTAGATGATTGAAAATCGTATTTTTAAGCAGTTTGCCACGATCTTGCAGACAGTAGCCGATTGAGGCATTGCGTAAATCCAAATCTTCAACATTATCTTGTAGGCAACAATATTGCAGTGCAAAAAACCTTTGAAGAAAAACTCAAAGAAGCACTGAATCAATATAACGCGCATAATTTAACCGTAATCAAGGTGATCAAAGAATTATTAAAACTGGCGCAAGAATTGCAAGAACAGCTTGCCAAAGGGGAAGAACTAGGCCTTAGCACGGCGGAACTGGCGTTTTATGATGCCTTAAGTCAAAACCAAAGTGCGGTGGAAATTTTGGGCGATGGAGTGTTGCTGAATCTCGCCAAAGAAATCACCGATAAATTGAAAAAATCCGTTACCATTGATTGGCAGTATAAGGAAAATGTACGAGCAGAAATGCGAAGACAGCTAAAAAGAACGCTTAGAAAATATGGATACCCACCAGAAAACAAAGATGAAGCCATTGAGTTTATGCTCAAACAAGCCGAAGTGGTGGCAGACGAGTTGAGTAAAGCGTAGCATTGAGGCAGAAAAAAGGGCTAAATTTAAGATTTAGCCCTTTTTATTATAGCTAGACAAAGTCTAGCTATAAAAACCATACGCTATGCGTATGGAATCAAAGAGCTTAAGCGGTGAACAGAATAAAAAAGTCCTCCTATAATGAATAAGGCAGACAACCAAAATTCAGAATATAGGAGGATAAGTCATGGCAAGTAAATCCAATGACGATTCAAGTCTATCACATACAAGATGGAACTGTAAGTATCATATTGTCTTTATTCCGAAGTATAGAAGAAAGGCAATTTATGGAAAATTACGAGTAGATATAGGCGGTATTTTAAGGC
>NZ_CBCSDH010000003.1:0-170973 GCF_965138825.1 Avibacterium endocarditidis
AATTCCATGCCGAACTTAGAAGTGAAACGCTGTAACGCCGATGGTAGTGTGGGGAATCCCCATGTGAGAGTAGGACACCGCCAGGTATTGAATGAGAGAAGAACGCCATTGAGGGAACTTGATGGCGTTTTTTTGCTTAATTTAATCTTGTCTATCTTAATTTATCTTCTCTTTCGTTTTCTGGTTGGTTGAATAATAATGTCAGTGAATTTTACCATTTATGCTGTAAGCAAGAGTAAAATTAAATAAGACAGAAAGCATATAAAAACTTAGCAAAATTACACCGCACTTTGGTTTTATGTTTTTCTAGTAAAAACCTTATAACTGGTTTGAAATTAATTTTTGAAAAGTTAAAGTAAAACCTCTATTCTTCTTAAGAAGAACGAAAAAGATTTTATCAGAATGATTTAGTTATTTTTTAGTAGTTACGTTTATTTATAGATAGATATAGCGGTTACATTATCCCTTATACCCACTCAAAATCTCATCCCAATCCTGTTCTGTAAATTTTATTGCCAGCTTATTTACTTCTTTAATGAAAGAGCGGTGTAATCTGGCGAGATTTTGGGGTTTCCAGTGATTGCCTGATTTTTCGGCGCATTTGTCAAAATCAATCAGCCAGTATTTTTGTTCTGGCGTGGCGAAATGTTGGACTAAAATATTATGGGCGTTAAGGTCGGTGTGGCAGATTTGTCGGTTATGGTAACTGGAGAAGTAATTCAGCATATTTGTTTATATGTAATACTTAAGCCGATTATAAATGAATTTTTTAAAAATGCTCTGCTCCTGAAGTATCAAGAGCAGAGCAAAGTACGGTGCTTTTTCTACAAATTTTTATTTTTGATAGAAATACAACCCTTGGAATGGCTCAAGGGTGAGTTGGGTTGCCACTTGTGGCTGACTGGCTTGAATATGGCTGTTTTCGAGCAATGTCCATTGCTGATTTGCCAAATTTGCAGGCAGTTCAATTTGTTGTGGTTTACCCGTTAAATTGGCTAAAACTAACAATTTTTCCTCCGCACTTTCACGCAGATAAGTCCATACATCAGGTGAAGTTGGGTTGAGATCTTGATAGCTTCCCTCAATGAAAATCGGATATTGCTTACGCAAGGCGATGAGGCGTTGATAAGTGTAAAATACCGATTGTTCATCTGCCAGCGCGTGTTCCACGTTAATCTCTGCACGTCCAACGTCAATCCAAGGCTCAACTTGGCTAAAACCACAGTAGCTGCCATTATCCCATTGCATTGGCGTGCGGCTGTTATCGCGCGATTTTTGTGCCAAAATTTTCATTAATAGATCTTCGTCCATTCCCTGTTCACGCAGTTCGGCGAACATATTTAGGCTTTCTACATCACGATATTGGCTGATTTCGGTGAAATTTGGATTGGTCATTCCGATTTCTTCGCCTTGATAAATATAAGGCGTGCCTTCCATTCCGTGCAGCACCATTGCGAGCATTTTAGCGGACTGTTGATGCCATTTGCCCTCATCACCAAAACGAGAAACAATGCGTGGCTGATCGTGGTTGCACCAAAAGAGCGCATTCCACGCTTTGCCGTGCATTCCTTGCTGCCAATAATTAAAAATTTGCTTTAATTCCACGAAATCTGGCTTGGCGTGCGTCCATTTTTCGCCATTTGGATAATCCACTTTTAGATGATGGAAATTAAAGGTCATTGATAATTCTGAGCCTTGGTTGTTGGCATATTGCTGACAATGTTCAAGGTTCGTGGAGGACATTTCGCCCACTGTCATCAGGTTGCGCGGTTGGAACACTTCACGGCTTAATTCTTGCATAAATTCGTGAATGCGCGGGCCATCAGTATAGAAACGGCGGCCATCACCTTGATTATCATTCGGAAAGTCTTGGTTTTTGGAAACCAGATTGATCACGTCTAAACGCAAGCCATCTACACCTTTGTCCGCCCAGAAATGACAAATTTTTTGTAATTCTGACCGCACTTGTGGATTTTCCCAATTCAGATCCGCCTGTTCCGTAGCGAAAAGGTGCAAATAATGTTTGCCAACGCGCTCATTCCATTTCCACGCATTGCCGCCAAATTTAGAACGCCAATTATTCGGTGGCGTAGTGGCATCACCACCACGCCAAATATAAAATGGATGATAAGGGCTTTGCGGATCTTGTGCCGCTTTGAACCATTGATGATCCGTTGAGGTGTGGTTAAACACCATATCCATAATAATACGGATATTGTGCTGATGCGCTTGTTCAACCAGCTGTTCAAAATCTTGCATTGTGCCGTAAGTAGGATCAATAGCGCAATAATCGGCTACATCATAACCATTATCCACCTGTGGCGATACATAAATTGGCGTGATCCAAATGGCATCTACGCCCAGTTTTTGCAGATAATCTAAACGCTGAATAATGCCTTGCAAATCGCCAATGCCATTGCCAGTGGTGTCTTGGAAACTTTTCGGATAAATTTGATAAATTACCCCATTTTTCCACCATTGCGGACGAGATTGCGTAGGCGAAAGTGCGGTGTTTTTTTCTGTCATTTTTTCACCCTTATTCTGGAAGTGTGCCATTTGCTGCACGGCGTTTATACACGATCATTGTTAAAATCAATGGCACAACCACGGACACCACCATCGCTAAAGCAAATACGCCCCAGAACGGTAATTGAATGGAAAGAATACCCGGTAAACCGCCCACACCGATACTGTTTGCCAACACGCCATTTAAGCCACATATTAAGCCTGCGAAGGCAGAACCAATCATTGCACAAAGCATTGGGAAGCGGTATTTCAAGTTGATCCCATACATTGCCGGCTCGGTTACACCAAGATAAGCGGAAATGGTGGCAGGCACGGAAATTTCACGCTCATTGGCTTTTTTGCTCACAATCACAATGGCTAACACAGCTGAAGCTTGCGCGATGTTAGAAAGGGCGATCATTGGCCAAACAGGCGTACCGCCAATGTTTTGGATCATTTGCATATCAATTGCAAGGGTAGTTTGATGAACGCCTGTGATCACCAATGGGGCATAAAGGAAGCCAAATAATGTCGCGCCAATCGGGGCGAAGCTACCGGTTAATCCTGCACGCACCACATAAGCCACGCCATTACCAATTTCACGACCAATCGGCCCGATAATAGAATGAGCAAGGAACACCGCGATGATTAATGAGGTGACAGGCACGATCACTAAATTTAATGACGCAGGCACAATGCGACGTAAGCGGGTTTCGATCCAACCTAAAGCAAGACCAGCCAAAATAGATGGAATCACCTGTGCTTGATAGCCCACTTTATCAATGCTAAACCAACCGAAATCCCACATTTCAGGAATTTTAGAACCGAGATCATAAGAATTCATTAATTGTGGTGAAACGAGCGTTACCCCAAGGACGATCCCCAAAATTGGCGAACCGCCCATTTTTTTCACGGTGGACCAACAAATCCCTACAGGCAAATAGAAGAAAATCGCTTCACCGATTAACCAAAGGAAAGAATGGATTGTCGCCCACATCGGGTGGGTTTGCACCAAGGTTTTGCCGTCAAACATTGGAATATCACCAATCACATTGCGGAAACCTAAAATCAAACCACCACTAATTAAGGCAGGGAGAAGCGGAATGAAAATCTCAGCAAAATGCGAGATAAGTTGTTCATACCATTTCATATTTTGGCGTGCAGCCACTTTCGCTTGCTCTTTATTTGCTTCAGAAATTTGCGTTTGTTTCACTAATTCTTGGTAATAAAGATCCACTTCAGGCCCAATCACAACCTGAAATTGCCCCGCATTGGTAAAGCAACCTTTCACCATTGACAAGGCTTCAATGCCTTTCACATCAGCAATTTCAGGTTGATTTAGCACAAAACGCAAACGTGTAATACAATGCGTTGCTGTCGCAATATTCTCTTTCCCACCAATTAACTGGATTAATTGCGTGATATATTGAGGATTAATTTCCTTTGCCATAATTTTTCCTTTCGTCTGAAAAATGTTCGTGCGTATCTTACGCCTTTTTATTTTTCTCTCAATGGGAACGTTCCCAATCTGTGATCTAAATCACATATTTAGATGAAAAATAGGGGATGAGGAGTAAGAGTAATCAGAAAAGTTATGCAAGATCGGAAATTGAGTCAGACCAATATGATTATTAATCAAATGTAATAGCTTTTAAACACAAAATACGATTTTGATTTTTATGCATTTTGATCTCAATATCTTTCGAAGAATAATGGAGATATTGATAAATTTGTCTAGATTAGCAACGATTATTAGTTTACAATCTAACAAGTTTCTATAAATTTGTAAACCAAGCAGGTATTTCTTATGATAGGTCGTCGCTTAAAAATGGCACGTACTGCACGGGGTTTATCCATGAAGCAATTAGCTGAACAAGTGAAAGTCAGTGCCAATATGATAAAAAAATATGAACATAATGAGAGTATGCCATCTTCCGAAGTATTATTGCGTCTATTGGATTCGCTAAAGGTCTCTATAGACTTTCTTTTTCGTCCGTTTCAAGTAGATTTGGGAGAAGTAGAATTTCGGAAAAAATCCAACACGCCTCAAAAATTGCTTAACCAAATCACAGTAGATGTTACGAATCAGGTAGAGCGTTGGCTCATTTTAAAAGAGCTATGGATGGATTTTCCTATTAAATCTTTCGTTTGGGATATGTCTTTACCAGCAATCAACTCATTTGATGATATAGAGCTGATAGCTAATAAATTACGAATGCATTGGAAGCTGGGAGTCAATCCAATTCCAAACATGATTGATTTATTAGAAACTTTGGGCATTATTGTAATAGTTAGTAATGTGGAAAATATTGGCTATCGCTTTGATGGTCTGCAAGCAGTAGTAAGTGGTTTGCCAATTATTGTCGTATCATCTTTTTGGACTGGTGATCGCCAACGCTTTACTTTGGCGCATGAATTGGGGCATTTGATTTTACAAAATTGTTCGCTCCCTGCAGGTATGGATATTGAAAAAGCGTGTAATCGTTTTGCTGGTGCTTTTTTGTTTCCAAAATCGCAAATATTACAAGAATTAGGTAATCTCCGTAGCCGAATTATGGTACGTGAATTGTCTTTATTAAAGCAGGAATACGGTATTTCTATGGCTGCAATTTTGTATCGTGCAAAAGACTTAGGAATTATTAGTGATAGTTATCACAAATATGTTAGTATTTATTTCCGTAAACAAGGTTGGCACAAACAAGAACCTAAGCTATATGCCAGTGAACAAACTCATTTATTTAAGCAATTGGTTTATCGTGCTGTAGCAGAAGATATTATTAGTGAGGCAAAAGGAGCAGAGTTGCTTGATATTTCAGTATTTGAATTGATGAATTGGCAAAATGAAAATAGTGAGGCATAGAGATGCAACAGATGTTGATCAGTGATGCTAATATTTTTATTGATTTAGAATGTTGCCAATTGATAAGTCTAATGTTTGAATTGCCCTATCGTTTTTGTACACCTGATGTATTGTTTGAACGTGAATTAAAACTACAACACGGACATTTGTTAACTATTGGATTAATAAAATTAACCTTATTGCCTGAGTCTATGACTTACGTTTCCCAACTTACAGATAAATACCGTAAAACTAGTATTCATGATCTAATGGCCTTATCACTTGCGAAACAAGAAAAATGCCCTTTGCTAACGGGAGATAAGGCATTACGCGATGCTGCAAATAGAGAGGCCGTTCTAATCAAGGGTACAATTTGGGTATTAGAACAATTAGTTATTTATAAAAAAATCTCTAAAGATGAAGCTATGTCTGCATTAGATATTATGTTAAAAGCAGGGCGAAGATTACCTTTTGATGAAGCAAAAAGTCTAATAAAAAATATTAAATTATAAGCTATCTAGTATCCAATTTGAAGCAAATAAAAAGATAAATATATTATACTGTTATTCAATCAAATATATTAGATAGTTGATAAAAGAATCTTACATTTTATTATAGTTGTTACTAAGTTAATTAGTAGAAAAGTCTAAACCAACCCACAATCAATACAACTCGCCTTAATTTCTCTGTTTTCTAACAAATCAAATAATTGTTTAACGGCTTGTTTGCCGGCGGTGGTGAAGCCGAGATCCACGCTTAGGGTTTGTGGGAAAAGGAATCGCAATAGTGGGTTGTTGCCGATGCCGGCAACGCTGATATGAGTGATTTGATGTTCTTGCAGCCATTTTACCACGCCGATTGCTAAGGTGTCGGTGGCGCAGACAATGGCGGAAATTTGCGAAAAATCCACCGCACTTGCTAATTGATAAGCGCTGTCGTAGCTCAGTTTACCCAGTACAGCATTAGGTGTAAGCTGATGATCTTGGCAAAAGCTAAGATAGGCTTGATGACGCAAATAACCTGTGGTCATATCACTTTCTTGCACACCCAGATAAGCAATTTCTTGATGATCTTGTTGCAGCAGTTTTTCTAGCAGCAGGGTTACGGCACGTTGTTCATCATAATAGACGCAAGAAAATTGTGGATAATGGCGTGCGATGACCACTAATTTTTTTTCCCAACCTTGCAAATCCTGTTCTTCTAAGCCTGAAAAGGCAAATAAAATCAGGCCATCAACACGGCGCTGTTGGAAGAACTTGAGATGTTCCTGCAAGCGGTGCATTTCCATTTGGCTTTCCACAATAATCGGTTCGCAATTTGCTGCGTAGAGTAGAGGTAGCATTGCAGAAAGGGCTTGGTTTTCCGCATTGGAACTTAAGCGCGTAACGATAATGCCAATCATTGGGTTGCCTTGCCCACGCATTGCTCGTGCAGATTGAGAAGGGGTGAAGTTATGGGCTTGAATAATGGCTTGAATTTTCTCGCGCGTTTTGGCACTCACCTTGCTATCTTGATTTAACACGCGGGAAACCGTGGATTTCCCCACGCCAGCCAAGGCAGCAATATCTTTAATCGTGAGTTTTTTTGCCATTATTCAATCCTGTGAATGGGGTAATATCCTAACTATTCAAGTGCGGTGCTTTTTTGCAAAATTTTCATTTCGTGATGATGAAACTGTTGCACTAAATCCGCCACGTTTTTGCCATCTGGCAAGGTTAAGTTAGGCGCAATATCATACAACGGCACGATAACAAATTCGCGATGTTGCATATCATAATGGGGAACGGTTAAGCGTTCAGACTGAATAATTTCATTGCCGTAAAGCAGAATATCCAAATCCAATGTGCGCTCGCCCCAACGTCGTAGCCGCACGCGCCCTTGTTCTTGCTCAATGCGTTGTAATTGATCTAGCAAATCCAATGGTGCTAATGTCGTGGTTAAGCAGGCGACCGCATTCACATAATCAGGTTGATCCTGTGGCCCGAGTGGCTTGCTTTGATAAAAATGGCTAACCGCCACCAGTTGCGAATAGGGCAGTTGTTGTAACGCTTGCAGCGCGTTTTCTAGCTGTTGCACTGGGGTGGCTAAATTGCTGCCTAAAGCGATATAAACCTGTTTCATTATGCGGTTGGCTCTTTCTGCGTTTTACGTTTTCTTGGACGATAACGTTTTTTCTTTGGTGTTGGGTGAAGTTTTTGATGAGCTTTCACCAAGGCGTTACGCTGTTCTTCATTGCTAAATTGATATTCGTGCCACCAAGTGGCTAACTCAATGGCTTCGCCGCCTTCCACTTGTGCGCGCATTGCTAGCAAATCAAAGGCCGCGCGGAATTTCGGGTGTGCCATTACACGCATTGGTGCGTTACCATTGCGTTTTAGCAGCTGTAATTGTAAGAACCAAATATCACGAATCACGCCTGTATGACGGCGTGGCGCAGCAAGGGTTGTGGCAAGCTGATCGAGAATTTCATTGCTGGCTAAGGCGTAAGCATCGTGATTATTTAAGCCACCTTCATTTTTCAGCAGTTCCACTTTTTCTCTTAATGGATACCAGAAGAAGCAGGCAAACAAAAAGGCCGGATTAATGCGCAGTTTGTCCGCGATGCGTTCATCTGTTGAAGTGAGCGCAGTTAAAATCATTCGCTCGGCAAAGCTATCTTGTTTTTCCGTGAAATAAGGCATTAGCGTTGGGAAAAGCTGATCAAATAAGCCATATTGACGCAATAAATAGTAGGTTTTCACGCCATTGCCTGTTTGCAATAATTTTTGTGCTTCATCATATAAGCGAGCAGGCGGAATATTGCGTAATAGATGCGCCATTTGCTTGATTGGCGCTTCCGTTGGCTTTTCCAAAAACATATCTAATTTTGCCATAAAACGAATGGCGCGCAGCATACGCACCGGATCTTCTTGATAGCGAATAACAGGATCGCCAATTAAACGCAATTTACCTGCTTTGATGTCTTCAATGCCGTGGTAAAAATCACGCAAAGTGTTATCTTGTGGATTGTAATAAAGGGCATTAACGCTGAAATCACGGCGTTCGGCATCTTGTTCTAGTGTGCCATAGACATTATCACGCAGCAACATTCCTTCATCACTTTGCTTAGATTGGCGTTCATTATTGTGTTCAGAATGGTTGGCGCGGAACGTGGCCACTTCAATAATATCACGTCCAAACATCACGTGTGCCAAGCGGAAACGGCGGCCGATCAAACGGCACTGACGTTGAAAAATTGCTTGAATTTGTTCAGGACGCGCATTGGTGGCAACATCAAAATCTTTCGGTTTTTTATCGAGTAACAAATCACGCAAACAGCCACCTACAATATAGGCTTCGTATCCGTTACGTTGTAATTTTTGCACCACGGTTAAGGCATTTTTACTCATCATTCTTGGCTGAATGCCATATTGTGAAGCTTGAATAAGGTGTTTTTGATAGCGATGAAAAGGTTTGCCTTGCGCTTTATTTTCTTTCGGCTCGACATATTCTACGAAAGACGCAGAGAGTCTAGCCTTGCTACGGCTGGATTTGGTATTTTTTTTATTTGCTCGTTTAGGCGAAACCTTTTTGGTGTTGGTTTCTTGTGTTGCATTATCTGCTTTTTTCTTAAACAGATTTTTAATTAAGGTTAAAATAGCGAACCCCTTGCTTGAAAAGCGTAAATAAAATTAATGAAAAGTGCGGTCAAAAATCACCGCACTTTTTAATTTAAGCCTATATTTTAACAGCAAGCTAATTAGCCTACCATTTGTTTTTCACGAATTTCAGATAAGGTTTTGCAATCAATGCAAAGATCAGCTGTTGGACGTGCTTCTAAGCGGCGAATACCAATTTCAATACCGCAAGAATCGCAATAGCCGAAATCACCGGTATCGATTTTTTTCAGTGTATGCTCGATTTTTTTCATTAACTTACGCTCGCGATCACGGTTGCGTAACTCTAAGCTAAATTCTTCTTCCTGTGTCGCACGGTCGGCAGGATCAGGAAAGTTTGACGCTTCATCTTGCATATATGCCACGGTGCGAGTGGTTTCTTCTTGAATTTGCGCACGCCACGCTTCAAGAATTTTTCTAAAGTGAAGAATCTGATCATCATTCATATATTCTTCACCTTCTTTCGGTTGATAAGGTTCCACTCCAGCTAAGGCTAATAAACTTAAAGAGGATTGACTCATTGGTATCTCCTAATAGTAATTCATCCATTTTAACTTAGTATAACTGACCTCATTATCACCATAGGAATAGCAAAATTCAGCTATATTTTTGACCGCACTTTTGCGTTAAGTTAAGACTTTTCGAGGAAAGCCCAATTCCATTTCAAAATTAGGCTCTTTTTTAAAGAGCGGTATAAATATCAGAAGTTTGAGAAATTAGCAAATAAATTTACATAAGATAAAAAATTTTTACACAATAAATCTCAATTTTGCGATCTAGCTAACAAAATCCGCCTCTGCAAAATGGCGTATTATGAGCAAAAAGATAAAAAACACTAGACAACCTTTGGATTAGGCGAGTATCTTTTAAGAATCATTTTGCAAATAGAAACAGGGGACAAAAATGCAAAATTTTTCATTAATAAAAACAAAAGGTTATATTAATGGTGAATATGTAGAAAATGCAGATGGGAAAACTTTTGCGGTGTTAAATCCGGCAACGCAACAAGAAATTTGCCAAGTGGCAGATTTAGGCGTGGCAGAAACGGAACAAGCCATTTTTGCGGCGGAACAAGCGCAGAAAAAATGGAAACAGGTGTTACCGAAAGAGCGAGCTAATATTTTAACCCGTTGGTATGAACTGGTGTTACAACATCAAGAAGAGCTTGCGCAAATTATTAGCTTAGAACAAGGCAAGCCCATTGCTGAAAGCCGTGGCGAAGTGCTTTATGGGGCGAGTTTTATTCAATGGTTTGCAGAAGAAGCGAAGCGAATTCAAGGGGATATTCTGCCTTCAGATAAAAGCAATCATCGCTTAGTGGCAATGAAACAGCCTGTTGGTGTGGTGGCCGCCATTACGCCTTGGAATTTTCCGAATGCGATGATTACGCGAAAATCTGCACCAGCCTTAGCAGCAGGCTGCGCGGTGGTGTTAAAACCTGCGCCAGAAACGCCATTATCTGCTTTAGCCTTAGCAGAATTGGCAAGCCAAGCAGGATTGCCAAAAGGCTTGTTGAATGTGATTCCTACCACGCAAGCGGTGGAAGTAGGCAAAGTGCTGACAGAAAGCCCGATTATTCGAAAATTGACCTTTACTGGCTCAACCAAAGTGGGCAAATTATTAATGGCACAATCGGCGAGTACGGTGAAAAAATTATCCTTAGAACTAGGGGGCAATGCGCCTGCCTTGGTGTTTGATGATGCAGATTTAGACAGTGCAGTGGAAGGGGTATTTGCCTCTAAATTCCGTAATGCAGGGCAGACCTGTATTTGCACCAATCGTATTTATGTGCAGGCAGGAATTTATGAAGCCTTTGTGCAAAAATTCTGTAAAAAAGTACAACAAATTAAATTGGGCGAAGCTAATAAACCAGATGTCACAATGGGGCCTTTAATCCGCCAAAGTGCAGTGGAGAAAGTACAACGTCACATTGATGAGGCGTTGCAAAAAGGTGCTAAATTGGTGCTTGGTGGTAAACCTGCAGATCTTGGCGGAACATTTTTCCAACCTACCGTTTTAAAAGATGTTAATCAAACAATGTTAGTCGCCAAAGAAGAAACTTTTGCGCCTTTAGCACCGATTTTTAAATTTGAAACGGAAGAACAAGCCATTGCAATGGCAAATGATACGGAATTCGGCTTGGCGGCTTATTTCTTCACGCAAAATATTAACCGTATTTGGCGTGTGTCAGAAGCCTTAGAATATGGCATTGTGGGTATTAACGAAGGCTTGGTGACCAACGAATTTGCCCCATTTGGCGGTGTGAAAGAATCTGGCATTGGTCGAGAAGGATCACACTACGGCATTGATGAATTTTTAGAACTAAAATATCTTTGCTTAGGCATAAAATAAATAGGATAAAGATAAAATAAAAAAGGGGCTATGTTGCCCCTTTTTATTTTAATTATGCCGTTAGATCTTTAATCAAAATTTTAGATCGGCGCTGGTAATTATATTTTTCTCTTTTTTCTACGGGTAGATCTTCCACCTGAGCTAAATAAAATCCACGTTCTTGGAACCAATGTACTGTGCGTGTGGTGAGTACGAATAACCGTCCAATGTGCTGTTCTTTGGCGCGTTTTTGAATGGCTTCTAATAAAATATCGCCGCGCGAAGAATTGCGGTAATCAGGGTGAACAGCAACGCACGCCATTTCTGCCATTTTTTCTTGCGGATAAATATTGAGCGCTGCACAAGCAATGACCACGCCATCACGATCAATAATGGTGTAGTTGGAAATTTCCATTTCTAGTTGCTCGCGAGAACGTTTGACCAAAATCCCTTGCTGTTCCAATGGGTAAATGAGTTCCAACAAGGCTGGAATGTCAGCCACATTTGCAAGACGAATGTTTTCTGAATTTTCCATTGAAAGCTGTGTTCCCACCCCATCTCGAGTAAAGAGTTCTTGCAGTAATGAGCCGTCTTCTTCATAACTTAACAAGTGAGAGCGTTTCACGCCCGCGCGACATACTTCAATGGCTGCGTGCAAGAAACGAGCTTGCGAGCTGTGATATTGATCTTGCGAAATAAAGCGGTTTAAATATTGCTCAGCATCTTGTGGCAATAAATCAGCAATGGTTTCGTGCTGATCATTTAAAATCCCTTGCGTATCAGAAAAGGCGATGAGTTTTTCTGCCTTAAGTTTGATCGCCACCTGCGTTGCCACTTCTTCAAAAGGCAAATTAAAGGTTTCTCCCGTTACAGAGGGGGCGATGGGGCCAAGTAGCACTATCGAGCCTTGATCTAATTGTTGCTGAATTTTCTCGCTATCAATACGGCGAATTTTGCCACTGAGTTGATAATCTACGCCGTCATCTACACCAATGGGTTGCGCCAAAATAAAATTGCTACTCACCACATTGATCACTGCAGAATGAGGCAGACGCAAAGAAAGGCGCGCAGCAATATCATAATTTAATTTGCCCACCGCTTGTTTCACCACATCAAGGCTGTGGGGATCGGTAATGCGAATATTTTTATGATAAGTCGGCACGATGCCTTGCTGTTCAAGGAGCTGATTAATTTGCAATCTTGCGCCAAACACAATGGCTAATTTAATGCCAAGGCTGTGGAGCAGGCTAATGTCATTGATAATATTAATAAAATTGGGGCTGGCAATGGTATCGCCATCAAGCATAATCACAAAGGTTTTGCCTCTGTGCATATTGACATAGGGGGTGGATTGTCTAAACCATTGTACAAGTTCGGTGCTGCGCATAACTTCCTTTTCTTATAATTATTCACTTAAAGTGAATTTATATTCATTTTAAACAATATGCAAGGAAAATTTTGCAGAGATAAAAAATGCGGTGAAATTTCACCGCACTTTATGTTTATGGAGATTAGTTTACTACGTTGAACTGTTCTTTCATTAACGCAGCGAAGTCGGTGTAACCGCCTACTGGTTTTTCATCAATGAAAATTTGTGGCACAGTTTCAACAGGTTTACCTACTGAAGCAGATAAATCTGCTTTGCTGATGCCTTCTGCGATAATATCTACATAGCGGTAGTCAAAATCGCTTAAGGTTTCTTTTAATTTGTCAGCAAGCTCTTTTGCACGCACGCAATAAGGGCAACCAGGGCGACCAAAAATAACAACGAACATAATCATTTCCTTCTGTTAGGGCCAAGCACATTGGCTAGATAAAAATGCAAATAGACAAAATGCTTAGCAAGATAAAAAATTGTGCAAATTGTACTGATTATGGCAAAAAGAATAAAGGAGTTTTTTAGCATTGTTGTAATTGGTGTAATATATCAAAATAACAGTTTGAGAGCCTTGTAGCCGAAGTAGGAAAAAATGAAATTATTAATGTTATGCCGCGAGCCGCGCCTTTATAGCTGCCAGCGTTTAAAAGAAGCCGCGGAAAGTTGCGGACACCAAATGGATATTCTCGATCCCAATCGTTTTGTGCTAAAACTCAGCGAAAATGCGCCGCATTTTGATTTATATTATCAGCCAAATCGCGAAGCTGAACCTTATTTATTGCCCGATTATGATGCCATATTGCCGCGCTTTGGTTCGGCAAGTACACAAATGGGCTGTGCTGTATTGCAACATTTTCAGGCAAAAGGTGTAGCTTGTTTAAATGACGTTGAGCCTTTTCTTAAAGCGCGTGATAAATGGTGGAGCTTGCAGATCTTAGTCCAGCACGGCATTGCCGTTCCCCCTTCTTTACTGGCTGGCAGTGAAACGCGAGCGAAAGAAAGTCTTGAGTTGATCGGCTCGCCGACCATTTTGAAAACCTTGAGTGGATCACAAGGTATTGGCGTGATCTTAGCGGAAAGCCAAAGTAGCGCTAGTAGCATTGTGGAAATCTTAAATCATTCTGGCGTGCCGGTGTTAATGCAGCAGTTTATTAGAGAAGCGCAAGGGGGCGATGTGCGCTGTTTTGTGGTGGGTGGAAAAGTGATCGCCACAATGGAACGCAAAGGGCAAGCAGGTGAGTTTCGCGCCAACATTCACCGTGGTGGAACAGGCGAGCAAGTGTGGCTCAGTGAGCAGGAAAAACAAATTGCCCTTACCGCCACGCAAGCCTTAGGCTTAGATGTGGCTGGGGTGGATTTAATTCGCTCACATCAAGGCTTGCTGGTGTTAGAAGTCAATGCTAGCCCCGGTTTAGAGATGATCGAAAAAACCAGTGGTTTAGATATTGCGTTACAGATGATCTTGTATTTGGAACGAAAAAGCCAAGCCAGATCAAAACATAACGAATAGAAGAGCGGTAGAAAAATTGTGTATTTTTGGCTTTAATAAAGCTACTTTCTCGCAAATTTTATAATTTCTAATTAATAAAAAAGCTCGCGATTGCGAGCTTGTTTGTTACCTAAACCTCTTCCTGTTTTTGTAGATCAAGCTCAAATTGTGGCGGAAGTTGAGGGTTGATTTCATCTTCATTAAGCTTTTCTACATCGGGGGTTGGCAAGAGCTTTTCATTATCACTATGTGGGCTTTTTTCTTTACCTAATAGCTGTGGCAAGATTTTGCCGTAACTGCCTTTTGGTGATAAGGCACTGCTGATAAACGCACGGTTAAAATCATCGCCAAATTCCTTGTCTAACACCGTGTCATTTAAAATAAAATAGCCTTTGTTTGGCAAGGCAATGTAGCTCAACACATCTTTAGGCGAGAAATCGGGAAAGATTTTTTGTAGTTCATCTAGCCAATTATCCGTATCGCCTTCCACCTTAAGAGATTTCATTTCTTTGATTAAACTAATGGCGAAACTTTTACCTTCCACGGGCTTGTCAAAGTTGAATGAGAGCATTAAAGGGCGTTGATTTTCTTGATAATTTCCCGTTTCTGAATAGAGGCTTAGAGTGTAAATTTGAAATGGCCCCCAGTTATAATCAGCATTGCCCACCATTTCCCAATCCGCCCAAAGTGCGGTGGAAAATAAGGTAGAAATTAAAAATGCGACAAGTTTTTTTTTCATTCTTCTTCCTGATAAATTGCTTGTGGCGATTATAGCAAGTTTTTTATTTTCGACAGATTTAATTTGTACAAGTTGCTAAATTTCGCACAATTTGCTCAATTTGTTTTAAGCCATTTAAGCGAGTATTGCTTAATCGTTGAGCAATGCCTAGCTCATCAAAATAAGCGGTCAAGTCAAAGGATTGTAATTGTTCTGCGGTTTTGCCGTTAATTTCTTGCAAAATTAGCCAAAGCAAGCCGTTAATAATGCGTGCTTCACTAAAGGCGTTAAACATAAAAGTTCGGTCGCTTTTTTCTTTAAATTTGAACCAAACCTTGGCTTCGCAACCTGAAATAGGCTGCATTTGGGCGAGCGTTTGTTCATCGGGGCGAGAGAGATTTTTTCCGCTTTGAATGATGAAACGGTAGCGATCTTCCCAATTTTTGGCGTTTTTAATTTCTGTTCTCATTGCGTTAATCTAACAAGGCTAAGGCGTTATCCAACGCGTTAAAAAAGTGTTCAATATCTTGCTCATTATTGTAAGGGGCAAGGGAAAGGCGTAATGTACCACGTTGTCCGAGCCTTGCCAAATAAGGTTGAGCGCAATGTTCGCCAGCGCGCAGGGCAATATTTTGTTCACTCAACAGGGTAGCGAGATCAGAAAGATCAATATGCTTAAATAAAAAGCTAATAATTGGGCTGTGATCGCCATAAGTAAAAAGCTGACAGGCAGGGTATTGTTGCAAGCGTGTGATGATTTTTTCGCTTAATTGCGCGACATACTGATGTGCGGCATTGTTATCCCATTTTTCCAACCATTCTAACACCGCATTAAAACCGATTACGCCAGCAATATTCGGCGTGCCGGCTTCAAGTTTATAAGGTAATTCGGCAAATTCTGTTTGCTGTGGACTGACTTTCTGCACCATTTTGCCACCAAATAATAAGGGCTGAAGTTGATTAAGTGCGGTCAATTTTCCTGCCAAAACGCCAAGCCCTGTTGGGCCATAGATTTTGTGGGCGGAAAAGGTGAGAAAATCTACGTCAAGTTGTTGTAAATCAAGGGAAAAATGATTAATGGCTTGTGCCGCATCGGCTAAGATGAATGCGTTACTTTGGCGGCGAATAATCGGGATTAAATCAGCCAACGGCTGCACTACGCCCGTTACATTGGACATCATCGTCAAGGCAACAATTTTGCAATTTTTTTGCACCGCACTTTTTAATGCACGATCATCAATAACGCCGTTAGTCTGCAATGGCAGGACGATCAATTTTGCCCCTGTTTTTTGGCTTAGCTGCTGCCAGCTGACAAAATTGGCGTGATGTTCCGCTTCGCTGATGATGATTTCATCTTGTGGCGTAAGCTGTGGCAGCAGGCCGTTCGCCACTAAATTAATGGCGTGTGTCGTGCCTGATGTCCAAATAATACTTTGTTCGCTTTCTGCGTTGATCAGCTTTTTTACTCTTGTGCGCGCTTGTTCATAGCGCGCGGTTTGTTGTTCGTCATATTGGCTACGATGTACCGATCCTGCGGATTGATAGAACGCAACGGTGGCATCAATCAAGGCTTGCGGTTTTAAGCTAGTAGCGGCGCTGTCTAAATAAACGGCTGCGTTAGGTTGTTGGAAATAAGGGAAATTTTTCCGAAATTCTGTGGGGTTAAAAGCCATAGAATGATCCTTTTTCTTTTTGTTGGCGTTTTTGTTTACGTTGTTCGCTTTGCATTTTGCGCCATTGTTCGGGGTAAATCGGTTGGGGATCTTGCCATAAACCGACACGCTGTGCGCGTGCCTGTTGCTGTGCGTAAAAATAGCTTTGATCGCGCGCATAACGCTCATACACCCAAGCCATTCCTAGTTTTACCATTGCAAGATTGATATTTTGCCCTTGTTGGTTATACACCGTGGCAAGCGTGCGTTGATAGCGATCATAGCCCACAATTTGCAGCTGAACCGCTTGCTTATGAATCAGGTTGGCTAAGGTTTGGCGTGATTTATTACCAAAGGGTTGTTTCTTTTCTGGCGCATCAATGCTGTCTAAACGGACTTTGATTTGTTTGTTATTTTCAAGCAAACAGCGAAAGGTATCACCATCAGAAATTGCCACAACGCGGCAAGGAATGATACGCACTGCTTCTGCTGTTTGAGGAAGCCAAAATATTGTTGTAATTGTTGTAATAAAGAACACTAAACGCTTTCGTAACATTCTGATCACATTGATTCTAAAAAAGTTTGAAATTTTTCTTATTGTAACGAAAAGCCATAACAAAACGAATAAAATAAGAGTAGAATTGTTGCGGTTTTAGTAAATTAACAACTTTATAGCGGTATGACACAGAAGATTTTTCAGTTATTACGTTCTTTTGCCATTCTTTTTTTAATGCTTTTTCTTGGTGAGCAAATCGCTCGTTTTATTCCTATTGGCATACCCGGTAGCATTTGGGGATTGCTTTTATTATTCACCTGCTTAATGTTACAAGTGATTAAAGTGCATTGGATTTTTGCAGGTGCAAGCCTATTAATGCGTTATATGGCGGTGCTGTTTGTGCCAGTAAGCGTGGGGATTATTCAATATTCTGACCTTTTGCTCAACCAAGCCAAAGTGCTGTTAATCCCTAATGTGGTGGCGACAATTTTGACATTGGTGCTCAGTGGCATTTTGGCGGATTATCTTTTTTCCCAACAGTCTTTTGCTGGATTACGCAAAAAAGTCTTGAAAAAACGAGCTAAGGAGAGCAAATGATTTACGCTTATACTTTGCTTACCCTCGCGGTTTTTATGGTTGCCTTGCAGATTAGTAAGCAGTTGAAATCAATCATTTTTAATAGTTTTATCCTTACCGTAGCAATGTTGATTGCCATTGTCGTGATGTTTAATGTGCCTTATCCCGATTATATGGCAGGGAATGCACCGTTAAATCATTTATTGGGGGTGAGTGTGGTTGCCCTCGCATTGCCGTTATACGAACAGTTTCGCCAAATTAAAGAATATTGGAAAACGATTTTATTTATCACCGCACTTTCTTCTTTATTCTCAATGGTAGTGGGGGCAGTGCTCGCCTTATTGCTTGGGGCAGAACCTGAACTGGTTGCAACGATTTTACCAAAATCCGTTACCACGCCAATTGCGATGGAAATTGCTCAAAACATTGGTGGTATTCCCTCCGTTGCGGCAGCGGCGGTATTGATTGCTGGGTTGCAAGGGTCAATGTTTGGTTATTTAATTCTGAAAGCCATAAAAATAAAATATGCCGAATCCATTGGGCTTTCGGTGGGGGCTGTTTCGCACGTTTTAGGTACGGTGAGTTGTATGGAAGTTGATCCTAAAGCGGGGAACTATAGCTCAATCGCCTTGGTGCTTTGTGGTATCTTAAGTTCCATTTTTGCCCCTTTTGTATTCAAATTAATTTATTTCTGGGTGGTGTAGAATGAAAAATGCAGTGAATAGCCTTTGGCACGAACGTTATATCCCTGATAGTCCGCGAGAAAAAGATCACCGTCCGCCATTTCGCCGTGATCGTGGACGTATTTTGCACAGCGCGGCATTTCGCTGCCTACAAGCTAAAACGCAAATTCACGCCGTGGGTGAAAATGATTTTTACCGCACGCGCTTAACCCATTCTTTAGAAGTGGCGCAAATTGGTAGCAGCTTGGTGGCACAACTCAAATTCATCGAAGCATTTGCCCATTTAGCAGAACAATTAAAGACGGATAAAAGCCTTTTACAAAAACAGCTAAAACCCTTATTGCCCTCCAATGATCTGATTGAAAGCCTGTGCTTTGCCCACGATATTGGACACCCGCCTTTTGGGCACGGTGGGGAAGTGGCATTAAATTATATGATGCGCGATCACGGAGGCTTTGAAGGCAATGCACAAACTTTTCGCTTATTGACCAAGTTAGAGCCTTATACCGCCAATGCCGGAATGAATTTAACCCGCCGCACTTTGCTTGGCGTGGTGAAATATCCTGCCATTTTAGATTGTTCTTCACCACAATATGGCGAAATTTTACCACAAGGGAGTGAAAATCCCTTGTATGCCAAAATTGCAGATTGGAAACCGGGAAAAGGCATCTTTCGTGATGATTTGGAAATGTTTCACTGGCTATTGTCGCCATTAAGCGAAAAAGATCGTCAGCTTTTTCAGCAATTTAGCGAAGCTAGAGTTACGCCACAGCAAACGTTAAAAACTCGTTATAAATCTTTAGATTGCAGCATTATGGAGTTGGCGGACGATATTGCTTATGGCGTTCACGATTTAGAAGATGCTATTGTAGTTGGCGTGATTCATTTACATCAATGGCAAGAGGCGTTGCAGCAGCTTAAAAATAGCTCTTCTCAATGGATCAAGCTGAATATTGACAGCCTGAGCAAAAAATTGTTTTCAGCACATCATTATGAACGTAAAAATGCTATTGGTGCATTGGTAAATTATTTTATTATCAATGTGCGGTGGAAAATTAATCCTGAATTTGATGATCCTTTGCTCCGCTATAATGCTGAATTGCCAGAAGATGTGATTAGCGTGCTAAACGTGTTTACCGATTTTGTGTGGCAATATGTCATTCGTGATGTTAATACGCAACGCATTGAATATAAAGGACAACGAATGCTGACAGAAATGTTTCAAATTTTTGAGAGCGATCCTGAACGCCTGTTACCGCGTAACACATCGGTGCGTTGGAAAAATGCAGAGCCGAATCAGAAAAAACGGATTATCTGTGACTACATTGCAGGAATGTCAGATGCTTACGCAATGAAAGTGTATCAACAGCTTTGATCCAAGAATGGGGGCTAAATACAGCCTCCACAGCTTCCGCAACGCCAATCGTCTTTATTTACGGCTTGGTAAAACCAACGCATATAATTTTCTTCTAATGGAATATCGGCAGCAATAAATACATCACTTAGCCATTCAATGTTGGCGAGAATCCAATCATCTTCATCAAGCCCTTCTAAATAAAGTTCATCGGTAGGATCGATGAAATTATAAATTCCTCTTGTTCCCATATCGTGTTCACGTTTGTGTTCTGGAATATCAAGCGGATTGCCTTGATAAAAAATTTCCCAATGTCCTAAACACAGTGTGTTGCCTTGTGTACTCCAGCGAGCAGTGAATGGATTTTCCATAATGCGTATGAGTTGTTATTAATCATTGGTTGAATTATCGATCTAATTAAAATGAAGTCGAATACCCAATTCACCTTATTTTTTATAAGGGCATTATTTTAAAGTGCGGTGTAATTTTGAACGATTTTTAATTTTTAAAGTCTGAAGTTTTCCCTATAAAATTTTATAGAATAGTGTAAAATTAGTCGTTATTTCTATTTTAAGCGGTATTTTACCGTCATTTACGGTGGAAAATTTTATGGAAAAAAAATTACCTAAAGCCCTTGATGCCATTGATATAAAAATTCTGAATGAATTACAGCGTAATGGCAAAATTTCTAATATTGACCTTTCAAAGAAAGTCGGATTATCGCCAACCCCTTGTTTGGAGCGAGTAAAGCGCTTGGAAAAACAAGGAGTGATTATGGGTTACCGTGCGTTGCTTAACCCTGAATTATTGGATTCGCCATTGCTCGTGATCGTAGAAATCACTCTTGTGCGCGGAAAACCTGATGTATTTGAAGAATTTAACGAAGCAGTGCAACAGCTTGATGAAATTCAAGAATGTCATTTAGTGTCGGGGGATTTTGACTATTTACTCAAAACCCGTGTGGCGGATATGGCGGCATACCGCAAATTGCTTGGCACAACCTTGCTACGTTTGCCTGGCGTGAACGATACTCGTACCTATGTGGTAATGGAAGAAGTGAAACAGACCAATTTTTTACAATTAAAATAAGATGATTAAACGAATTACAGCAAAACTAACACCAAAACAATATATGGCGGAATTGTGTTTAGGCACAATTTCCCTGTTTGGTTTGTATTTGATTATTGCTTGGTCAAGTTACAGCCCTTTTGATAACACTTGGGCGGTTTCGTCCTCGCAGCCTGAAACCATCAATAAAGCGGGAGCGTTGGGCGCTTGGCTTATAGGCTTATTTTTTACTTTCTTTGGACATATCGGCAATTTAATTCCTTTTATTTTATGTTTTGTGCCGATTTATTTATTCAAAACCAAAAAATTCACCCAGATCACTTGGATTAAAGCGGCTATTCGCACGCTAGGGGGGATTTTATTATTTGGCGGTTTAACCGCATTAGCCACCTTATTGCTTTCTAACACTAGCTCTTATCTTGCTGGTGGGGTGTTAGGTGGAAGCTTAGTGGTTTCCCTTTATCCTGTTTTAGGCAAAGCAGGAGTGATTTTGTGCGCATTATTGTCAGCTATTGCAGGCTTTATTTTGTGTTCAGGTAAAGCTTTAGTGCAGCTTTTTGTGAGATTTTATTACTGGCTCACAATGAATGAGGACAAAACTCCAGCAATGGCAATGCCCGCCGAGCCACGAGCAGACAGCGAGCCTGAGCCTTTAGAGGAAATTATTATCCAAAAGCCTGCGCCAATTTCGTCATTACAAAATGAAAATGCAGCGCAAAACGAAGCAGGCGAAGAGCAACATAAAGACAATCAAACCTTTATTCAAATTAGTGGCTTACAAGAATTTGTTCAGCCAGAAGCACCATTTGCACATAATGAAAGCCAATCCGTTTCCAATAGCCAAGATCTTTTTGATCCCCGCCAAATGGAATCCCTTTCTAATTATGGTGTAGGGCAAGAAGAACCATTGCCGAATGTGCGTATTCCTCAAACCAGCACAGTAACGAGCTCAGCCACACAAATTGGCGTAAGCACAGAACAGACAATGGTTAAGCCTGTTCAAGCTGTTGTTGAACAGAAGGATTTAACGGCACAGGCAGATTTACCCAATGGGGCAGATTTACCAAGTGCGGTGCATTTTTCTACAGAGTTTTCTGCAATAGAACAAGCACCTGAATTAAAGGTATCCATTCCTGATTATTCGTTAGACAATCATTCTGAAACAGAAAATTTGCCTGAGCAAGATAATGAAATGGATGAATTAGCGCGTCAGTTCGCTGCGCAAGAAGCACAACGCTTGGCTGAAATGCAGCAGCGCGCAAAAGAAATCAATGCGGAAGATGCTTTAGCGGATATTCTGGCTGGGCAAAATCCAACGCAATCAACGGTAAATCAGCCTGCGGTAAGCCAGCCAACTTACAAGCCTTATGGCGATTCCTTAATTCACCCAGCCTTACAAAAGCAGGTGAAAAAAGCGGAAAAACCTACCACGCCGTTGCCAAGTTTAGATTTATTGGATAAACGTGAAGTGGAAGAACAAAATATCACGCGCGAAGAAATCTTAGAAACCTCGCAACGCATTGAACAACAATTACGCAACTTCAATGTAAAAGCGAGCGTAAAAGATGTGTTGGTTGGGCCAGTGGTAACGCGTTATGAATTGGAATTGCAACCGGGTGTGAAAGCGTCCAAAGTTACCAATATTGATACAGATTTAGCGCGTGCCTTGATGTTCCGCTCCATTCGTGTGGCAGAAGTGATCCCTGGTAAGCCTTATATTGGCATTGAAACGCCAAATTTACAGCGCCAAATGGTGCCGCTGCGTGATGTGCTGGATAGCCGAGAATTTCGCGAGTCAAAATCTTTGCTTTCAATGGCGCTAGGAAAAGACATTAGCGGCAATCCTGTGATCGTAGATCTAGCCAAAATGCCTCATTTGTTGGTGGCAGGCTCAACAGGTTCGGGGAAATCCGTTGGGGTGAATACGATGATTTTAAGTTTACTTTTCAGAGTGAAACCTGAAGAAGTGAAATTTATTATGATCGATCCGAAAGTGGTGGAGCTTTCCATTTATAACGACATTCCACACTTGCTCACCGAAGTGGTTACGGATATGAAAAAAGCCGCCAATGCGCTGCGTTGGTGCGTGGACGAAATGGAGCGCCGTTACCAATTATTATCCGCCTTGCGTGTGCGTAATATTGAAGGCTATAACGAAAAAATTGACGAATATAACGCAATGGGAATGCCAATTCCAAACCCAATTTGGCGACCGGGCGACACAATGGACGCAATGCCACCTGCGCTGGAAAAACTCAGCTATATTGTGGTGATTGTCGATGAGTTTGCTGATTTGATGATGGTGGCAGGCAAGCAAATTGAAGAACTTATTGCTCGCCTTGCACAAAAAGCCCGAGCCATCGGTATTCACTTGATTTTGGCCACTCAACGCCCTTCTGTGGACGTGATTACAGGCTTGATTAAGGCCAATATTCCAAGCCGTATCGCCTTTACCGTGGCGAGTAAAATTGACTCGCGCACCATTCTCGATCAAGGCGGTGCAGAAACTCTGTTAGGCCGTGGGGATATGCTTTATTCAGGGCAAGGCTCTTCCGATTTAATCCGTGTTCACGGCGCATTTATGAGCGATGACGAAGTGGCTCGCGTAGCCGATGACTGGCGTGCAAGAGGCAAACCGGATTATATTGACGGTATTTTAGACAGTGCCGATGATGAAGAGGGCGAAGTGGCTCGCAATGGTGATGATGGCGATCTTGATGATCTGTTTGATGAAGTGATGAATTTCGTGATCGAAACTGGCACAACTTCAGCCTCGTCAATTCAGCGCCGTTTCCGCGTTGGCTTCAACCGTGCCGCACGCATTATGGATCAGCTGGAAGAACAAGGCATTGTTTCGCCCCTACAAAATGGTAAGCGTGAAATTTTAGCTCGCCGTTCGGATTATTAGTTCAATCTTTCAGCGAATTACAAAGCTAAGCATAAAGAAAATGCAACAAATGGGAAATTTTATTGTCTGATTAACACAATGGTTTCCCATTATTTTAGGATTAAAGGAAGATTTATGAAAAAAATGGCAGTAAAAATCACCGCACTTTTATGTTTAGGCTTAAGCCAAATGGCTTGGGCTGATGCGGTGAGTGAATTACAAGCGCGCCTTAACAAAGTGGACGTGTTAAGCGCAGATTATGTGCAAAAAGTCAGTGATGCCAAAGGCAAAGAGATTCAACAAGGCAAAGGCAAACTTCGCATTAAACGCCCGAATTTATTCAGAATGGATAACCAATCTCCGCAAGAAAGCCAAATTGTGTCAGACGGCAAAACCCTGTGGTTTTACGATCCTTTCGTGCAACAGGTTACGGCAAATTGGGTGTCTGAAGCGGTGAACAATACGCCATTTGTGTTGCTTACCAGCAACGATCAAGCGCAATGGAAAAAATATACCGTGGCGCAATCAGCGGATACCTTTACCCTTAAACCAAAATCCGCGAAAAGCAATATTAAGCAGTTCAATATTCGCATTGATGCTGATGGCGTGCTAAAAAACTTCAGCACCACAGAAAAAGACGGACAAACCAATTTATACTTATTGCGTAATATCACCAACCAACCGTTGGCAGATAATTTGTTTAAATTCAGCGTGCCGAAAGGCGCAGAGCTGGACGATCAGCGTAAGAAAAAGTAACCAAAAAATCACCGCACTTTTAAGGCTAAATGGTTTACAATTTAGCCTTATTTTTTCCTGAAATGATCCATAGACGAGAGAAAAAAATGCCTAATCTTGCTTTTGATTTTGCTGAAAATGATTTTCGCCCTTTAGCGGCGAGAATGCGCCCAACCCATTTAGACGAATATTGCGGACAGAGCCATCTAATTGGCGTGGGCAAACCATTACGCAAAGCCATTGAAGCAGGGCATATTCACTCAATGATTTTGTGGGGGCCACCCGGCACAGGCAAAACCACCTTGGCAGAAATTATTGCGCAACGCATTAATGCGGAAGTGGAACGGATTTCTGCGGTAACAGGTGGGGTAAAGGAAATTCGTGAAGCCATTGAGCGCGCCAAACAAAATCGGCTCGCAGGGCTGCGTACCATTTTATTTGTGGACGAAGTCCATCGTTTCAACAAAAGCCAGCAAGATGCCTTTTTGCCTTATATTGAAGATGGCACGGTGATTTTTATTGGCGCAACCACTGAAAATCCCTCTTTTGAACTGAATAACGCCTTACTTTCGCGCGCACGCGTGTATGTGCTGAAATCCTTAACCGCACAAGAAATCGAACAAGTGTTACAGCGTGCCATTAATGACAAAGAAAAAGGGCTAGGCAACCTTGATTTAACCTTAGAAGACAATTTGCTTTCAATGCTGGCGGAATATGTCAATGGCGATGCGCGCCTTGCATTAAATAGCCTTGAATTAATGGCAGATATGGCGGAAGAGGGCAAAAATGGCAAATTTTTGCACCGCACTTTATTAACGGAAGTGTTGGGCGAACGGCAAGCCCGTTTTGATAAACAAGGCGATCGTTTTTATGATCTCATCTCAGCCTTGCATAAATCCGTGCGTGGTTCAGCGCCTGATGCCGCTTTGTATTGGTATGCACGCATTTTAACCGCAGGGGGCGATCCCCTGTATGTGGCGCGCCGTTTATTGGCCATTGCGTCAGAAGATGTGGGAAATGCTGATCCGCGCGCAATGCAAGTGGCCATTGCCGCGTGGGATTGCTTCACCCGTGTGGGGGCGGCAGAGGGGGAGCGCGCCATTGCCCAAGCGATCGTTTATTTAGCGGTTGCACCGAAAAGTAATGCGGTGTATCAAGCCTTTAACGCTGCGAAGAAAATGGCAGTGGAAAGCCCTGATTATGATGTACCAGAGCATTTACGCAACGCGCCAACTCATTTGATGAAAGAACTAGGTTTCGGCGCAGAATATCGTTATGCGCACAATGAAGAAAATGCTTATGCCGCAGGGGAAAATTATTTCCCAGAAGCGCTGAAAGATACCCAATATTATTTCCCTGTTGCTCGAGGAATGGAAATTCAAATTCGTGAAAAATTAGAAAAACTTCGCCAACTAGACGAGCAAAGCACAACTATCCGTTATAAATCTGGCAAGTAGTTTGGGAGCTGTTGAACACTCAAATGCAAAATGAATGATCAACAGACCCTAGTTTATTTTTTTTATCCGATCTAAAATAGAACGGTTTTTTGAGCATATTTATTTTCTAAAGGTAACAAAATGATTGATGCAAATTTATTACGCAATAATCTTGCGGAAGTGGCAGAAAAATTAAAAGTAAGACGTGGCTTCGAGCTAGATGTAGCGCGTATCACAGAATTAGAAGAACAGCGCAAAGCCCTACAAGTTAAAACCGAAACCTTACAAGCAGAGCGTAATGCGCGCTCAAAAGCCATTGGCGCGGCAAAAGCACGCGGCGAAGACATTGAGCCATTATTGGCGGAAGTGGATAATATGGGCATTGAATTAAGTATGGCAAAAAGCCAACTTGATGATGTGCAAGCGGATCTGCAAGAAATTGCCCTTAGCATTCCAAATATTCCTGCCGATGAAGTGCCACTAGGCAACGATGAAAACGACAATGTGGAAATTTCTCGTTGGGGCGAGCCAAGAACCTTTGATTTTGAAGTGAAAGATCACGTTACCTTAGGCGAGCATTTGCAAGGGCTAGATTTTGCTGCGGGCGTGAAATTAAGCGGCGCGCGTTTTGTGGTAATGAAAGGACAAATTGCCAAAATGCACCGTGCGATAGCGCAATTTATGCTCGATTTACATACCGAACAACACGGTTATAGCGAAACCTATGTGCCTTATTTAGTTAATCACGCCACCCTTTATGGCACTGGGCAGCTGCCAAAATTTGGCGAAGATTTATTCCACACCAAACCGCTAGAAGGGGAGCAACCTTACGCCTTAATCCCAACGGCGGAAGTGCCAGTTACCAACCTTGTGCGTGATGAAATTTTAGAGCAAGCGGAACTGCCAATTAAAATGACCGCACATACCCCTTGTTTCCGTTCAGAAGCAGGATCTTACGGCCGTGATACCCGTGGTTTGATCCGTATGCACCAATTCGACAAAGTAGAAATGGTGCAAATCGTAGAGCCAGAAAAATCAATGGAAGCCTTGGAAGAACTCACTGGCCACGCGGAAAAAGTGTTGCAGTTGTTAAATTTGCCTTATCGTAAAGTGTTACTATGTACTGGCGATATGGGTTTTGGTTCAGCTAAAACTTACGATTTAGAAGTTTGGGTGCCAGCACAAAACACCTACCGCGAAATTTCTTCTTGCTCAAATATGTGGGATTTCCAAGCGCGCCGTATGCAGGCTCGTTATCGTGTAAAAGGCGAGAAAAAACCACGTCTTGTCCACACCCTAAATGGCTCAGGCTTAGCGGTTGGACGCACCCTTGTTGCCGTGCTTGAAAACTACCAAAACGCAGACGGCAGCATCACCGTGCCAGAGGTGTTACGTCCATATATGGGTGGATTGGAAGTGATTGGGAAATAATCTCACCTAAAGACGGCTTTACTAATCTGTATCTCAAATGCTGAGTTAAACTCAAGAACTTGAGGTACAGATTTTTTTATATTTAAACAAAGCCAACGCTTAACTATTCAAATTATTAAGTGCGGTGCAAAATAAGCGAATTTTTCTTTGTGCATAAATACGCTGAACTTTGCTTACTGCTATAAATTTTTACCAAAATCGTGCTAGAATAAGCGCCGTTTTTTGTCAGTGGATTTTATAGGTCAACAAATGAAACCCTCTATTATCAGTAAATTAGATAGTTTAAATGAACGTCACGAAGAGCTAGAAGCCTTGCTTGGCGATGCCTCAGTCATTAGCGATCAAGAAAAATTTCGTGCTTATTCAAAAGAATATGCCCAACTTGAAGACGTTGTGAAATGCTTTGCACGCTGGAAACAGTTAAATAGCAATATGGAAGAAGCCGAATTATTGCTCGATGATCCAAGTATGCGCGAAATGGCACAAGAAGAAATTGAAGAATGCAAAGCTGAAATTGAGCAAGTAGAAGCGCAATTACAAATTTTATTACTGCCGAAAGATCCTAACGATGAATATAACTGCTATTTAGAAATCCGCGCAGGAACAGGCGGTGATGAAGCTGGGATCTTCGCGGGTGATTTATTCCGTATGTACAGCCGCTATGCGGAAAGTAAGCGTTGGCGTGTGGAAATGCTCAGCGCAAATGAAAGCGAGCAGGGCGGTTATAAAGAAGTGATCGTCAAAATCAGCGGCGAAAATGTATATGGTCAGTTAAAATTTGAATCAGGCGGACACCGAGTTCAACGCGTGCCAAAAACGGAATCGCAAGGACGAATTCATACTTCCGCTTGTACCGTAGCGGTAATGCCAGAATTGCCAGAAAGCGAATTGCCAGAAATTAACCCTGCAGATTTACGTATTGATACTTATCGCTCATCAGGCGCAGGCGGTCAGCACGTTAATACTACCGATTCAGCGGTACGAATCACCCATATTCCAACAGGCATTGTGGTGGAATGTCAAGAAGAGCGTTCACAACATAAAAACAAAGCCAAAGCAATGTCAGTGCTAGCTTCTCGCATTGTGCAAGCAGAGCAAGAACGCCAAGCAGCGGAGCAAGCAGACACACGCCGCAATTTGCTAGGCTCAGGCGATCGTTCGGATAAAATCCGTACCTATAACTACCCACAAGGCCGTGTTACCGATCACCGCATCAACCTAACGATCTATCGCTTAGATGAAGTGATGAACGGCAAAATGGACGAACTAATCCAACCAATCATCACCGAATACCAAGCTGATCAGCTTGCAGCGTTGTCGGATCAAGGATAGTTTTAATTCAAAGAAACGGTGGAAAAATTTCCATTTTTTCCACCGCACTTATTTTGGGGATAATCAAGAACGATTTAATTCAACTAGTTGTTTTTTGGTTAATGCAAAAACACCTAATCCCCCATTTTTCAGTTCTAGCCACTGGAATGGGGCATTAGGGAATTGTTCTATTAGGTGGAGCATACTGTTCCCTACTTCGCAAACTAATACCCCATCATCGGCTAAATAATCCGGTGCAGCTTTTAAGATTCGTTTGGTTATTTCTAGTCCATCAACGCCAGAACCTAATGCCATTTCTGGCTCGTGGTGGTATTCTTCTGGCATATCGTCAAGGTCTTCTTTATCCACATAAGGAGGATTGGTCACGATAAGATCGTATTTATCTTGGGGAAGATTGTTAAATAGATCCGATTGAATTGGGAATACACGATCACTTAGGTTGTGGTGCATAATATTGATTTCTGCCACATCTAAAGCATCGGTAGAGAGATCAATGGCATCAACCTCGGCATTTGGGAATTGGGCCGCACAGGCAATCGCAATACAGCCACTTCCTGTACACATATCTAAAATTCGTTGTGGTGCTTTGGTGAGCAGTCCCGCAAAGCGGTCTTCAATTAAGGCACCAATGGGGGAGCGAGGCACGATCACTCGCTCATCGACATAAAATTCTAATCCACAAAACCACGCACGATTGGTTAAATATGCCACAGGAATGCGTTGTTCAATGCGTGCTAAAATGAGTTCCAACAAACTTGCTTTTTCACTTTGCGTTAAACGGCTATCATAAAGCTCACTGGGCAAATCAGGGGGAAGTTGTAATGCGGTTAATACAAGCTGTTGCGCTTCGTCCCAAGCGTTGTCATAACCGTGTCCATAATATAAATCAGAGCGATTAAAAGTGCTGTATGTCCAACGCAAAAAATCTTTTAGGGTGTGAAGCGAATCTGGAACGTTGTCCGCGAGAATTTGTTGAATGAGTTCTTGGTTAAATGTGGTCATTAATTATTTCCCAATCAGAAAAGAGTAAATTGATGATTGCCAGATGATACATCAATCAGTTAGGTAAGTCAGCTGATAACGAAAGAACAAATAAAATAGACTGAATTGCAACAATAAAGTGCGGTGTAATTTTATTGATTTTTCAAAAAACTCATAAAATTTTGACCGCACTTTGGCGCGTATTAATCACGCGGATCAGGATTATCTAACACAGTTTGGGTTTGATTTTGGCGGAATTGCTGTAAACGTGCTGCAAGCTCAGGATTGAAACGAGCTAAGATTTGTGCGGCTAATAATCCCGCATTTGCCGCGCCTGCCGCGCCAATAGCTAAAGTGCCAACGGGAATGCCTTTTGGCATTTGCACGATAGAATAAAGGCTATCCACGCCACTTAGGGTTGAACTTTTTACTGGCACCCCCAGCACGGGAACAAGGGTTTTCGCGGCGATCATTCCTGGTAAATGCGCTGCGCCACCTGCGCCTGCAATAATCACTTTATAGCCATTTTTTTCGGCATCTTCAGCAAATTGGAATAATTTATCTGGTGTGCGGTGAGCAGAAACAATCTCAATATGATGGGGAACATTGAGAACCGTGAGAATTTGCGCAGCTTCCTGCATTGTCGTCCAATCACTTTTTGACCCCATTACAATGGCAATTTCAGCATTTTGGCTTGGTTTTTGGTCTGGCATAGTTTTTCCTATTCACAACAAAAATTAACAAAAAACAACCGCACTAGAATAGCATACCTTACGCCTTGTAAGCAAACGATTGCCTAAGGTGGTTGCAAGATGATTGATTGGTGAAAAATGAGTGAAATAAGAGAATTAAGTGCTCGTAGAACAGTTTGTTTTTCTTGCAACTTTGGGCTAAAAATCTTATCCTAACAACAATTTTTCTACCTTAATCTTAAAAGATTTCATATTGGATAACCTTCTTAAAACAACAAGCATACTAGGTGTCATATATGCAGACAAAAGCTAAATATAGAAAAGATTATCGCTCGCCAGATTTTACCGTAACGGATATTTTCTTGGATTTTCAATTAGATCCAGAAAAAACCGTGGTAACCGCTAAAAGCCAGTATCAACGTTTAAACCCAGAAGCAACCAGTTTGCGTTTAGACGGCCATAGTTTTCAATTTGCGGCGATTCGTTTAAATGGGGAAGATTTCAAACATTATCAACAAGATAGCGAAAGTCTAACATTAGATTTAAGCAGTTTGAAAGAAAGTGCGGCGCAATTTGAGTTAGAAATTGTTACCTATTTGAAACCAGCCGAAAATACCTCATTGCAAGGCTTATATCAATCAGGTGATGCCCTTTGTACACAATGTGAAGCAGAAGGATTCCGTCAAATTACCTATATGCTTGATCGCCCCGATGTGCTAGCCCGTTACACCACCAAAATCACCGCAGAAAAAGCTAAATACCCTTATTTATTATCTAACGGCAACCGTATTGCTAGCGGAGAACTAGACAATGGTTTTCACTGGGTAGAATGGCAAGATCCATTTCCAAAACCAAGCTATTTGTTTGCCTTAGTCGCAGGGGATTTTGATGTTTTAGAAGACAATTTTATCACCCAAAGCGGCCGTGAAGTAAAACTTGAGCTTTATGTGGATCGTGGCAACTTAAATCGTGCTGATTGGGCAATGCAAAGCCTGAAAAAATCAATGAAATGGGACGAAGAACGCTTCGGGCTAGAATATGATTTAGATATTTATATGATCGTCGCGGTGGATTTCTTCAATATGGGCGCAATGGAAAACAAAGGTTTGAATATTTTCAACGATAAATTCGTGTTGGCCAACCCACAAACCGCTACAGATGAAGATTATTTAGCCATTGAAAGCGTGATCGCACACGAATATTTCCATAACTGGACAGGTAATCGTGTTACTTGTCGCGATTGGTTTCAGTTAAGTTTGAAAGAAGGGCTAACCGTGTTCCGTGATCAAGAATTTTCTTCTGATACGGGCTCGCGTGCGGTAAATCGCATTAATAATGTGAAATTTTTGCGTACTGTGCAATTTGCCGAAGATGCCAGCCCAATGTCGCACCCAATCCGCCCTGAAAAAGTGATTGAAATGAATAATTTCTACACTGTAACCGTGTATGAAAAAGGGGCAGAGGTGATTCGAATGTTGCATACCTTACTTGGTGAAAAAGGCTTCCAAGCGGGAATGCGCGAGTATATTGCACAAAACGACGGTAAAGCAGCCACTTGTGAAGATTTTGTGCAGGCAATGGAAAAAGCCAATGGCGTGGATCTTAGCCAGTTCCGCCGTTGGTATAGCCAATCTGGCACACCAGAACTCACCATTAGCGATAGCTATGATGAGCGCTCTCATACTTATCGCCTGCAAGTTTCACAGCATACGCCAGCAACCGCTGATCAAATGGACAAGGTAAATTTACACATTCCATTAAAAATCGCCCTTTATGATGAGCAAGGCATTATGCAATCTTTGCAATATCATGGCGAATTAGTCAGTGATGTACTAGATGTAACTGAACAAACACAAACCTTTGAATTTCATAATATTTATTCACGTCCTGTGCCTGCCTTGTTGTGTGATTTTTCTGCGCCAGTGCGATTAGATTATGATTACAGTACCAAGCAGCTTATCACCTTACTGAAATTTGCGAAAAATGATTTTGTGCGTTGGGATGCCGCACAGATGTTATTTAATAATGAGTTACGTCGTAACTTATCTCGCTATCAACAAGGACAACCTCTTGAATTTTCTCAAGAAATTTTGACCGCACTTCATCAAGTGTTAGAAAATCATCAGAAAGATCCTGAATTAACTACCTTAATTCTCACGCTGCCAAAAGAAACAGAATTTGCTGAGTTATTCAAAACTATTGATCCAGAAGGCATTGCGGTTGTACGAGAGTTTATGCAACGCACTCTAGCAGAATATTTAAAAGCAGATCTGTTCCGCATTTATCAGCAAATCCATTTGGAAGATTATCGTGTGGTGCAACAAGATATTGCCTTGCGCGCTTTGCGTAACTTATGCTTAAACTATTTGGCTTACACCCATTTAGGCAATAATTTGGTGCATAAGCATTATGTCAATGCAAATAATATGACCGATTGTTTGGCGGCGTTATCGGTGGCGACTAAAGCACAGTTAGCTTGTCGTGATGAATTATTGGCGGATTTTGAACAAAAATGGCAGCACGATGGTTTGGTGATGGATAAATGGTTCACCTTGCAAGCTACGCGCCCTGATGCTGATGTACTACAAATTGTGGTGCAGTTGATGGATCACCCAAGTTTTAACTTTAACAATCCAAACCGTGTACGCGCCTTAGTGGGCAGTTTTGCTAGCCAAAATCCACGCGCATTCCACGCCGCGGACGGCTCGGGTTACCGTTTCTTAACGGATATTTTAATTCGTTTAAATGAAACCAATCCGCAAGTGGCATCAAGATTAATTGAGCCATTAATTCGCTTTAAACGTTATGATGCACAGCGTCAAACCTTGATGAAACGTGCCTTAGAACGCTTGAGTGAAGTAGAAAATCTGTCTAAGGATTTATTCGAAAAAATCGAAAAAGCCTTGCAATAATCCAATATAAAAGTGCGGTCAAAAATCACCGCACTTTTTTACAGTTTAACTATCCAGTGAGATAAACGAGTGAATATGTATCCTTTAATCCGAAAAGCGCTTTTCAGTCTTGACGCTGAAAATGCCCACAATTTAACTATTCAGCTATTAAAACTGGCTGGCAAACCGCCTTTTGTAACCCTAATGAAAGCCTTATTAGCTTGTCCGCAAGGGCAGGAAAGAACGGTAATGGGTGTGAAGTTTAAGAATCCCATTGGCTTGGCCGCAGGGGCGGATAAAAATGCCGAAGCTATTGACGGCTTTGGCGCATTGGGATTTGGCTTTATTGAAGTGGGAACAGTAACACCGCTCGGGCAAGAGGGTAATCCAAAACCACGCCAGTTTCGTCTAATTGAAGCGGAAGGCATTATTAATCGCAACGGCTTTAATAATCAGGGCATTGATTATGTGATTGAAAATGTCAAGAAAGCACGCTTTGACGGTGTAATCGGCATAAACATTGGTAAAAACAAAATCACCCCTATTGAACGGGGCAAGGAAGATTACCTTTATTGTTTGAATAAAGCCTATAATTATGCGGATTACATTACGGTAAATATTTCCTCGCCCAATACGCCAGATTTACGCCAGTTGCAATATGGCGATCCGTTAGAAGATTTATTGCAAAGCATTAAGGCGCGCCAGCAAATTTTGGCAAGCCAATATAATAAATATGTGCCGATTGCGGTGAAAATTGCGCCAGATTTAACGGAAGCCGAATTGGTACAAATTGCCGATACGTTACGACGTAATAAGATTGATGGTGTAATCGCCACCAATACCACCATTGCGCGCGACAATGTACAAGGCTTGAAAAATGCGACAGAAATTGGCGGCCTAAGCGGTAAGCCATTGCAACAAAAAAGCACGCAAATCATCGCTCGATTACATCAAGAATTAAACGGCGAAATCCCAATTATCGGCAGTGGCGGCATAGACAGCGTTGCCAGTGCACAAGAAAAAATCGCAGCAGGTGCGCAATTATTGCAAGTATATTCAGGATTGATTTATCAAGGGCCGGCGTTAATTAAAGAATTGGTTAAGCATTGTTAATTGATACGGTAGGCGAGAGATTTACACAGTACTTGAAATGGCAATAAACAAGTCTATATTAAGGAATAAGGCGATTAACAGGGCGGGCGAATGTCCGCCTTTATTTTTTATTTTTTTAAGGCGGAAAATCACAAAAAAATGACCGCACTTTTTCATTTTATTTAGGAACAAAAATGCAAAAAATTTATGATTTACATTGCCATAGCAGTGCATCAGACGGGGTATTAAGCCCTAAAGAGGTGGTGCAACGCGCTTATGATAATCAAGTGTCCGTGCTGGCTTTAACCGATCACGACAGCGTGGCAGGTTTAGATGAAGCACAAGCGCAGGCAGATTTATTAGGGCTCACACTGATTAATGGGGTAGAAATTTCCACTCAATGGGAAAATCGTGCCATTCATATTGTGGGGTTAGATTTTGATAAAACTCACCCAAAAATGACCGCACTTTTGCAGCAGCAAGCAGAAAAACGCTTAGAAAGAGCGGTCAAAATTGGTGAGAAATTAGCGAAGTTAGGTGTTGAAAATGCCTTTGACGGAGCGAAAAAATTCACCCAAGGAGAAGTTACCCGAGCGCACTATGCGCGCTATTTAGTGGAAATCGGCAAGGTTTCTAATATTAATCAGGCTTTCAAACGTTATCTAGGGCAAGGGAAGTCAGCTTATGTAAAAGCGGAATGGGTGGATATTCCTAGCGCGATTGACATTATTCACCAAGCAGGTGGTGTGGCGGTGTTAGCGCACCCATTGCGCTATACCTTAACCACCAAATGGCTCAAAAAACTGATTGCGGATTTTGCCCAAAGTGGGGGCGATGTCATTGAGGTTTCTGGCTGCGGGCAAACCAAAGATCAACGCTTATTGCTCGCACGCTGGGCGCTTGAACAAGGTTTGCTTGGCTCTGTTGGGTCGGATTTCCATTTTCCTTGTGGTTGGATTGAATTAGGACGTTCTCTTGAATTGCCAGAAAATGTGCTACCTGTTTGGCAGAAATTTCGCACTATTTTGTAAATTCCTTGTAAAACAAGTTGAATTTGCTTTAGTTTAAGTGTAATTTATGCGTTACATATATTGTATATAAAAATTTACACTTTAATTTTGAGTAGGAAAGAAAAATGAACAATGTAAATCACAAAGACAGTATTCATAATGTAAATATTGTTAATGAAAAAGTGCTAATCACGCCAAGTGAACTGAAAGAAAAATTACCGTTACCGCAGCATTTACGTCATCAAATTGAGCAATCGCGCGCTGATATTGCCAATATCATTCATAAAAAAGATAACCGTTTATTAGTGGTGATCGGCCCTTGTTCGATTCACGATCCCCTTTCTGCGTTGGATTACGCAAAACGTTTGAAAGCTTTATCTGATGAGCTAAAAGACGAGCTGTACATTGTTATGCGCGTGTATTTTGAAAAACCGCGTACCACCGTGGGTTGGAAAGGCTTAATTAACGATCCGAAAATTGATGGCAGTTTCGATGTGGAACACGGTTTGCACATTGCGCGTGAGCTTTTGTTAGAGCTGGCAGAAATGGGCTTGCCACTTGCCACTGAAGCACTTGATCCGATCACGCCACAATATATGGCAGATTTATTCAGCTGGTCAGCCATTGGCGCAAGAACCACCGAATCACAAACTCACCGTGAACTGGCATCTGGCTTATCAATGGCGGTGGGATTTAAAAATGGTACAGACGGTAGCATTGCCACTGCGATTAATGCGATGAAAGCGTCAGCAATGGGGCATAGCTTTATAGGCATCAACCAGCAAGGGCAGGTGAATTTGCTCAACACCGCAGGCAATCCAAACGGACACATTATTCTGCGTGGTGGAAAAGCGCCAAATTACCAAGCGGAATTTATTCAACAAGCTGAACAAGAATTACAAAAAGCAGGCTTAGAAGCTGCGATTATGGTGGATTGCAGTCACGGCAACTCGAATAAAGATTACCGCCGTCAGCCGATTGTGGCAGAAGATGTTACACAGCAAATCGCTAATGGTAATAAATCCATCATTGGTGTGATGCTAGAAAGCCATATCAACGCGGGCAATCAAAGTGCTGAACAGCCAGTCAGCGAAATGAAATATGGTGTGTCAATTACAGACGCTTGCATTGATTGGGAAACCAGCGAGCAATTATTACGTCAAATGGCACAAGCATTGAGCAAAAAATAACTGGCAAAAATCATCAGACTGTAAAGAAATAAGGACAATAACGTGGACGCCCTAAAAGAACTGCGTACAGAAATTGATACACTGGATCAAGAATTATTGCAATTATTCGCAAAACGCTTGGCATTGGTAAAAAAAGTGGGGGAAATCAAACATCAACACGGCTTACCCATTTATGTACCAAATCGTGAAGCAGAAATGTTGCAAGCAAGACGGCAAGAAGCAGAAAAACTTGGCGTACCGCCTGATTTAATCGAAGATGTACTACGCCGTTTAATGCGCGAATCTTACACCAGAGAAAATCAATTCGGCTTTAAAACCGTTAATCCCAACATCAAAAAAATTGTGATTGTGGGCGGAAAAGGCAAGCTGGGCGGATTATTCGCACGTTATCTGCAACTTTCGGGTTATCAAGTAGAAAGTTTAGGGCGAAACGATTGGGACAACGCCGCGCAGATTTTATCGGGTGCAGATGTGGTTATTGTGTCTGTGCCTATCGTAAACACGGTGGAAACCATTGAACGTCTTGCACCTTATTTAACAGAAAATATGTTGCTCACCGATCTCACCTCGGTGAAAAAAGCCCCGCTTGCCAAAATGCTGGAAGTGCATAAAGGGGCAGTGGTGGGCTTGCACCCAATGTTCGGGCCAGATATTGCAAGTATGGCAAAACAAGTGGTAGTGCGTTGTGATGGGCGTTATCTAGAACGCTATCAATGGCTATTAGATCAAATCAGCATTTGGGGTGCGAAAATTTATCAAGTGGACGCCGCCGAACACGATCAAAGTATGACTTACATTCAAGCCTTACGCCACTTTGCTACCTTTGCCAACGGTCTGCATTTATCCAAACAACCTGTGGAATTGGCGAAATTGTTAGCCTTATCTTCGCCAATTTACCGCTTAGAACTGGCTATGATCGGACGCCTATTCGCCCAAGACGGCGCACTCTATGCGGACATTATTATGGATAAACCAGAAAACCTTGAAGTGATCGAAAGCCTAAAACAAAGCTATGAAGAAAGCCTGAAATTCTTTGAACAAGGCGACAAACAAGGCTTTATCCAAGCTTTCGAACAAGTACGCGATTGGTTCGGCGATTATTCTGAACAATTCTTAAAAGAAAGCCGCCAACTATTACAACAGGCGAATGATTATCGCGAACATTAGTGAAGAACAAGTGAAAGGCTTGTTTTTATCAGTGCGGTGGAAAATTTGAAAATTTTTTACCGCACTTTAAATCTGAATAAATATTTGATTAAGCTCACAAAATTAACTTTTCTTTAAGATTTTTCCTCTATTCTGCACTATGATAGCGAGAGTTTTAGCTTGAAAGGAGAAAGCAGTATGAAAAATCATCTTCAGCAACACATTTCAGATCGCATTCAGCAATCATTGGGATTATTAGAAAATCAACAACTCGCCCAAGATTTATGGCATATTCTTGCAGAACAGCATTTCCAAGGCTTTTTACCGCAGTTTGTGGTGAATCATCTTTGCGAAAAATATCAATTAAGCGCCAAAGACTTCGCCCTACTTTTATTGCCGATTAGTGCAAGTTATGCCAATCCTACGATTTCTCATTTTAGCGTAGGGGCGGTGGTTACAGGGGAAAGTGGCAGTCTTTATTTCGGGGCAAACCAAGAGTTTTGTGCTACCAATATTCAACAAACTATTCACGCGGAACAAAGTGCGATTGCTCACGCGTGGATGCGTGGAGAACGGAAATTGACTGACGTAACAGTAAACTATACCCCGTGTGGACATTGCCGTCAGTTTATGAATGAATTAAATAGTGCGGAAACCCTGCATATTCATTTGCCGCATAGCCAGAATAATTTGCTGCACAAATATTTGCCAGATTCTTTTGGTCCAAAAGACTTGGATATTACCTGCCGATTATTTGATGAACGTCATAATGGTTTAAATTATCGCACAGAAGATCCCGTTATTTTGGCAGCGCTAAGTGCCGCTAATCAAGCTCACGCGCCTTATTCGCAAAGCTATTCAGGCGTTGCAATTCAGCTTCAAGATCAACAAATTTTTTCTGGTCGCTATGCTGAAAATGCGGCATTCAACCCAACCTTGCCTGCCTTACAAGTGGCATTAAATTATCTATTATTAAGTGGCAATGAGGTGGAAAATATTCAGCGTGTAGTGATGGTTGAACAGCCTTTAACCCTTTCTTATCAAAAAATGGCAGAAGAATTATTGGCTTATTTGGGAGAGGTGAAATTGGAATATATTTTGCTGTCTTAGCGATAGAAAAACGGTCTAGCTTAGACCGTTTTTTGTTTTACTGCGCCATATTTTCTACGGTTTTAAGGAAACCTTGTGCGGTGGCAAAGGCATCACTTTTGCCTTGCGCGCGCATAATCATATCAGACATTTCACGAAATGCACCTTGTCCGCCGTGGCGTTGTAGCACATAGTCGGCACAATCTTGTACATAATCCATCGCATCGCCTACGGCAAAGGCTAATCCGCACACCGCAAAAGCGGGTAGATCCACGCTATCATCGCCGATAAATGCGGTTTCTTCGGGGCTTACGCCAGCTTGTTTCATTAATTCAAAACAGGCGCTTTCTTTTTCTAATTTGCCTAAAAAGAACAGTTTAATCCCAAGATCGGCAATGCGCTTGCGTAAAATCGGGGAATCTCGCCCTGAAAGCACGGCAACTTGCACGCCATTTTCCATTAACATACGAATACCCAATCCATCACGAACGTGGAAACTTTTGAATGCTTCACCGTTGGCATCATAGTGAAGTAAACCGTCTGTGAGTACACCGTCCACATCGGAGATCACGAGTTTGATATTTTGTAATTGTTCGTTTGAAATCATAGTATTAGCTCGAAAATTCAATTAAACCTACCACATTTTTAGCGTCATCTAACACGATTAATGAATGAATTTTGTTTTCTTTCATAAAGTTTTCCGCTTCCGCTAAATAGCAATTTGCGTTGATGGTTTTAGGTTGAGAAGTCATTAATTCTTGCGCAGTTTTGCTGAGTGCGTCCGCGCCATTGCGGGTGAGTGTTCGGCGAATATCACCATCAGTGATAATGCCTTTCAATTCATTGTCTTGCATAACAATCGCAACCCCCATACGCCCCTCATTCATAATGGTTAAGCAATCAGTAAATGAGGTGGTGAGCTGCGCGATGGGTAATTTGGTTTGCATTTGATCTTTCACGCGGGATAACAAGCGTTTGCCTAAACTTCCGCCTGGGTGATATTTCGCAAAATCTTCAGGTTGGAAATTTCTTGCGGTGATGAGCGCAACGGCGAGGGCATCGCTCAAGGCAAGGGTAACCAGTGCCGAGGTGGTGGGCGCAAGGTTATTCGGGCAGACTTCCCGCTCCACCGTAATATCCAGCACATAGTCGGCGTGTTTTGCAAGGGTAGATTGCTTATTGCTAGTTAAGGCAATGATTTTATTACCAAAATTCTTTAAGCTCGGGATCAGTTTATTCACATCATCGGTTTCGCCGCTGTAGGAAATCAACATCACAATATCAATGGGCTTGAGCATTCCCAAATCGCCGTGAAAGGCTTCTGTCGGGTGCAGGAAAAAACTTGGCGTGCCTGTGGAAGCAAAGGTCGCCACCATTTTCTTACCGATCAGACCTGATTTACCAATTCCGCCTACCACCAAACGCCCTTCGCAATTTAGAATTAATTCCACCACTTGGTTAAATTGTTCATCTAAACGCTGGCTTAGTTGTAGCAAGGCTTTTTGTTCCACCGCAAGGGTGTCTTGTGCGATTTTGAGATAATCCATTGTTGCCCCTTTTATATTCAGCAAAAGTGCGGTTATTTTAGCGTAAGTTTTTTGCGAACTCTAGCAGTCATTTATCTGAGTTTTCTTGCATTTGTTTGATATTCCGCTATACTCTCGCCCTGAGTTAGCCAAACAATCGCTGGTTTATTGAAGCCCTAAACCGTTTGTATAAACGACCTAGTGGGACAAATAGACGAGAGGAAAGTCCGGGCTACATAGGGCAGAGTGCCAGATAACGTCTGGGAGGCGAAAGCCTACGACAAGTGCAGCAGAGAGCAGACCGCCGATGGCTCGTTTGAGATCAGGTAAGGGTGAAAGGGTGCGGTAAGAGCGCACCGTGTGAGTGGTAACATTTCACAGCAGGGTAAACTCCACTCGTAGCAAGACCAAATAGGAACTCAATGGGTGGCCCGCTCAGAGTTCGGGTAGGTTGCTTGAGCGTTTGTGCGAACAAACGCCTAGATGAATGATTGTTCAACGACAGAACCCGGCTTATCGACTAACTCAAGGAATAAAATAGCCTCCAGATTTGGAGGCTTATTTTTTGCCTGAATTTAGTCTAAACAGACGTTTGAAAAATACCGTAAAATCCCACCGCACTTTCAATTTCATCATCATTGTATAGAGGGAAAAGTGCGGTCTATTTTTTCAATAAATCCTTCAACCCCTCTTTCATTGCCGACATTTGATGCTCATAGGCTGCTTTGCTTTCCCGCTCATCAATCATATAAGTGATGGTTTCAGACAGGGTCATTTTCATTTTCTTAGCATATCTTGATAAGCGCAACCAAACAGAATATTCCAAATCAATAGATTTTTTCTTAGTAGTTTGCTTTTCCGCATTGAAAAAACGCTTACGCCGCGCACGAATCGCTTGGTCTAATTTCACCACTAAATTAGGCGAAAGATGGCTTTTCACCCATTCTTCCGTTTCCGCCGCATTATTTTGCGCGGCAATTAAACGGCGTACCATTTCTTGTTGCAAACTGCGCTCTTCATAACGCGTAATTTGCTCCCCTTCACGGGCTTTTTTGGTTAAATAGAGCCATTTCCAGTGTGCTTCTTGATTTTCTAGCTTTTGGTATTTCATCGTATTTCCTCAAACTCCGTTACGGGGTAACTCTGTATAAGTTTACGCTGTTTCGATTTTTTTCGCTAGTAAATTTTTCTCATTTATATCAATGGAGAGATTAGTTTTGGTAAAGTGAGGAAACGCATTATTCTTTACAATCTATACTATTTATTGCAAAATGCGATAGATTATTGAGGAGAATTCTATGTCTGATTACATTTCTAGAGCGGAGTTTGAGCGATTTACGCGTTATAATGAGGAACGCTATCTCTCCCTTTTTAACCGAGTGTTAGGGTTAGATCTCGTTTTACGAGGGATTGTGTTGCCATTATCTACACAGCAGAGTTCTGAAAAGGTGATACAAGATATTGTATGGCTATTAGATGACGTAAAAACTCAAATGATTACTTCCGATAGTATTGCACCTGAGCATCAAAAAGATATTTTTGCAAGCACAAATGAAATGATAAAAATGTTGCAGGATAGACTTCATAAAATGGAGAAACAAGGCAATGAAAACAAATTATGAGCGCTCATTAGTGATTGGCACCGTTGTTAGCACCTATGCCTCAACTTATACTGAGCTAAAAGGAAGACAAGAAGAGCTGGTTGCTATTGAAGGAAAAATAAGTGAAGTAAAAGAAGATATTGGAGAGCTCAAAGCAGATTTTAAAACAATGGAAAAAACCTTAATTGAAATTAGTCATAAACTTGACAAAGTTGTTGAGGAACGTAAATGGTATAAAGCCGCGGCGGGTTTTGTAATTGCTGCATCAACAGCAATTATTACATTTATTGCTTTTCTCATTTCATATTCAAGTGAGGTAACTGCATTCAAAGAACTTCTTACTCAGATTATTCAAAAATCTTCTTAATAATCCACCTTTTCAACTATTACCCAAAGAGAGCCACACACTTTGCCTGCATTATTTAATCAAGTTTTATCTTGGCAGAATTTGCGTCCTGAGTTAGCAGGGCAAGCAGATTTTCCGCAATCTATTGATTTTTTTGACCTACAATCGCGCGCCCGCGCGAGCGTTTCGCAATTCTTGCAAAATTCTGACCGCACTTTATTAGTGCTAAAAGCCGATCAGCAAGGGGAATATGCGGTGCTGCTGGAAAAATTTATCAGCCAGTTCCAGCCACAACCTTTGTCTTTAAAAGGCGTGCATTATCATATTGAGCAAGGTTCTGAGCAAACATTGCCTAAAATTACGTTGCAAAATGCGACCAGCGTGGAAGATAATTTTGCCGCGAAAAAACAAGTGGCGAGTGCGATCTATTATGATCAACAACGATTATTCGGTAATGTCCGTTCAAATGGCCAACAGATAGCGTTACAAAGTGGCTTGGTGCATCAGTTAAACGGTGGTGTGTTGATTTTAAGTGTTGAGCCTTTATTAACGCAGGTGGGCTTGTGGGAACGCTTAAAACAGCTTTTGAGTGAACAGCATTTCCATTGGCAATCTTTACATCCTTATAAACCGCTGCCTTGTGATATTCCCAGTTACGATCTGGCATTAAAAGTGATTTTATTGGGGGATCGCACGCAATTGGCGTTATTAGAAGAATTAGACGAAAGCCTTTATCAGCTTGCCGATTACGGCGAAATTGAAAGCTATTTTTCCCTTGATAGCGAGCAAACGCAACAGCAATGGAAAGGTTATGTACAATCTTATGCGAAACAGCTTGGTATTCAGCTCACCACGGACGGAATGAATCGACTCTATCAGCTTTTGGTGCGAGAAAGTGAGGATCGTCATTGTATTAATATTTCGCCGTTAAAGCTAAAAGAGATATTGAGTAACACGCGCACGTTGGCACAATGCAATGAATTAAGTGCGGTGCAATTTGAGCAATATTTTCAAGCCAAACAGCAACAGCAGGGCTTTTTGCAACAACAAACCTATGCGGATATTCTGCACGAACAAATTTATGTGGCAACCCAAGGCGAAGCGGTGGGGCAAATTAATGGACTTTCAGTGATTGAATACCCTGGTAGCCCAGTTTCCTTTGGTGAGCCATCGCGGATTAGCTGTATTGTTCAGCTTGGCGAAGGGGAAGTGATTGATGTCGAGCGCAAAAATGAGCTGGCAGGTAATATACACAGTAAAGGCACAATGATTGCTGAAGTGTGTTTAGCAAATATTTTAGATTTGCCCACTCAACTGCCGTTTTCTGCGTCTATTGTTTTCGAGCAATCTTATAGTGAAATTGACGGCGATAGCGCTTCGCTTGCGTGTTTCTGCGTGCTGGCCAGTGCCTTGGCATTGCAGCCCTTGCCGCAATCTATTGCTATTACAGGGGCAATCGACCAATTTGGGCTGGTGCATTCCGTGGGCGGTGTAAATCAAAAAATTGAAGGCTTCTTTGCCATTTGTGAAAAACGGGGTTTAACGGGCAAGCAAGGGGTGATTGTGCCTTCTGCGGTGTTAAATCAGCTGAGTTTATCGGAAGCTGTGATAAGTGCGGTGAAAAATCAGCAATTTTCCATTTGGGCGGTAGATGATGTGTTCCAAGCCTGTGAAATACTGTTTAAACGCCATTTGTTAGTTGAGGAAGATAGCACTTACAAAGAACAAAATCAGCCATTGAGCGAGCTGATTAGCCAACGTTTAAACACCCATTCGGAACAACAAAAAAGCGGTTTTTGGCATTGGTTATTGGGGCGAAAAAGTTAAATTTTTGCACCGCACTTTGTGTCAGACTTTGATCATCTTAAAAGTGCGGTGAGATTTTTCTATATTTTATTTAGGCGAGCAGCGATGTTCGCCTTTTTTATTTCTCAAAATTGAATAATTTACTCACTGATCGGACAAGTTGAGCGAACAAGTGTTAGCTATATCTATTTTCTTCTAATCCTGATATTATGCGGAATAAATTGATACGTTGCGTATTTTTATACATAGAAGGAAACAAAAATGATGGACAGTTGTACACCAAATAAAAAAAGTAGCTACAGCTATGAGGATCTATTGGCATCAGGACGTGGTGAATTATTTGGCGAACAAGGCCCACAGCTCCCCGCACCCACAATGTTGATGATGGATCGCATTGTGGAAATGAATGAAACAGGTGGCGATTTTGAGAAAGGTTACATTGAAGCGGAATTAGATATTCGCCCTGATCTTCCTTTCTTTGGTTGCCATTTTATTGGCGATCCTGTTATGCCGGGTTGTTTAGGGCTAGATGCAATGTGGCAACTTGTCGGTTTCTATCTGGGCTGGATCGGTGGCAAAGGAAAGGGCAGAGCCTTAGGCGTTGGTGAAGTGAAATTCACTGGGCAAATTTTGCCAACAGCGAAAAAAGTGATTTACCGCATTAATATGAAACGTGTGGTAAACCGCAAATTAGTGATGGGCTTAGCAGACGGTGAAGTTGAAGTGGACGGGCGCGTAATTTATACCGCCAATGATCTTAAAGTCGGCTTATTCCAAGATACTTCAGCGTTTTAATGATGATATTATTGTAATATTAATTGGAACCAATTCCCTTATTGGCTCAGGCGTTACCCTTTTGCGCTTGAGCCTTTTTTATTTTGCTTGTTTATTCTGTATCGTCCACAATATCCGCAAAACTGGCTTGCAATACATCAGCTAAATCTTGCGGTGCGAGTTCCACACTTAAACCGCGTTTACCACCCGAAACATAAATTTGTGAAAAATTTAAGGCAGATTGAGCAATCACCGTTTTCAGTTTTCTTTTTTGTCCTAAAGGGCTAATTCCCCCCACTAAATAACCTGAACTTTTCTGTGCCGCATCTTTATCCGCCATTTCCACTTTCTTCACGCCAATGGCTTTTGCCGCTTTCTTTAAGTTCAGCATATTTGCCGTAGGAAGCACAAAACAAGCGAGCTTTTTCTGATCGCCATTTTCCGCCACAAGCAAGGTTTTAAAGGATTGCTCTGGCGGAATGCCTAATTTTTCCGCCGCCTCATCGCCAAAATGCGTATTATTGGGATCGTGATCGTAATGATGAAGCACAAAAGGGATTTTTTGTTTTTTTAATAAATCAATAGCGGGTGTCATTTTCTTTTCCTGTCAGAATTCGGTAAAATATAACGCTTATTTTACGCTGATTATCGAGAGAGAAAAAATGTTAAAAATTGCGATTGCGGCAGAATTTGAATTAGCCGAAAAACTGGCTGAATGCTTAGAACAAAGCCAGCTAGAAATAGACCAGCTATCCGTGGTGGAAATTTTTCCATTTAACGAAGAACAAGGCATTCGTTTTAATAATAAAGCGGTGGCACAAATTGTGCCAGATGAAGTGGATTGGGCAACTTTCAATTATGTGTTTTTCGCAGGCGAAGTGTCCGCTGCCAGCCATTTAGCGAAAGCCGCAGAAGCAGGCTGTGTGGTGATTGATCTATTCGGGCTTTGTGCCAGTTTACCTGATGTACCACTGGTGATCCCAACGGTTAATGACGCACAATTAGTGGAGTTGCGACAACGTAACATTGTTTCTTTACCTAATCCGCAAGTAACCCAAAGTATTCTGCCATTGAGTGAAATTTTGCAAAATTATCCATTAAAACAAATGGTTGTCAGCTCGCTTCTGCCAGCTTCTTATATGGGCGATGAAAAAGTGGCGCAACTTGCAGGGCAAACTGCACAACTATTAAATGGTATCCCTTTAGATGAAAATGTTCAGCGCCTAGCCTTTGATGTTTTCCCTGTAAAAAGTGCGAATTTGAGCGCGCAAGTGCAGAAAATTTTCCCACAGCTTGATAATGTAGTGTTCCACCAAATTCAAGTTCCTGTATTTTACGGCCTTGCCCAACAAGTCAGCGCCTTTTTTGATTATGATGTGGCCAGTGAAGCCGTAGCAGAAATGTGGCAACAAAATAGCTTGATTGAATACCACCCAGAAAGCCAAATTACCCCTGTAATTAATGGCGAAAATGAAAACGGTGAAAGTGAAGTCAAACTGCACATCAGCAATCTTAATCAGCGAGAAAGTGCGGTGGAAAATGGCATCGAATTTTGGTCAGTGGCAGACGAACAACGCTTTAACCTCGCCTTAATGGCTGTGAAATTAGCCGAATTGGTGTATCAATCGGGTTATTGATTTTCTCTTAAAGAGTTCAAAAAGAAAGAGTTCAAAAAGAAAGAGTTCAAAAAGAAAGAGTTCAAAAAGAAAGAGTTCAAAAAGAAAGAGTTCAAAAAGAGAGTGCGGTGAAAAAATTTGCGTTTTTTCTACCGCACTTTATTCATATTAATTTTATATAAATTACAGCCATTTCTTTAAAAAACCTATCGCGAAATCGTTTTCGTTCTGCTAGAATTGGCAGGAAAAACACCCTTCTTTAAGTTGCGTTTTTCATCTTTTTTATCAACGAAATTGGATTAAAAAATGGAAAATCAGTCTGTTCTACAAAAACTTTTTAAACTCAAGCAAAAAAATACCACAGCAAAAACAGAAATTATCGCGGGGATCACCACTTTCTTCACGATGGTTTATATCGTTTTTGTTAATCCGTCCGTGTTAGGTGATGCGGGAATGGATAAACAAGTGGTGTTTGTTACCACCTGTTTAATCGCTGCTTTCGGCACGATTGCAATGGGCTTGTTCAGTAATTTGCCTATCGCACTCGCTCCCGCAATGGGGCTGAACGCCTTTTTTGCTTATGTAGTGGTGAGCAAATTGGGCTACTCGTGGCAAGTGGGAATGGGGGCGATCTTTTGGGGATCGGTTGGCTTATTAGTGCTAACGCTGTTCCAAATTCGCTATTGGTTAATGGCATCAATTCCGCTCAGTTTACGTGTCGGCATCGGGGCGGGGATTGGCTTTTTTATCTCCCTGATCGGCTTTAAAAATATGGGCCTAGTGGTGGCAAACCCAGCAACTTTAGTGGCATTAGGTGAGCTACACAATCCGCAAGTGTTAATGGGGATTTTGGGCTTCTTTATTATCGTTGTGCTAGCGGCACGCAATATTTATTCTGGCGTGTTGATCTCCATCGCAGTGGTTACAACTTTAGCCTTATTATTTGATGATAGCGTTGTGTTTCACGGGATCATTTCAATGCCACCAAGCCTTGAACCAGTGGTGGGCAAAGTGGATATTGTCGGCGCATTAGATACCGCCTTGCTCGGCATTATCTTCTCTTTCTTGCTTGTCAATTTATTCGATTCTTCAGGCACTTTGTTGGGTGTAACCGATAAAGCAGGGATTAGCGATGAACAAGGCCGCTTCCCGAAAATGAAACAAGCCCTTTATGTGGATAGCGTGAGTGCCGTGGCGGGATCGTACATCGGTACTTCTGCAATCAGTACTTACATTGAAAGTGGCGCTGGTGTTTCCGTGGGCGGACGCACGGGAATGACTGCCGTTGTAGTTGGCGTGTTGTTCTTATTAACTATTTTCTTCTCGCCATTAGCGAGCGTTGTGCCACCTTATGCCACCGCAGGCGCATTGATTTATGTGGGGATTTTAATGGCTTCAAGCTTAATTCGTGTGCAATGGGAAGATTTAACCGAAGCCACACCTGCCTTTATCACCGCAGCAATGATGCCGTTCACTTATTCCATTACGGAAGGCATTGCTTTTGGCTTTATTAGCTACTGTGTAATGAAAGTTTGCACAGGTCGTTGGAAAGAAGTAAACGCCCCTGTTTGGGTGGTATCCTTACTCTTTATTGCCAAATTCGTTTGGGTTGGCTAACTCTTTTTAATTAGGGCGAAAAATTCGCCCTAATTTTTTACCGCACTTTTGTTATTTTCGATTTGCCTTAAAAACAGGTAAAATATTGCCAATTTTGCACCGCACTTTGTCCATTATTTTTTTTCCAGAAATTTACGCCACGATGTCAAAAACAAGAAAAATCATTCATATTGATATGGATTGCTTTTATGCTTCTATTGAGTTGCTAGATAAACCGTATCTCAGAGGGAAGCCTGTGGCTGTTGGGGGAGGGGCAGATCAGCGTGGTGTGTTGAGTACCTGCAATTATGAAGCGAGGAAATTCGGTTTGCATAGTGCGATGCCAACAGCACAGGCGTTGAAGCTTTGTCCGAATTTGATTCTGTTACCTGTAAATATGGCATTGTATAAACAGGTGTCGCAACAAATTCAGCAAATTTTTTATCGTTATACACACTTGGTTGAGCCGTTATCTCTTGATGAAGCCTATTTAGATGTTACAGATTGCGATAAATGCTCAGGCTCAGCCACTTGGATTGCCCAAGAAATCCGTCAAAAAATTTGGCAGGAAACCCAACTGACTGCATCAGCGGGCGTTGCACCGTTGAAATTTTTAGCCAAAATTGCCTCGGATAAAAATAAGCCTAATGGGCAGTTTGTAATTCACCCCGATGAAGTGGCGGAGTTTGTGAGAAAGTTGCCATTAAGTGCTATTCCCGGTGTCGGAAAAGTGACAACGCAACGTTTGTTAGAAATGGGGCTGAAAACCTGTGCTGACGTGCAAGGTTTTGAACAACATCTATTGTTAAATCAATTAGGTAAAGTGGGGCAGCGTATTTGGTCGTTTAGCCTCGGAATTGATGAACGAAAAGTGCAACCTGAACGGTTACGCAAATCTGTTGGGGTGGAAACAACATTATTGCAAAATATCACTGAGCTGCGTGATGGAGAAGCGGTTTTAGATCACCTCTACCCGCAATTAATAGAGCGTGTGCTGCGGGCTTGTCCGCATATTTCTTTGGAAAAACTCAATAAAATCGGGATTAAACTCAAATTTGAGGATTTTCAAATTACCACGCTAGAAAAAAGTGCGGTCAGTTTTCAGCACGAAAATTTTCGCGCATTGTTATCGCAAATTTGGCAACGTCGTCAGGATAAATCCATTCGATTAATTGGCTTACACGTTAATTTACCCGAGCAACAAGAAGAAAAACAGATGAGTTTATGGGAAAACTGATCCGTTAAATCTTGAAATTACAAAATTTATAATTATATTGGTTATTCCTTTAATCATTTATTGGATAATCAACTACATACTCACAGCGAGGAACTTTTTATGATGCGAATTTTACTTTTTTTAGCCACCAATATGGCGGTGCTAATTGTCTTTAATATTATTTTGAGCCTAACAGGGATCCGCGCCCAAGATGCCAGCGGGCTACTTATTATGGCGGCACTGTTCGGTTTCAGCGGATCATTAATTTCCCTGTTTTTATCCAAAACAATGGCGTTAAAATCGGTCAATGGGCAAGTGATCGAACAGCCGCGCACAGAGCAAGAGCGCTGGTTATTAAACACCGTAGCTACACAGGCGCGTGAAGCTAATATTCCAATGCCAACCGTGGCGATTTATCATTCTGCGGACGTCAATGCCTTCGCCACTGGCGCAAGTAAAAGCAATTCTTTGGTTGCCGTGAGTACAGGGTTGCTCAACGCAATGACAAAAGATGAAGCCGAAGCGGTGCTAGCGCACGAAATTAGCCATATCCAAAATGGCGATATGGTTACAATGACGTTGCTACAAGGCGTGTTAAATACTTTCGTGATTTTTATTTCTCGTCTTATCGCCAACGTGGTGGCGAGCAATCGCAACGACAACGGCGAAAGCAGCAGCGGAATTTATTTCTTAGTTTCAATGGTGCTAGAAGTGGTGTTCGGTTTCTTGGCGAGTATGATCGCAATGTGGTTCTCTCGCTACCGTGAATACCGTGCGGATGCGGGTTCAGCACATTTGGTTGGCAAACAAAAAATGATCGCTGCATTACGCCGCCTGCAACAAATTCACGAGCCACAACAAATGGAAGGGCAATTTGCCGCTTTCGGCATTAATGGTAGAACAGGCGGTTTAGCCTCATTATTTTTAAGCCACCCGCCGTTGGAAAAGCGTATTGAAGCGTTGCAACAAAGTGATAGCTTGAAATAAATGTTTTTTCGGGCAGACACATAGGTCTGCCCCTACGAAAATCAATTTAATTACAATAAGTTATCATTATATACGAGTGTAGGGGCGGACCGATGTATCCGCCTTTTAAATTATTACCATTAGCAAGACGTGTTAAAGCGTTGTAACAAATTAATAGCTTAAAATAAACGTTTTTCCGGGCAGACACATAGGTCTATCCCTACGAAAATCTATTTAATTACAATCAGTTATTATATATGAGTGTAGGGGCGGACCGATGTGTCCGCCCTTTAAAATAATTAATGTAGCTAAACCGCCATAAATGTTAAAATAGGGCATTTTCAAATTTTCAGGCACAGACTTTGTGCCTTATTATTTTTTGGAGTTGTGATGGAACATCGTTTAGAAGATATTATTGCCATTTTTAATCAATGCTTTGAGCAAGAATATAATACCAAATTGGTTAAAGGGGGCGATGAGCCGCTTTATGTGCCAGCGAATGAAGATTGCCCTTACAATGCCATTTATTTTGCGCGGGGCTTTTACAGTAGCGCCTTGCACGAGATTTCGCACTGGCTGATTGCAGGCAAAGAGCGGCGTAAATTAGAAGATTTTGGCTATTGGTACGAACCTGACGGACGTTCTGAACAACGTCAGCGAGAGTTTGAACAAGTGGAAGTAAAGCCACAAGCGTTAGAGTGGATTTTAGCCACCGCGGCAGGATTTCGCTATATTGCGAGCAGTGATAATCTCAGTGGCAACCCTGGCGATACTCAGCCTTTCAAGCAAGCTGTTTATGAACAAGTGAAAAGCTATGCCGCGAAAGGGTTACCAAAACGCGCAGAAACCTTACGCCAAGCCCTTGCTAAATTTTACGGTACGCCAGATTGCATTAATTTGGATTTGTTTGACGTGAGTAAAATTTAAGTCAAAAATCAGCAAAATTTGCACCGCACTTTGTTTACTTATGTTCTAAAAAGTGCGGTGCAAAATTTTAATAAATTTAACGGAACATTGAATGTTAGCATTAGAAATCAAAGGATTAACCAAAGAATATAAAAACGGGGTCAAAGCCTTGCACGGCATTGATCTGAGTGTTGAAGCAGGGGATTTTTATGCCCTGCTTGGACATAATGGCGCGGGGAAATCCACCACCATTGGGATTATTTGTTCTTTGGTGAATAAAACATCAGGCGATGTGAAAGTGTTTGGCGCGGATTTGGATAGCAATCCAAGCCAGTTAAAACAGAATATCGGTTTAGTGCCGCAAGAGTTTAACTTTAACCAATTTGAACGCGTGATTGATATTCTCACCAATCAAGCGGGTTATTATGGCATTCCACGTAAAGAAGCTTTAGTGCGCGCGGAAGTGTGGCTGAAAAAGCTGGATTTGTGGGATAAACGCCATCAGCAATCACGCCAACTTTCAGGGGGAATGAAACGCCGTTTGATGATCGCACGAGCCTTAATGCATAACCCTAAATTGCTCATTCTCGATGAACCTACAGCGGGCGTGGACATTGAATTACGCCGTACAATGTGGGAATTTTTACGCGAACTCAACGAGCAAGGCACAACCATTATTCTCACCACCCATTATTTAGAAGAAGCGGAAATGCTTTGCCGTCATATTGGCATTATTCAGCAAGGGCGTTTAGTGGTAAATATGTCAATGAAAGCCTTATTGGCGAAGCTAGAAACAGAAACCTTTATTTTTGATTTAGCACCACAAGCGGTTAAGCCTGAAATAATGGGTTACAACGTCACTTGGCTAGATAACAATACGCTTGAAGTGGAAGTGAAAAGAGAGCAGGGTTTAAATCAGCTATTTTCACAACTGACGCAACAAGGCGTGCAAGTGTTGAGTATGCGTAATAAAGCCAACCGTTTAGAAGAATTATTTGTTTCAATGGCATTGAATAAAGGAGTGCAATAATGAGTTTAGCTTGGGTTGCCTTTCAAACTATTTTTGTGAAAGAAGTACGCCGTTTTACCCGAATTTGGGTGCAAACCCTTGTGCCGCCGGTGATCACAATGACCTTATATTTTGTGATTTTTGGCCAGCTGATTGGCAATCGTATTGGCGAAATGCACGGCTTTAGCTATATGCAATTTATCGTACCGGGGCTGATTATGATGTCTGCCTTAACCCATTCTTTCGCCAATGTGGCGTCATCTTTTTACAGCACGAAATTTGCCCGTAACGTAGAAGAACTGCTAATTTCACCAACTTCACCGCACATTATTATTTTAGGCTATATGGCTGGCGGAATGGCACGTGGATTGAGCGTGGGCATTCTCGTTACCTTGGTTTCATTATTTTTCGTGCCATTACAGATTTATTCTTGGACGGTAATTCTTGCCACCTTATTACTCACCACCGCAAGTTTTGCGCTCGGGGGCTTGATTAATGCAGTTTTCGCACGCTCTTTTGACGACATTAGCATTATCCCCACTTTTGTTTTAACACCATTAACCTATCTCGGCGGCGTATTTTATTCGATTTCTTTATTACCACCTTTCTGGCAAGTGGTGTCAAAATTTAACCCCATTGTTTATATGATCAGCGGCTTCCGCTACGGTTTTCTCGGCATTCAAGATGTCAGCCTTGTTTACACTTTCAGCGTTTTAGGCATTTTTATCACCGTACTTTATGGCATCGCCTATTATTTGATTAGCAGTGGGGTGGGGTTAAGGAGTTAAGAAAAGTGCGGGTGAAAAATTAAATTATTTCTTAATTTATTCTTTTAAAAGGCATTTATTAATGCCTTTTATTTTTTGATCAATTTCGTTAAAGGGAGAAAGAGCATATTTTTTCGTTCAAGAAAAGCGATAAAACCTAATTTATGATAGAACGCAACCGCTTGTTCGTCTTTGGCTTGTACCAGCAATGCGGCAACAGCAAGCTTTGACTCCTTTATTTTGCTGATGGCGTCCGCGATTAAAAATTTACCATAACCACAGCCGACAAATTGTTCATCAACTGTTAATCGTCCAATTAATGCAGCAGGAATGTTAGGGTAGCGAATCTCTTGTTTAATTTGTGTTTTGGGAATATCACTTACGTTAATTGCAGAGGCAGATAGGGTATAATAGCCAACAATTTTGGCCTGTCTTTGATGAATTAAAACGAAACATTTTGATAATTCTTTTCTCTCATCTTGTGAAGCTTGAGTATGAAAATAGCGGTTTAACTCAGGTGAAAGACTGCAAAAGGATTTTCTATCTAACTTCAACTGAGATAATGTCACAATATCAATATGCTCTAAATCAATCTGCACGTGCATTTTTCCTTGCTAAGAACTGTTGGTGCATCGAAAGTGCTTCTTCCATTGTTGGATTGACTTCATAAGAATCAAGATGTTTCAATAAATGGACTTGATCCGCTACAGATAATTTCACAGACTGATGTTCAGCAATAGTTTTTACGGATTCTTTATATACCACATCAACAATAAAATCTGTCAATGTGCGTCCAGTAATCGCTGCGGCTTGTTTAAATAATTGATAAATTTCAGGATTTACTTTTGCTTCTAATCGAGCTTTGGGGATTTTAGTTTGCATAATAATTTGCTCTGTTCTATTGATATGAAGAAATTATACGGCCACAAGCCGTATAATTCAAGAGTAAGGGAGGCTAATTATTTACTAACGAATAATCTCATAACAAGGCTCGTAAGCCTCGCCGTCTGGCAGTTTCATTCGGTGTTGGGTGATGAAATCTTGTAGCACGTTGTCCACTTTTTCCATTAAATCCTTATCCCCTTTGAGTTGGAATTTGCCTAGTTCAGCGATGCGATCTTGTGTATCTGGTTTAATGTTACCCGCCACAATACCAGAGAATACACGGCGAAGATTGGCGGCAAGGCCCACTTTGCTTTGGTTCATATGCAAATCTAAATTTGCCATATTTTCGTGGGTTGGGATAAATGGCTGTTGGAATTCAGGATCAATTTTCAACGACCAATTAAAGCCATAAGAATCATTATTTTCATAGCGTAAATGACGAATTTCTTCTATTGAAGATTTCATATGGCGCGCTACTGCCACAGGATCATCAATGATGATTTTATACAAGGATTGCGCTTCTTTCCCTAAGGTTTCGCCAACAAAGCGATCAATCGTGGCAAAATAATCCGCACTTTCTTTTGGCCCGGTTAAAATGAGTGGGATAGCTTGCGCTTGATTTTCTGGGTTGAGCTTAATTCCAAGGATATACAGTAATTCCTCGAATGTCCCAGGGCCGCCAGGGAAGATAATAATGCCGTGTCCCATACGAACAAAGGCTTCAAGGCGCTTTTCAATGTCAGGCATAATGATCAGCTCATTAACAATTGGGTTAGGTGGCTCAGAAGCAATGATTGAAGGCTCGGTGATGCCAATAAAACGGCTGTTTTTATAGCGTTGGTTGGAATGGCCAATCGCCGCCCCTTTCATCGGCGCTTCCATCACCCCTGGTCCGCAGCCTGTGATGATATTTAATTCACGATGACCTAGTTCTAACCCCACCGCACGACAATATTGGTATTCAATTTGGTTGATGGAATGGCCGCCCCAGCACACCACCAAATTCGGCAATTCGCCCACAATTAAGGCTTTGGCATTACGCAAAATGGAAAACACTTGGTTGGTGATATGCCGGCTGTCTTGAATATCACAAGGATTAATCCGTTGACTTAGCACATTGACGAACACAATATCACGCAGGACGGCAAAAAGATGATACTGAATATTGCGGATAATATGTTGATCCACAAAGGCACTTTCTGGCGGATTGTGCAATTCAAGGGTGATACCACGCTCTGTCGCCACCAGTTCAATATCAAAATCAGGATATTGATTTAATAGTTTGCGGCTGTCATCGGTAACTGCACCAGAATTTAGCACCGCAAGCGAGCAGTTGCGATATAGCTGATATAGCTCGCTTTTGGCTTGCTTGGTGAGCAATTCCACTTCAAGATGCGAGAGCTGTTCCATACTCCCACGGGGATTCACATAATGAATATTCGCCATTGCGACCTCCTATTGTCTGGCTAAGCGTGCGTTGTGTGGCACGGTTTCAAAGTTCGAGCGGAACGGATTAATATCTAACCCACCGCGGCGTGTATAACGTGCGTAAACGGTGAGTTTTTCAGGCTGAGCAAAACGCATTAGATCACAATAAATTCGCTCAACGCATTGTTCGTGAAATTCGTTATGCTGACGGAAAGAAACCAAATAGCGCAACAATTTCTCGCGATCAATCCGTTTGCCTACATAATGAATTTGTAACGATCCCCAATCCGGTTGCTGAGTGATTAAACAATTTGATTTAAGCAAATGGCTCACCAAATGTTCTTCCACCTGTTCTGCGTGTGTGCAGTGTTCTAAATAATTGGGATTGAATTGATAATCTCGGATTTCGATATCCTGATCATCAATACAATCTCCTTGCAGGCTGTTAATGAAAGTGCGGTGGTAATTTTGCAAAGAATTTAACCGCACTTTGACTTGCCCTTTAGCGCAATCAGCCAAATCTTGCTGCAAGATCTGTTGCACCTGCTCGAAGCTGTCAAAATGGCTTTGATTAAAGCTGTTGAGATAAAGTTTAAAACTTTTAGATTCAATTAAATTTTCACTGCGGAAATCAATTTCCACGTCCGCAATCGCCACTTGCGGCACACCTTTGGGATTAAGCCAAGAGATTTCATAAGCCGTCCAAATATCTGCGCCAAAAGTAAAAGGCTGATTTTCCACAATCCCAAGCTGCGCGCGGTTTAATTGACGTGGCACGGCTTGCAATAAAGTGCGGTCGTAATGTTGTGCATATTTTGTTTCTTGCCCTAATTTTAAGGCGTGTAAACTTTCGTGGTTGTAATCCATATTTTTCCTTATTGCCAGTGCCAAGAAAGGTTGGATACCAATCGGCACTGATCACATTTAAAATCAAACAGATCAAAGAGCGGTGTTTTTAATGCCCAATTTTTATGGCAGCGTGGGCAGCAGCGTTGTTGTTCAGCTGTCAAACTTTCGCCACCAATGCGATATAAATAATAGTAAGTCGGAATGCCAGTGTGTTGCTCAATTTCTTGACATAAAGCATAACCGTGTTTCGATAAATTGCTGTGCAGATCAGAAATTTCAGCAAGGGCTTGGCTTTCTAGGGCTGTGCCGTTCATTTGTAACTGATCGCAAGCCTGCCAATTTTCTTGCCATTTGATGAGGTCTAAACTCAAGTGCGGTGCATTTTTGAAAAATTTATACAGTGGAATAGGCAAGTTATCATCGCCACTGTGCAATGGTGAGCAAGATTGCAAATAGGTGGTGTAAAGCACTTGCCAGCTTGGTCGCTCGCCTTGATAGGTGAGATCAGAATTTAAATCATCGGCAATCACTTGAAAACTATCAAAATTTATCCCCGCACTTTGTGCCTTATCTAAGGCATTTTGTACCGCTGAATTATTAAATTCGGGCAACAGGCTTTGTTGTTCGGGGCAAACTACACGCACGGCAATGCCTTGCTGGTGTTCTAATTCAGCGTGAAAAAGGGGAATTTCTCGCCCAAGAATTTGCCCGTTATAACGCCATTGTTCAATCACTTGATTAATCAATGGGTAAACCGCATTGTTGGGTTCAGTAAGGGTAAAAAAAGCTTCAATTAAATACATTCTCTGCCTTAATTTATAGGAAAGCGATTGCGTTTTTTCGCACTTAGCTTTGTGGTATCATAACGCCTTTGTTTCTGCACGAAAGGTGAACGCCACATTTTAGGCAGAATAAGATGAGAAAGCAAATTAAGGAATCCACAATGCGTGAACAAACAAAATATCAGTTACAACAGTTACAAAAAGCAATGGAGGAATTAGCCCTTTGGCAAGCCGTTGCACCGGAAGCGGCAGCATTTGACAGCGTTGAACCGTTTTGTATCGACACAATGAATGCGCACGAATGGTTGCAATGGGTGTTTATTCCGAGAATGTATGCCATTATTGAAAGCAACGAACCGTTACCGCACAAAATGGCGATTGTGCCTTATATTGAAGAAGCCTTAAAAGAAAAGGATATTGTGGAAGTGCAACGCTTAATTGAGCCGTTGAAAGCTATCGAAGAAATTTGCAACGCTCAAAATGATCGCACTTAATATTCTTTATCAAGATGAATATTTGGTGGCGGTGAATAAGCCAGCGGGAATGTTGGTGCATCGTAGCTGGCTTGATCGCCACGAAACCCAATTTGTGATGCAAACTTTGCGTGATCAAATTGGGCAGCACGTTTTTCCTATTCATCGTTTAGATCGCCCCACCTCTGGCGTGTTGCTGTTTGCTTTAAATGGGGAAATTGCCAAATTGTTGTGCGAGCAATTTGAACAAAAGCAGGTGGAAAAAAGCTATTTGGCGGTGGTGCGAGGTTATGTAACGGGGCAGGGCAGGATTGATTATCCGCTGAAAGTTCAATTAGATAAAATCGCCGATAAATTTGCTCAGCAAGATAAAGCACCGCAAGAGGCGATCACGGATTATGAAGGCTTAAAAACAGTGGAAATGCTTTATGGGGTAGGGCGTTATCAAACCAGCCGTTATTCTTTGGTGAAGCTCATTCCACAAACGGGGAGAAAGCATCAGTTACGTCGTCACTTAAAGCATATTTTTCACCCGATTTTAGGCGATACGCAATATGGCGATTTACATCAAAACCGTGCCTTAACCGAACATACCGGTGTGCAACGGCTAATGTTACACGCAGAAACGCTTGCGTTTATTCATCCCATAACAAAAAATCGGTTAAAAATCACCGCACCTTTAGATGAACAATGGCAATGCTTATTCGATGCGTTTTCTTGGAATGGGGTAGCGTAAACGTGCAAAAAGAAAAGATGAAACATCAAATGCGTAAAAATACAAGAAATTTTCTAGGAATTTCAAAGTGCGGTGTTTTTTCGTTTGTTTTTTGGTTAAAGCTCTTGTATAATCGCCCGACCCTGTGAATGTGTTGGCTTTCCCACCGCACATTATTTTATCGAGATCACACTCGAAGGGGTGAAGATTGAGATTCATGGTTGTGTTCAAATTTGAACACTGGGTATTAATATTATTTTATTGGTAATTAATTAATGAAAACTTTTGTAGCAAAACCAGAAACGGTTAAACGCGACTGGTATGTAGTAGATGCGACAGGTAAAACTTTAGGTCGTTTAGCGACTGAATTAGCACGTCGCCTTCGTGGTAAACATAAAGCTGAATATACTCCACACGTTGATACAGGTGATTACATCATCGTTATCAATGCGGATAAAGTTGCCGTAACAGGTAAAAAAGAAAGCGATAAAATTTACTACTGGCACACTGGCTATGTAGGTGGTATCAAACAAGCGACATTTAAAGAAATGATTGCTCGCCGTCCAGAAGCTGTGATTGAAATTGCGGTTAAAGGTATGTTGCCAAAAGGCCCATTAGGTCGCGCAATGTATCGTAAATTGAAAGTGTACGCTGGTCCTAACCACGAACACGCAGCACAACAACCACAAGTTTTAGATATTTAATCACGAGGTGAGAAAAATGGCAGAGAATCAAAACTACGGCACAGGTCGCCGCAAAAGCTCTTCAGCTCGTGTATTTATCAAACCGGGCAGTGGTAAAATCACTATTAACCAACGCGAATTAGACGTTTATTTCGGTCGCGAAACTTCTCGTATGATCGTACGTCAGCCATTAGAGTTGGTTGAATTAACTGATAAATTAGACCTATACATCACAGTCAAAGGTGGTGGTATTTCAGGTCAAGCGGGTGCAATCCGTCACGGTATCACTCGTGCATTAATTGAATATGATGAAACATTACGTCCAGCATTACGCGCAGCAGGCTTTGTTACTCGTGATGCTCGTCGCGTTGAACGTAAAAAAGTGGGTTTACACAAAGCACGTCGTCGCCCACAATACTCAAAACGTTAATCGTTTCTTATTCAAATACAGTTCAAATGGCAAGTTTTTACTTGCCATTTTTCTTTTCTAAATTTCTTAAATTAATCATTTTCAAGAAAAAATTCAATTTATAATCAATAAGATAGCTTGGTGTATGATAAATTTACTTAGCTATTTCCCTATAAATTATGGTAAAATATTCGCCTTTAATTTTAAATGATCGATAAGTAAAAGGTTAGCGGAGGAATAAAATGAGTAGTGCAGCAAATAAACGTTCAATAATGACCCTTTTTTCCAATAAAGACGATATTTATTGCCATCAAGTTCGCATTGTTTTAGCGGAAAAAGGAGTTGCTTATGAAATGGAAGAAATTGAGCCAGGTTCTGTTTCAGAAGATTTAATGGAGTTAAACCCTTATGGCACATTGCCAACTTTGGTAGATCGTGATTTAGTGCTATTTAATTCTCGTATTATTATGGAATATCTTGATGAGCGCTTTCCACACCCGCCATTAATGCCTGTTTATCCTGTATCGCGCGGTAAAAGCCGTTTATTAATGCTAAGAATTGAGCAGGATTGGTATTCTTTATTAAACCAAATTGAGCAAGGTGATGACGCTGAAAAAGAGCAGGCTGTCAAACAATTAAAAGAAGAATTATTAGCCATTGCACCAATTTTCAACCAAACTCCTTATTTTATGAGCGAAGAGTTTAGCTTGGTAGATTGCTATATTGCGCCGTTATTATGGCGTATGCAGAAATTAGGAATTCAATTTACAGGCGCAGGAAGTAAAGCGATTAAAAATTATATGGAACGCGTGTACCAAAGAGATTCTTTCAAGCAATCCGTAGGCGAAGCAGCACCTAAAAACCTAATGGATGATAAATAAAAGAGAGTAGTTATGGAACGTAAATTCTCACCGAAACGCCCTTATGTTTTAAGAGCTTATTATGATTGGTTGATAGACAATGATTGCACGCCGTACTTGGCTGTTGATGCCACTTATGCTGGCGTGAAAGTGCCGGTTGAATATGTTAAAGATGGGCAAATTGTGCTGAATATTTCAATGAATGCAACAGGAAACTTGCAATTAACCAATGATTTTGTTCAATTTAATGCACGTTTTCAAGGAATACCGCAAGAAATCTTTATTCCTATGGGGGCGTTAATTGCGCTTTATGCAAGAGAAAGCGGTGATGGCATTATGTTTGAACCAGAAGAGTTTGAAGATGATCTCGCTATTCAACAAGATGAAATTAAAGATGAACAGCCGTTAAGCTTTGTTGAAGCTGTAGATAAACCTGAAACAACCGAAAAACCATCGAGTAAGAAATCTTCTCCAAAATTACGTTTTGTTGATTAATTCTTTGCTGCATTTAATTCCTTTTAAGCGCCTGTGCTAAACAAATAGTGCAGGCGTTTTTTATATTCCTTTATTTAAACAAAATCCTTATTTTTCTCATTTTTACCAATTTTTGCGATTTATTTTTGTAACGTTGTAACAAATTGTCAGATAGGCTTTTCCTATATTTTTTAAGACTCAAATCTTAAAGATTTCTTAAATCTCACTAATATTCATTTTATATTCATTGCGAAAATCAAATCTAAATGATCTCATCATCATAAATCCACTGAAAAGATATTTCATATAAAGAATAACCGAAGAAAAGATTCCAAGTCGAAACATTAAAAACGCCATAAAGATATGCTGTAGGATATGACAAAAAAGAGCGGTACAAAAAGTTACTTTTATATGTATATTATTTAACATAATATACATTATGCGAAATCAGTTATCAGGTTAGCAAAAACTACGGATCAACAAAATCACAGACTTATACACAGATTACTTTCACTAGTTAAACAAGGTAAAATTAAGGTTTTTGACCACGCTGTAACGCTTAGGTTTTATGAGTTACACACTGTCAATGATGAAATGTAAAGGAAAATTAAAGAATGATGTAGATAAATATGGCAGTCAAAATAAACGCTAGATAAAAAATCTAGCCTTGCTTAATTGAATTAAAAATCAATGTAACAAAATCTATAATCTTTACGATGATTTTACTTACCTGCTATTTTTGAGATCTTAAGAACAATAACTGGAATAAGATTAGTTAATCTATTTAATGATTTTCCGCTTTTTAGCCTTACTTTATTAATTCTAAATGATTGCGCTACGCGAAAAATAAAAAAATCGAGCAGTTAGATTACTCGATTTTTTATTCTACGCAATTTAGCAAAATTCAATCAGATTGTTACAGTATCACAAATCTAACCCAATAATTTTACCCCATATTCATAAACCTGCTGCAATAAGGCTAATTTTTCAGGATTATTTTGATATTCTTCCGCCAAGGCTTGTAATTCTTGCTCAAATTGCACCGCACTTTGTTCCAGCTTTCTACGGCGGTATTTATCCCAGCGTAATTGCTCTGCTCGGCTTAAAGTCTTGTAGAAATGGCGCGCGCGATAATGGAATAACAACGCATCAACACGTTTATCTTGGAAGGTTAAATTATGCTCGGCCAACTTTTCAGGGGATAAATCGCGTAAAATGGCCATATTATTCTTGTCATTTGGACTGAAAAATCCACTATACAATTCAGTTTCTACATTATCGCTTGGCTCAAAGACGTGTTCATCAGTGAAAATCTGTAATACTTTTTCACGAATGTTGAGATCTGCACGCAATTTAGCAAGGTTTGCTAAGCAACGCTGGCGGTCAATGCCTAAGCGTTGTGCATTTTCTGGTAGTAAGGTTTTGGCTGGAGCTAAAATTGGACATTTGTTGATATGCACTAATTTTAATGGTACAGGTAAAATACCTTGTTCTTCCAATTCCGCTTTTTTGGTATATAAATTTTGGCGTAATTCTTCCGCACTTTTATTGAGTAGATCATCAATATTGCTATCTAAATCACATACGATGACGGCATTTTTATTGGTTGGGTGCCAGGCTAAAGGGGCAATCCAAGTGGTGTTACCGCGATAATTCCCCAACATTCCTGAAACGTGCACCAATGGCGTCATTTCTGCAGTGTTAATCATTGCTTCAAGGGATTTTTTATCGCGATGCTCAAAGAAAAACTGGAATAATCTTGGCTGTTTTTCCTTGATTAATTTCGCCATTTCAATGGTTGCATACACATCAGCCATTGCATCGTGGGCATTGCTATGCTCTATTCCATTGGCTTTGGTTAAATTTTCTAAGCGGAAAGATGGCATTCCGTCATCATCATAAACCCAGTTTATGCCATCAGGCCGCAAGGCATAGCAGGCACGCACTAAATCCAGTAAATCCCAGCGAGAATTGCCATTTTTCCAGCTATATTCGTAAGGATCGATAAAATTCCGATAAAAGGTATAACGGGTCATTTCATCATCATAACGAATATTATTAAAGCCCATTACACAAGTGTTTGGTTGAGAGAACTCTTGCAAAATTCGCGCAGCAAATTCAGGTTCAGGCAAGCCTTGCTCATTGCATTGCTGTGGTGTAATGCCCGTTACCATTACCGCGGTTGGCGAGGGCAAGTAATCATTGGTTTGCTTGCAATAGAACATCACAGGCTCGCCAATAATATTAAAATCCTTATCCGTGCGAATCCCGGCGAATTGTGCAGGGCGATCGGTGGCTGGATTTACCCCAAAACTTTCGTAATCGTAAACAAAAAAACTGAAATTATCTTGCATTATCTTACCTTGTCAAAAAAGGTTCTAAATAAAATAGGCTAAGAATAGCAGAAATACCAAGCATCACGCCTACCCCATTGATTTTGCTTATTTTTTCTTTGAATACTATTGCACCAACAAGCGTGCCAAGACAAATTACGCCAATATTCATTCCAGCAAAAACAAGGGTTGGATTTTGGCTGAAACTTTGATGAGCGCGAATATAAAATAGAATATTCATAAAATTTAGCCCGCCGAGTACAATGCCAGCTAACAGACTCGCCCCATTCCACTGGGTTCGTTTAATCAATAAATACATAAACATCACGCACATTGCTAAGGCAAAGGCAATAAACAAGGTAGTTGGAAAGGCGCTGCCCATTTTGGCGGTCTGCTTGAATAAAATATCAATCACGCCATAACCAAACCACACAGCGAGCAAACTCAATCCTCCTTTAACCGAAAGCCCTTGCTCGCGCGGTTTATTGATTAAACAAAATAACGCTGAAAACGCCAAGATTAAGCTGATAATACGCGATTGACTGAGCTGTTCGCCAAATAATACAAACGCCGCCAAAATAGGCAAAAATAAAGATAAACGCTGCGCTGCATCAGAACGCACAATGCCTGCAAATTCAACGGCTTTTGACATAATGATAAACACGCTAGGCAGCAATAAGCCTAAACTCAGGAAAATCGCGCTATTTTCATTTTGTACGATAAAATCGGTAAAGCCTTGCCCTTGAAAGTTCGGCTGTAATAAAAAATAGCTGAGTAAAAGTGCGATAAGATAATTGAAGGCGATTGCTTGCTCGATCACCACGTTGAATTTGCGTGCGACTTTTAGTAATACAGAAACAGCAACACTGCAAGCAATGGCGAGAAATAAATAATGCATTTTATTTCCTTGGAAAAATCTACGTTAATCATCGACAGCAAAGAAACAAAAGTGCGGTCAAAAAATCTGGATTTTTACACCGCACTTTTACATTGCTTATTCTGTTGCGCCAAATCCACGCAAAGCAGAAACTTGAACCATTTCTTGGTTACCAAAAATCTTACGCACCAGTTTATAGGTTGTCCCTTTCTCTGGGCTGATATTTTCAGGGGCTGCAATGAGTAATTGCATATCCAAGCGAGAGCAAAGCTCAAATAAGGTGGAAATAGATTTTCCATCTAGACGTGCCGCTTCATCAAGGAATAATAAGCGACAAGGCACAATGTCTTTACCACGAATACGGCGGCTTTCTTCTTCCCAGCTTTGTACCACCATTAACAAGATTGACATACCAGTACCAATGGCTTCACCTGTTGATAATGCGCCACTTTCCGCACGCAACCAGCCGTCTGCGCCACGATAGACTTCCACTTCCAAATCAAGGTAATTGCGGTAATCCAACAATTCTTCGCCAATGGTTTGTGCCGTACGCTGCCCCATATCAATATGCGGATTTAAGCGCTGATACAATTTCGCAATGGCTTCGGAGAAGGTAATGCGGTTATCAGAGAATAAATCTTGATAATCCTCTTGGCGATCGGAAAGTGCGTCCAGCAACATTGCGTGAGTATCACGAATATTCACCACTAAGCGCACCGATTTCACCTGACCAAAGGCAATATTTTGTAGTCCTTGGTTAAGCATACGAATACGATTTTGCTCACGCTGAATAGTTTTACGCATAATGTTCGCCACACTTTCAGAACTAATCGCCAATTTTTTCTCACGATTGGTTAATTCTGCGGTAAGGCGAGATAATTCGATTTCCATTTGTTCAATCGCATCAATTGGATCGTCCGTTTTGATAATGTCTTGACGGATACGCTCACGCAAATGCTGATAAACCGCAATAAAGAACCGCACTTTATTTTCAGGCTTGCGATTATCTTCCGATGAACGCAAGGCATCACGCAGATATTCATTATCCGCCACCGCGGTTCGCAACGCACCAAGGGCTTTATCTGACATTGAACGCAATTCATCGGCAGAAAGATAAGCCAGTTCACGACGATTTAAGCGTTTTTCCACATCACTATTGCGTGATAAACGCAACACCACACACCAGCTGGCTTTCATCGCGACCACCAATTCACGCTGGGTTTTGTAATCACGCTCCGCTTTGCGAATACGGCGGTTCAGATTTTCACTTTCACTTTCGATGAGCGTTAATTGTTTTTCTAAATAGCGGCGGCGGTTACGCACGGTTGAAAGCTGTTGCGAAAGCTCATCACGGCGAGCTTGGGCGCGTTGCTCTGCCCCGTCATCTGCGCGTACACCAAGCTGGCTGATTTCTTCAAGTAGCTCGTTGAGCACTTTATTTTTTTCTTCATAAGAACTGCGCAGTTCAATATAAACTTGATTATATTGGGCAAAACGCACTTGTTTTTGACGCACTTGCTCGCGTTGCTGTTCGCGCTGTTGTTGCACTTGCTCTAAACGGTTACGCAGTTGCTCATTTAATTCGGAGGTTTCCGATTGCACGCTTTCTTTGTAATCAAAATGCGCTTTACGCTGCGCTACGTCCGCCAAGGCAAACACACGCAACTGTACTTGTTTTTGCTGATTAACCGCTTGTTCGTATTCCGCTTTTAAGCGTTCGTAATTTTCAGGATCGCTTTGTAGAGTGTTGGCAATCGGTTCAAGCTGTGACAATGTCACGCCATATTGACGGATAAAATGCTCATCTTGCTCGGCTAAATCAAGCTGTTCGCGACATTCTTCAATGCGATCCAATAAACTTTCATCATCAACTACAGAAAGCTGCGGAATCAGTTTATTTAATAACTGTAATTTTTCCTTAGCACTGTCTAATTTAAGACGAATTTGTTGTTCTGTGGTGCTAAACTGTCCTAATTCACGCTCAATTTCTCCTTGTTCACGGCGAATTTCTGCCATTAACTCTTCAGGATTTGGCTGGAATGCAAGGGCCAAGTGTAAACCAACAAATTGGCTGAAATGTTCGTGTAAACGTTGGCATTTTTGCACATCAAAGGCGCATTCTGCATATTGTTCCGACACCTCATCACGTTCAATTTGCAAGGCTTCTAAATGTTTTTCCCGCGCGGCACGGCCAAATAATGGAGTTTCAGGGAATTTTGAATAACGTAATTCACGGTTCGACACCTGAACCACAACCCCTAGCTCAAGCTCTTGAGCTGACAATACGCTGTCATCAAAAGAACTTGGATCCCCTTCAATAAGGTATAAATCATCAGGGCAATCTTCAAGCTGAGCTAATTGTGCTTTCACCGCCTCTAAATCGCGCACCACAATTGCGTGGCGAGCTGGGCCATATAGCGCAGAGAAATAAGGGGCATCTTCAATCGGCACATCATCATAAAGCTCAGAAAGTAACACGCCCCCAAAGCGTTCTGCTAACACATTTAGACGCGGATCTTCAGAACCATCTGGCTGACTTAAACGGGAAATTTGCTCATCAAGTTGCTGACGTTTTTGCTCTAACTGATCGCGTTTAATGGTTAATTCACGTTCTTTCACCAACAGTGATTGCATAAAATTCATCACATCTTGGCTGTCGCTAAACTGGCTATGGCTTTGTTCTTGCAAGCGCTCAAGTGCAGATTGGGCAGTGAGCCAGGCTGGCGCTTTATTGGCATTTTCATTGTAACGCGCGTTCAACTGTTCACGTTTTTGACGCAAGGTTGAGCGCTGTTCCACCTGCTCCGCCAATTCTTCATTTAGCTCATCAACAAGGCTTTCTTGCTCGGCATAATATTCTTCAATTTCATCGGCGGTTTCGAGTTCTAATTCTGCACGCTGATTAAATTCTTTCAATAAACGCACCGCACTTTGTTGTTGCTGATAACGCTGTTCCAATTCGTGTAATTTAGCGCGAAGTTGTGGCGTTTGTTGCGCTTGCACTTTTTGGCTTGGATATTCTCGCAACAAGGCTTTTGCACTTTCCCACGCGGCCGAACGCGGCATTTCCCCTGCAATTTGGCAAACGAGTTGATAGGCTTTATCAAACTGCGATTTCGCCATTTCGGAAATCGACATTTTTTGCTCTAAATCCAGCACTTTATTGGTGAGATCTTCGGCTTGCGCAGCAAATTCGGCGTGGTAATCTTCCACGTTTTTAGTGGAAAGATCCGCTAAACCACAAAGGGTTTTGGCTTTTTCCAGCGCTTGAATAGCTTGTTGATATTGCAACGCACGAGTTTGTTGCGCATCAAGGGCTTGTTGATAATCCGCTAATTGACCACGCAGTTGATCCACTTCTTGCTCATACTGTTCTAACTGCGCTTGGCTTTCTTCGTGCTGTTCAGAGGCTTCTTCTACGGCAAATTTTTGTTCTTCTAACTTTTCCCGTAGACTTTCTACATCATCTTGATAACGTGAGATTTTTTCTTGATGACGTAAGGCATTCAACACTAAATTCAGATGATCAACGGCACTTTGATGATCCACTTCAAGGGTTTGTTCACTTTCGTTGAGTTCCGCCAATTCACGGCTAAAATCCACCAAGCGATGTTGCGATAAATCGCGCTCCGATTTAGCTAAATACCATTCTTTACGGTGCGCTAACGCATTTTCCACATTGCCGCGGCGTTCGTTGGCATTACGCATATAATCTGACGCTACATAATTGGTGGTTTCAGTAATTAAATGCTTGAATAAATCACGATCTGATTGCGTTACTTTAATCGCTTCAAGGGTCATTCGGTTTTCGCGCAAGGCACTTTCCATATCTTGGAAAGCCTTACGCACCCCTAAGTTTTCTGGCAATAAATAATCACGCAAAGATCGGGTAATAGCGCTGGAAATCCCACCGTAAAGTGAGGCTTCGATTAATTTATAAAACTTGCTGCGATCAGAAGACGAACGCAGACGCTTAGAAATAATGCCTAAATCAAACATCATTCCGTGATAATCGGTGATTGAGTGATATTGCTTAAATTGCGCGCCAAGTGTTTCGATTTTTTCTTTTAATTCGTTTAAGGTCAGCACACGGGCTTGACGCTCACTTACCACTTCAGTTAGGACACTAATTGGCGCTAAAGATAAAGGGAGACCTTGAATAGAAAAGGTTTTAATATCCACTTTTTTATCGCGCCCAGCCACTTGTTGCAGACGTGCGCCCACTAAAACACGTTGATGACGAGAATTCACTGCATCTAACACGGCATAACAAACCCCTGGTTTGAGTTTACCGTGCAAACCTTTATCCCGTGAACCTGTGGTTGCCCCTGCTTCTGTGGTGTTACGGAAATGCAATAGAGTTAAATCAGGAATCAGTGCGGTAACAAAGCCGGCCATTGTGGTGGATTTCCCTGCCCCATTTCCCCCTGATAAGGTGGTAACTAATTCATCTAAATCAAAAGTGCGGGCAAAAAAACCGTTCCAGTTAATCAGTGTGAGTGAACGAAATTTCCCACGTTCTACATTTTGCCCAACAGGTGCGGCCGTATCTTGCGATTGCACCGATACGGTTTCCATAATATCTAATTCTTCCGTTTGATGATTTTCCATTTCTTCGCTTTCAAGGGTTAAATTATCGCTTTCTAATTCAAATTCTTTGGTCATTATTCTTCCCCTTCTTCATCAAATTCTTCAATTTCTTCACCATTTTGCACCGCACTTTTCTCATCTTGTAAGGATTGTGGTGTTGCGGCTTCCCCATCGCGGATTAAGCGTAATTGCGCTTCCATTGGATCATCACCAGCGCGCACTTCTGCACCAAAACGGAATACTGCTTCTGAAATCACAAATTTTCCACTATGCTGATCACCGACGGTTGAAATCATTCCTAAACGGCGTAAGCGATTTAATGCGGCGCGGACTTTTTCTGCCAGTTTTTGTTTATCTAAATCTGAACCTGAAGAACGCTGATTCACCACTTTTAACAGCTTGCTTTCATCGGCTAAATTGAGCAATTCATCATACACTTCTTGCGTGCTAAAAATGCCTTGTTGAGCAAGGCGCTCTGGGCTTAAATACAAATAACACAGCACTTTACCAACCAACATTTCTAATTCAGAAAGCACCGAACGTGCAATCAGCGTAGTGGCTTTAGGGCGCAAATAGAAAAAGCCTTCTGGCGCTCGGATTAGTTCCACATTATAACGGCGGTAAAATTGATCTAGTTCGGGTTGAAAATCCATCAAAAACGCGTGATTATCCAATTGCTCTATACTAATGTGTCGCCCTGCACGTAACTGACTATCCACCACAGGGAAAAGAGGGTTAGCAATAGCTTGGGCTTGTTTTATTGAAAGTATCTCTTGTAGCTGTTCTGTCATTATTTGGTTCTCTAAAAATTAGTTATATTCATCAATGAGATTGGCTTGTACTTCAGCGCCCTGCTCGTTAATTTTTTGCCATTGCGGATAAGCGCCAGTTAAATCACCACTTGCCATACCTAAGCGCATTGCCTGATCGACAATAATTCGTGCCACATCAAAATGGCGTGAAACTGGGTAATTTTCCAACTGTTCTTTTAGCACTAAACTCAAATCAATCGGACGGTTATGTTCACGGTAGGCAATTAAGAGGCTTTGCATATGTTCTACAATTTGATCGTGTAAATCAGCCAAACTTTCGTATTGTAATTCTTCTGGCAGTTCCCCGAGCGCATCTTCTTCACGCAGCACCAGTTCTTCATCACGCAAATCCACTAAACGCTCAGCCTGCGCTGTCCATAAATACCAAGGATTTTCAAAATATTGTTGAATAGACTGACGTAAACGCTGAGAAAAGACGCGATTTTTGTCCATATCAATGGCGGTACGGATAAATTTATGCACGTGGCGGTCATAGCCAATCCATAAGTCAATAGACTGTTGCCCCCAGCTGATAATGCGGTCTAATTTTGCTTGCAAATCAATGATAAGCTGATCGATAAAATAAAGATTTTCCTGACCGATCACACAATCTTGAATGCGTAATAATTGTGCTTGCAGTTTATCTCCGGCAGAATTGAGCGTATCTTGCAATTCACGCAAATTGCTTGATGTTTCATCTAACAAGCGTTCACAGCTTGAAATAGCGGCTTGCCAATCTTTGGTTAATAGCTCTGCGATTTCATCTTTAATGCTTTGCTGATTTTCGTCCATCACACGTTGAGAAAAATCAATGCTATCAAAAATCTCCGCCACAGAATATTTTAATGGCGCAAACACATTACGCCGCCAATGATGCTCATCGCCCCCTTCTTCCGCTGCTTCAGAAGCGCGTTGAATTTCATCTGCCACAATTGAAAGCTGAACAGAAAGGCGTAAGGCAGAAAATTCACGTTGGCGAATATAATAATCCGACACCCCAACGCCCAACGGCGTTAAACGATAAATCGCCAAGCCTTCGGTAAATTCACTACTAAAACGATTGAGAAAGCGCTGTTTCACTAATTCATTAATCGCATTATTGGCGCGGGTGGCAATATTATCGGGAGATTGCTCAAAGGCTGAGGCGATATGACGAAAAATATCCACTAAATCCGTTTCCAGCATTTCACCGTCTAAGCGCTCATTGTTATAAATGGCAATCGCCAATAAAAACGCCAAACGATCGGTAGGCAAATTCAGCGAAAACTCTCGCTCTCTCGCCCAAGAAACCAATTCAGGGATTGTTTGTGATGTTTCAAGCATTGTGTATTCTCACAAGCAAATAAAAATTAGACAAAAATTGTAGTTGATTATACAGGAATTTTTACGGATCTTGTAGATCGTTTTTTCTACTTATTGCTACCTAAAAAGACCTAATCCTGCACATTCCTATTGGAAAAAATCCCATTACCCCTTACTATACGCAAGTTTTTTAAATTGATATAACCGAATAATAAACCCAATGAGCGAAAATTTAACTTCTCAAAACGAAAAAACGAAGAAACAAATCTATAATTTCAATAAGTTACAAAAACGCCTACGCCGTAATGTGGGCGCGGCCATTGCTGATTTTAATATGATTGAAGATGGCGATAAGGTGATGGTGTGTTTATCTGGTGGTAAAGACAGCTACACGTTGCTGGATATTTTGCTTAATTTACGCCTTAACGCACCAATTCATTTTGACATTGTGGCGGTAAATTTAGATCAAAAACAACCGGGGTTTCCTGAACACGTCTTGCCTGAATATTTAGAAAGCATTGGCGTGGATTACAAAATCGTGGAAGAAAATACCTACGGCATTGTGAAAGAAAAAATTCCTGAGGGCAAAACCACCTGTTCCCTTTGTTCTCGTTTAAGACGTGGGATTTTATACCGCACAGCCACAGAACTTGGCGCAACCAAAATCGCCCTTGGGCATCATCGTGATGATATGTTGGAAACCTTATTTCTCAATATGTTCTACGGCGGCAAGCTGAAATCAATGCCACCAAAACTGATCAGTGATGACGGCAAGCAAATAGTGATTCGTCCACTGGCTTATTGTAAAGAAAAGGACATTGAAAAATATTCCATCGCCAAACAATTCCCGATCATTCCTTGTAATCTATGCGGTTCGCAACCTAACTTGCAACGCCAAGTGGTAAAAGAAATGTTGCAAACTTGGGATCGCCAATATCCGGGGCGCATCGAAACAATGTTCAGCGCAATGCAGAATATTGTACCTTCGCACCTATGCGATAAAAATTTGTTTAATTTCAAAGATATTCAACGCGGACAAAACTTAGATGGTGTGGAAGGAGATATTGCTTTTGATAAACAAGATCTGCCTACTACCCCATTATTCCAAGATGAAGATGAGCAAACAGATTTCAGCCAAAATGAAATGATTGCGTTTAAGGAAGTGAGTTAAACAAAGGCTGAATAAAAGAAGAGCAAAAAATAAAGTGCGGTGAAAAAATCAAAAATTTTCCACCGCACTTTTTATTTCTGTATTTTCTATAACTCGGTTTTACATTCTACGCGCTTGCCAATAAGTGCGTGTCCAGTAAGGGCTGTTGAGTGAAGAATAAATCACGCCGCCTTTAGTTGAAGCATGTAGGAATTGGCCGTCTTTCACATAAATACCAACGTGGTAGCCATTTGGCCCGCGCCCTGTTTTAAAGAAAACTAAATCACCCGTTTGAATGTCTTCTTTGGCTACTTTCGTGCCATATTTGGCTTGATCTTTTGTGGTGCGTGGAAGTTGAATATTAAAACGATCAAGAAACGTTTTTTGGACAAACCCAGAGCAATCAATACCACGGCGACTTTGCCCGCCTAAACGATAAGGCGTGCCAGCCCATTCTCGTTGATGTTTACTCAATAAGGTGATCGTCATAATCTGATCACCAAGTTGTCCTTGATAAGAAATTTTTTGATCTGAACCTGAATTTTTTACTGAATGGGGAGAGCCTGAGCAAGCCGCTAATACAGTAAGACCAAGGGAAACCAAAATAAATTTAGCTAAACGCATTTTTTACCTACAAAAATAAATAAAAGGAAAGCTATCCTAAAACAGGATAGCTTTCTCATCACATAAACTTTAAGCCTTTGGCTTAGATTTTTCTACACGAGAGCGTAATTTTTGACCGGGCTTGAATACCACCACTCGGCGCGCGGAAACAGGTACGCTTTCCCCAGTTTTAGGGTTACGTCCTGGGCGTGAGGCTTTATCGCGTAATTCAAAATTACCAAATCCAGATAATTTCACATCTTGCCCACTTTCCAATGCCACACGAATTTCCTCAAAAAAACTTTCCACCAATAATTTGGCATCACGTTTATTTAGATTATGCTTTTCAATTAAGCTGTCGGCTAATTCAACTTTGGTCAATGTCATAATATTAATCTCTTAAATAAGCATCAAATCGTTGTTTTAATGCGTCTAATACCGCTGAAATTACCGCATTAATCTCTTTCTCTTCAAGGGTTTTATCAGTGTCTTGAATGGTTAAGCTAATGGCTAAACTTTTCTTACCTTCTGGTAAATTCGCCCCTTGGTAAACATCAAATAAACTTACGTTTACAAGCTGTTTTCCACCTGCTTGACGACAAACCTCTAACACATCACCCGCTGGTGTTGCACTATCCACGACGATAGCAAGATCCCGTTTGTTCGCTGGGAAACGAGAAATCTCTTTGGCATTAGGCACAGTGCGTTCTGCAATTGGCGCCCATTCAATTTCAAAGACAATCGGTTTACCCGATAACCCTAATTGTTGCACCACTTTCGGGTGAACCGTACCGATATAGCCGATTTCTTTATCATCAAGGATAATGGCTGCAGATTGCCTTGGATGTAACGCTGGATATGATTTTGCTACAAAACGCAAACGATTTCCAGACTTTGTTAAGGATAAAATGCGTTCTAAATCCCCTTTTAGATCAAAGAAATCGACATTTTCGCCTTTTTGTTCCCAATGAACAGGGCGTTTATCCCCCACAATCGCTGCACCGATAACATATTCTTGACGCACGCCACTTTCCGCTTCCGCATCAGGAATAAAGCGTAGTCCGCTTTCGAAGATACGCACGCGACTTTGCTGACGGTTTTGGTTATAAGCAATCGTAGTTAATAATCCTGGGAGCAAGGAAACACGCATTGCTGACATTTCACGCGAAATCGGATTTGGTAAAATTAACGCTTCTTGCTCTGGGTGTAAAAGTTGTTGTACTTCAGGATCAACAAAGCTATAAGACACCACTTCTTGATAATCACTATCCACAAAAGCGGTACGCACACGCACCATTTCAAGCAAGCTTTCAGGGATTGGCTTCATTTTTAAATGGGCTAATGGGGCATTATTTGGAATATTGTTATAGCCATAAATGCGTGCCACTTCTTCAATAAGATCTTCTTCAATTTCAATGTCAAAACGCCAGCTTGGCGAAACCGCAGTCCAAAGCCCGTTGTCATAACTCACGGTTAAGCCTAAGCGTTGCAAAATATCCGTTACGGTTTCCGTTGGGATATGATGGCCGAGTAAATGATCCAATTTCTCACGGCGTAATTGCACTTGTTTCACTTTTGGTAAATCAGCTTCGCTGACCACTTCGCAAATTTCACCGGCTTCCCCACCGCAAATTTCTAACAATAACGCGGTTGCGCGTTCCATTGCTTTATGCTGAAGATTAAAATCCACACCTCTCTCAAAACGGTGTGAAGCATCGGTATGCAAGCCGTATTGTCTGGCTCGGCCAGTAATAGCTAATGGGGCGAAAAATGCCGCTTCAAGAATGACATCTTTGGTTTCGGCATTTACGCCACTTGCTTCACCGCCGAAAATACCTGCCATTGCTAATGGCCCATTTTGATCCGCAATGACAAGGGTATTTGGTTGTAATTTAGCCGTTGTGCCGTCTAATAACACCAGCTCTTCGCCCTCTTTCGCCATACGCACTTGCACAGGTTGCGCCACTTTGGCGGCATCAAAAGCGTGCATTGGCTGACCGAGTTCAAGCAAAATATAATTGGTAATATCCACCACAGGATCGATAGAGCGAATACCGCAACGACGTAATTTTTCTTTTAGCCAAATCGGGGTTTCCGCTTTTACGTTCACATTTTTAACCACACGCAATAAATAACGAGGGCAAGCTTCAGGGGCTAATACCTCAATTTGTGCTTTGTCCGCGATGGCCGCTGGCACGGCTTCAATCACAGGGGCATTCACTGCCGCTTGATTTACCACGCCCACTTCACGTGCAATCCCCGCAATGCTTAAACAGTCCGCACGATTTGGCGTTAAACTGATTTCAATGCTGTTGTCATTTAATTGCAAATATTCACGCAAATCTGTTCCCACTGGTGCGTCAGCAGGCAATTCAATAATGCCGTTATGATCGTCAGAAATACCGAGTTCGCTAAATGAACACAGCATTCCTTCAGAGGGTTGTCCACGCAATTTGGTTTTCTTAATTTTAAAGTTACCAGGTAACACTGCACCATCAACCGCACAAGCCACTTTTAATCCTTGACGGCAATTTGGTGCACCGCAAACGATGTCTAACAAACGATCACCGCCAACATTCACTTTGGTTACGCGTAATTTATCTGCGTCGGGGTGTTGGGCACATTCCACCACTTCCCCCACCACAACGCCTGAAAATGCTCCAGCCACTGGCTCAACGCCATCAACTTCCAAGCCGAGCATAGTAATTTGATCACATAATTGTTCAGTGCTAATGGCAGGATTTACCCATTCACGCACCCATAATTCACTAAATTTCATATTCTTTCTCTATCGTAAATTTTATTCGGTCAATCGGATTAATTATTTAAATTGTTTTAAGAAACGCAGATCGTTTTCAAAGAATGAACGCAAATCTGTTACATTGTAACGTAACATTGTTAAACGCTCTACGCCCATACCCACCGCAAAGCCAGAATATTCTTCTGGATCAATCCCCACATTGCGTAACACATTTGGGTGAACCATTCCACAACCTAACACTTCAAGCCATTTGCCATTTTTCCCCATTACATCAACCTCAGCAGAAGGCTCAGTGAATGGGAAATAAGACGGGCGGAAACGCACTTTTAAATCTTCTTCAAAGAATGCACGCAAGAAATCGTGTAACAAGCCTTTTAATTCGGTGAAATTGGCGTGCTTATCCACATAAAGCAATTCAATTTGGTGGAACATTGGGGTGTGGGTTTGGTCGTAATCATTACGATAAACACGCCCAGGGGCGATAATACGGATAGGTGGTTTGGCTTTTTCCATTGTACGAATTTGCACCCCAGAGGTTTGGGTACGCAATAAACGCTGTGCATCAAACCAGAAGGTATCGTGATCGGCACGGGCTGGGTGATGAGCGGGGATATTTAACGCATCAAAATTGTAATAATCCGTTTCAATTTCAGGCCCCACTTCCACCGTAAAACCTAAATTAGAGAAAAAGCTCACCACACGCCCAATAGTTACAGAAACAGGGTGCAAGCCACCAAGTTCCGTTTTACGCCCTGGCAAGCTCACGTCAATACTTTCTTTGGCAAGCTGAGCATCTAAGGCTTCTTGCTCCCATTCCGCTTTTTTGCTGTTTAATAAGTCTAAAACTTTCTGTTTTGCCTCATTAATTTTCGCCCCCATTGCAGGACGCTCTTCGGCGGCAATATCACGCAACCCTTGCATTAATTGGGTAAAATGCCCTTTTTTACCAAAATATTCTACGCGAATCGCATCTAGGGTTTCGAGGCTTTTATCGTGCAATTTCTCAATCGCGTCTTTTGCCTGTTCTGTAATGTCTTTAAGGTGTTGCATACCTATCCTCTATGAGTAAATAAATCTGATAAGAATTGAAAAAATGCCTTAATAATAATACTAACGCCTTAAAAAATCACGTTTTTATTGTGGCTTTTCACAATTATTCTCCCTTTCCCATTGCTGAATTTTTTCTTGCACGGAAAGTGCGGTGAAAAATTTGCCTGTTTTTGGCAGAGTTTTCACATTGATCCACTGGTCTTTGTAAGTAAATTTCAGCTGATAACAATGCAAATAAGTGCGGTCGGATTTTTGCTTATTTCCACCATAAAGTTCATCACCTAAAATCGGGCTGCCTAGGCTTTTCATTGCCACGCGTAATTGGTGCGTCTTGCCTGTTTGCGGAAACAAAATAAAAAGGCGTAAATTTGGCTCGCAGCTTACGGAAGAAAAACGCGTGATGGCAGGATTTTCCTTGCTTTGGCATAATTTCCAAGTGCCATTGCGAGATTTTTGCATATCCCCCACAATTCGCCCTTGCTTTTTCTTCGGCTTTTCGGTGGATAACGCCAGATAGGTTTTCTCAATGCAATGATCGGCAAATAGCCCTGACAAGGTTGCCGCCGCCTGCTTATTCAACGCTAAGATTAACAACCCAGAAGTTACCTTATCTAACCTATGTACCAGCCACACTTGGGGCAAATTTAATTGCTGCGCCACTAAGGTGGTTAGACCAAGCGCCTGATCATCTTTATGCACGGAAATGCCACAAGGCTTGTGAATAATGATAAAATCGGCGTGCTGAAAAACAATGTCGAACATTGGCGTTGTGATCTCTGGCATAATTAGATGTTTATAAAAGTGCGGTTAAAAATAAATGAATTTTACTTTTCAACAGATTATAGCATATCTCGTCCCTGTCCTGATTTGGATTTTGACCATTTCTATCACAATGCGATTAGTGATAAAAAAACAATCGGTTTCAGCCACCCTTTCTTGGTTGATGATTATTTATCTCGTGCCAGTGGTGGGCATTATCGCCTATTTAGTGTTTGGCGAAGTGAAATTAGGCACAAAACGAGCAAAAGCATTTCGTTTGCTTGCACCCAAATTTAACCAGTGGTTTGGCGATTTTTCGCAATGTCCGCAATTAATTAATCATCACAACACCCTACTTTATCGCCCCATTTTTGACTTAGCCAAAAGCCGCTTAAATATCCCTTGCGTGCTGGGTAACGAGCTGCATATTTTAGACACGCCAGAAAGCATCATTAAAAGCATTATTCAAGATATTCACCAAGCCCAACACAGCATTAATATGGTGTTTTATATTTGGTGGAATGGCGGCTTAGTGGAAGAGGTGCAGAACGCGCTAATTAGCGCACAACAGCGTGGTGTTACGGTGCGGATATTGGTGGATAGCGTGGGCAGCCGTCAATTTCTAAAAAGTAAAAATTACCGCCAAATGAAAGAAAGTGGCATTGAGATCACCGAAGCGCTACACGTTAATTTACTGCGTATGTTTTTTAGTCGTATTGATTTACGCCAGCACCGCAAAATTATTGTGATCGATAATCAAATTGCTTACACCGGCAGTATGAATATGGTTGATCCAAAATATTTCAAACAAAACAGCCACGTTGGCGAATGGGTGGATATTATGGTGCGTATTAATGGGCCTGTTTCTGCCGTGCTAAATGGGTTGTATGCGTGGGATTGGCAAATTGAAAGCGATAAAGAAATCCCCTTGCAGTTGCCAGATTGCCCTTTGCTACCTATTGATCAAAATAATTCGCACGCCGTGCAAATTCTTGCCACAGGGCCGGGCTTTCCTGATGATTTAATGGCGCAATCCCTTTCTATTGCGATTTTTTCCGCGCGCCAAAGCATTACCATTACTTCGCCTTATTTTGTGCCAAGCCATAGCATTGCTGAAGCCTTACGCATTGCCGCGTTGCGTGGTGTTGAGGTAACCCTCATTCTGCCGAAAAAAAATGATTCCTTAATGGTGAGCTGGGCTAGCCGCACTTTCTTTGAAGACTTGCTCGCTGCGGGGGTAAAAATTTATCAATTTGAGCAAGGCTTGTTGCATACTAAAAGCGTGTTGATTGATAACCGCCTCGCCTTAGTTGGCACGGTAAATATGGATATGCGCAGTTTTATGTTGAATTTTGAAGTAACAATGGTGGTGGAAGATCAAAGTTTTGCCAATGAAGTAACCCAATTGCAGCAACACTACCGCCAAAGTTCTTCTTTATTAACCTATGAAAACTGGGTAAAACGCCCTGTTTATCAACAGGTTATCGAACGTTTATTTTTCTTATTTAGCCCGCTTTTATAAACGATAAGTGCGGTATAAATTTTCCAACTTTTTAAGTATTTTAAGGATAGCAATGAAAAAACAGCTTACTTTTTATTTAGTTCGCCATGGACGCACTGTTTGGAACGAACAAGGTTTATTACAAGGACAAGGCGATTCTCCGCTGATCGCCGAAGGCATTGAGGGGACAATGAAAACAGGCGAACACTTAGCCAACGTGCCTTTTGTTGCTGCCTATTCAAGCGTGTTAAAAAGGGCAATGGATACCACGCAATACATTATTGGCGAGCGCAATATTCCTTTCTTTCAGCATAAAGGCTTAAACGAACATTTTTTGGGTAGCTGGGAGGGCGTGTTGGTAGATAGCATTCGCCAAAGCGAAGAATTTCAGCAAATGACCAAAGATCCTGCGAATTATCAAGCCAAAAGCAACGGCGGCGAAACCTTTGCTGAACTAGCTGAGCGAGCAATGCAGGCGGTTTATGACATTATCAATGTGCATAACGAAGGCAATATTCTACTGGTTTCCCACGGACATACGTTGCGTTTATTGCTTACCCTATTTAACGGCTCAACCTGGCAAAATCACCGTGAAAATCCACGAGTAATTCGTTTGGATAACACGTCCATTAGCATTGTTCACTATGGGCAAGCGGAAAACGAAAATGTGGGGCGTTTTGTGTTAGAAACGGTGAATAGCACGGCACATTTATAGTGTTTTTTTGTAAGGCGTTAGGTGAAAGTCGTATTTAATGGCGAAAAAAGTGCGGTAGAAAAATTTTGATTTTTTGCACCGCACTTTAATAATCATTTAGATTGAAACGAATGAATTTCGCTTACTTCATCTACTCTACTTCACCCATTCCGTTTGCAGATAAGTCAAGCGTTCAATATTGGTAATATAATGCCCTAGCTCTTGTTCCTCAGGGCGATGCACATAGGGAATTTGCCCGAGCAACGGTGCGTCAATTTTTTCACTCAGCATTTCAATAATTTCCGCATAATGGGCTAAGCCTGGGTTAATGCGATTGGCGATCCAACCCACTAAGGGCAAGCCCGATTGTTGAATGGATTGTGCGGTCAGCAATGCGTGATTAATGCAACCCTCTTTAATGCCAACCACCAGCACTACAGGCATTTTGTGCGAAATAGCCCAGCTGGCAAAGCTGTATTCCTTATTCATCGGCGTTAGCCAACCAAATGCTCCCTCCACTAACACAGATTGATAACGCTGCGTCAGCGCGCTGAGATCGGCATTAATTTTTTTTATATCAATACGTTGCCCGTCTTCACTTAACATAGGCAAACTGTGCGAAAAGCTATAACTATTCACATTTTGGTAGGTTACATTTTCTTTTGTGGCATCGATTAAGGTTAGCACATCAGAATTATTTTCTAGCCCATAATCACTATCTACTGTGCTTTCGCAATAAGACCAATCTTCTTGACAACAGGCTATGGGCTTATAGCCGACAATCTGAATACCTTGATTTTGCAACGCTTGGATAATGGCACGGCTGGATACGGTTTTCCCTACATTCGTATCTGTGCCGGTAACAAAAAAGCAGCTCATCATTTTTTTCCTTATGATCCAATTTGTGTTGAATTCTAAAGGAATTTCATCAGGAGAACATTGAGCTAACACAATTTTTCTTTATTTTTCAGTAGATCACCTAACAAACTGCCGTCATAAATCCCTTGTTTAATGGCGGCGGTTAATACTTCTGGGCTATTCCATTTATAACGGCTCGTTACCACTTCCACATCGCAATGATAAAGGGATAAGCGTTGATTTAAGCGGGCTAAGAAAATCTCTTTTGCTGCCAATAAACAGGTGTTTAACATCACTTTTTTAGAAGAAAACATATTCACTAAACACATTAAATGGTAAGCCGTTAAATCAGCAATATGATGAATAATATCAACGGCTTTCTCATCATTTTTTTGTGCCTGTTCACATAAAAAGTGGATTTTTTCAATATTATCAATTTGTTGATTGTTGGGATACGCCAAATCAATCAATTTATAAATGGCTTTATGTGTTAGCTGATTGATGATTTGATTGCGTTCAATTTCAGGTAACTGATTATTAAGTTTATCCTGAATTGGGTTTAATCTTGGGGTGATGAGTTTATCAATATTCATTTTCGGCTGTTTGTTACATCGTAACACATCACCTTGCGATAGCACGCTTAAATTTATCCGCTCATCAAGTTGTAAAAATAAAACGTGATCACAACCAATCACGCTGCCCACAGAGCTTTCAGCAAACAGCCAAGTTTGGAAATAATCCGTAACCATTACTGGCATTTTGAAATAAGGGTGAAATAAGGCTTTCAAATCTAAGGTGAGCTGACGATTGCCAAGCTGATAAACATAGCGTTCTTCACTGTCTAACTCCCCTGTTACCGCAATGGAAAAAGTGATCACCTTATAAGGTTCAAGTTTTGTTTTTTCTAAAAACGCTTGCACATAGCTAACTAAAACCCGATCTAATTGGGCAAATTCTTCACGGCGTAAAGGAAAGGAATGTTCTGCCAGCGGTGTGCCATCTAATTCACAAAGAAAAATATCAAAGCGATCTTCGCTCAACACCGCACATAAAGACTGCCAGAAAAAAGGCGATACACATAAACCAATAGCTGGACGACCACGGTTTTCTGTATTTCGCACGGCTTTTTCAATAATTAGCCGTTCGTTAATAAGCTGACGGGTTAAAGAAGTAATTGTCGCAGGGGCTAAGCGTGAGAGTTTTGAAAGGTCAATCCGCGAAATTTCTTCAAATTGCTCAATGAGTCGATACACTTTCCCTAGTTGCTGTAATTTTAAGACATACTTGTCTTGTTTTCTTTCCTTGATCATAACGCCTCATCGTTGATTAATTAGTCGATTAAATTTTTGAAATGAAATAATTGTTTTTTATATCAGGTTGCGATCTAAAAACAAGTTATTTACTTCAATTTTGTGGGCGACTTCACAAAAACAATCGCACAATTCATTTTGGCAAATTTTCTGACTTGCGGTAAACTAGGCACGTTTTTACGCTAATTTTTTTGATTGAGGTTTATATGACACAAATTGCCCCTATCGTAGATGTATTACAAGGCAAAATTCAAATCGGTGATCAAGTTACCGTGCGTGGCTGGGTGCGTACTCGCCGCGATTCTAAAGCAGGGCTTTCTTTCCTTGCGGTGTATGACGGCTCTTGCTTCGATCCTATCCAAGTGATCGTCAATAGCGACATTGCCAATTATCAAAATGAAATCCTACGCCTCACCACAGGCTGTTCGGTGATTGTAACAGGAACAGTGGTGGAATCCCCAGCACAAGGGCAAGCGGTGGAATTACAGGCGGAAAACGTGGAAGTAACAGGCTGGGTGGAAGATCCTGATACCTACCCTATGGCCGCCAAACGCCACAGTATCGAATACTTGCGTGAAGTAGCGCATTTACGTCCACGCACAAATATTATTGGTGCCGTGGCGCGTGTTCGTCATTGTTTAGCGCAAGCTATTCACCGTTTCTTCCACGAACAGGGTTTTTACTGGGTGGCAACGCCACTTATCACTGCATCTGATACCGAAGGCGCAGGCGAAATGTTCCGTGTTTCAACCCTTGATTTAGAAAATCTGCCACGCACAGAACAAGGTGCGGTGGATTTTTCGCAAGATTTTTTCGGTAAAGAAGCGTTCTTAACTGTATCTGGTCAATTAAACGGCGAAACTTACGCTTGTGCGTTAAGTAAAATCTACACCTTTGGCCCAACATTCCGTGCGGAAAATTCTAACACCACTCGCCACTTGGCAGAATTCTGGATGGTTGAGCCTGAAATGGCGTTTGCTGATTTAAACGATAACGCAAAACTTGCGGAAGATATGCTTAAATATGTGTTCCGTGCGGTATTAGATGAACGTAAAGATGACTTAAAATTCTTTGAAAAACACGTTGATAAAGACGTTATCAGCCGTTTAGAAAACTTCATTAATTCTGATTTTGCACAAATTGATTACACAGATGCCATTGAAATTTTACTGAAATCAGGCAAAAAATTTGAATTCCCAGTGTCTTGGGGCATTGATTTGTCCTCAGAACACGAACGCTATTTAGCGGAAGAATATTTCAAATCGCCAGTGGTGGTGAAAAATTATCCGAAAGACATCAAAGCCTTCTATATGCGTTTAAATGACGATGGCAAAACCGTTGCAGCAATGGACGTTCTCGCTCCTGGAATTGGCGAAATCATTGGTGGCTCACAACGTGAAGAACGCCTAGATGTGCTAGATAAACGTATGCTTGAAATGGGCTTAAACCCAGAAGATTACTGGTGGTATCGCGATCTCCGCCGTTACGGCACAGTGCCACATTCAGGCTTCGGTTTAGGTTTTGAACGTCTAATTGTTTATGTAACCGGCGTGCAAAATATCCGCGATGTGATCCCATTCCCACGCGCACCAAGAAATGCGAATTTCTAAATTTTATTAAATTGAAATAAAAACAAAGAGCGGTGAAAAATTTCTGATTTTTTCACCGCTCTTTTTGTCCTTGTTAGATAACCTTATTCTTAATTCATTCAACAATTTCTTGCAACAACAACGCCAATCCACTTTGTCGTTTGGTTGGTTTTCTTACCGAGCTTTTCCAGCTTTGCTCCGTGCTAAACACGGTGGCTTGGTTTTTGGCGCGAGTAATGCCGGTGTAAACCAACTCGCGGGATAAAATCGGGTTGGGTTCAGTGGGCAACACCATAAAAGCGTGATCAAATTCAGAACCTTGCGATTTATGTACGGTCATCACAAAAGCGGGTTCGTGGCTTGGAATGCGGCTAGCTAATTCGCGTTTGCCATTTTCAAAATAAAAATGCCCGCGTGCGTTGCCTTGCTCATCAACAGTCAATAAATACAGCCCTACATCACCATTATATAAGCCTACGTTGCTGTCATTTTGCGTAATCATAATAGGTTTGCCGAGATAATGCTCACGCGCTTGATTAAATTGCACTAAGCCCTTTGCGCGTAAGCCTTCCGCAATCAGTTGATTGAGTTTCTCACTGCCCAACTCCCCTACGCGTAATGCGGTGAGATAACGCACTTTGTTAAATGCGGTAAAAATTTGTTGAATTTTTTCTGAATCTAACGGCTGATTTTGCGCCGTAATTTGCTGAATTAAGGTTAAAAAATCAGCGTAATTTTGCACCGCACTTTTCACAACCATATTGGCACAATATTGCTGATACGCCAGTGTATTCACGTCCATCGCTTGTGCAAATTGCATAAAATTCACTAAGGTTAAGGGGGCATTTGTTACAACATCACTTTTTGCCAAATCCCCTGCTTGCAACAGCTGCCAGCTTTCTTCGGCTTTGCCTTGATTAATCAACTTCGCGAGCTGACCAATGGCGGAATGTTCATCAAAACGATGGCTTTGGGTTAAATGGCAAAGGTGATCGCGAATTGGATTTCCTTTCTCCATCGCAGGCAAATGTTGCCCTGTAGTTTGTTGTAAATAAGCCACAAAATCAGGGCTATATCCCTGCGCAAGAAATTTGCCTAACTCTGCCAAAATCGCCCCTGCCTCCACGGAAGCAAGCTGATCTTTATCACCTAACAAAATCAATTTAGTTTGCGGTTTTAGGGCTTGTAATAATTTCGCCATTAGGGATAAATCAATCATTGAAGATTCGTCCACCACCAGCACATCAATGAGCAAAGGGTTTTGTTTATTATGGCGTAGTGTTTCTTCATAAAAACGTACGCCAAGCAAACGGTGCAAGGTTTCAGGCTGGGTAGGAATGGCTGCAATTAAGGTTTCAGGCAAAGCTAGCTCTGCTTGCAGACGAGCTAAGGAATTGTCCATACTCTCTTTTAACCGCGCTGTGGCTTTGCCAGTCGGCGCAACCAGTTTGATGCGTAAACCTTGCTGATACAACTCCTGCAAAGCAAGTAACAAGCGTGTTACAGTGGTGGTTTTGCCTGTTCCCGGCCCACCACTGATTAAGGTGAAAGGCTGTTTCAGCGCCATTGCCACCGCAATTTCTTGCCAGTTAATTTGTGTTGGCTGTGGTGAAGCTGGAAAATATTTCTGCAAAATGGTAGCGATGGCTTGCGGATCAAAAGTGCGGTCAAAAATTGCGGAATTTTGCACCGCACTTTGTTTTTTACGTTGATTTTCTGAATGGTGTTCAGTGCGTTTAATGGCATTAGCAAAATATTCCGCCACACGATATTCATCTTGCCAAATGCGATAAAAATACAAGGCGTTAAACTGAAATACCAAAGGTGAAACCTTGCTTTTCGGCTCAGTGGTAAACGCAATATGATCCTGCAATTCTGCAATCCATTGGCTGGCTGGCAGAAAAGCGATTTGTTCATTAATACGGTTCGCGTATTCCCGTTCGCTGTAAGGCAACAAATTCTGTAGCAGATTTTCTTCAAGCAACAAACAGCTATGCCCTTGCAAATAAGAATAATTGCACAACGCAGCCAATAAAATCGCTAAATTTTGCTGATGTAAGGAATAGGGTTTGCCTTGTTGTTTTTCGGCGATCAGCCGTGCAAAATGGTAATCAGCCTCGCTAAACACGCCTTTTTCTTTCAGTTCTTTCATTAGCCCAAGCATTAAAACAATTCCTCCAAGGCTTGAATTAGCCGCCAATCTGGCTTATCAAAATAAATACCGTTTTGATCTTGCCCATTCATTCCACGCAAGAACGTGTAAATCACGCCACCAAAATCTCGCTCATATTGATAATGTGGATCGCGGCTTTGTAAATAACGGTGCAACGCCAAGGTATAAAGCAAATATTGCCAGTCATAAAAACCATGTTTCATCACTTCAGGCAACTGCGCAGGCTGATAATTTTCCAGCTGATGACCAAGCAAATTTGACTTGTAATCCAAGACATAATATTTGCCTTGATGACGAAACACGAGATCGATAAAGCCTCGCAACATTCCTTGCAAGCGCTCAAAAATCAGATTTTGCGAAGAATATGGGTGATAATCTTGCAAAGCTCGGTTAAACGCTGTGGCGTCAAAGGCTTTATTGAGTTTCAAATAAAACTGCATTTCTTTTAAGCAATCTTGTTGTTGAATTTGAGCAAGGGTTAGGTTTTCCCCTGCCAATAATGGGCTGTGATAAATGGCATTAAACCATTGTTGCAAGGTGGAAATCCATTGCTCATCAAGCTGTAACAGCTGGCATAATTTGGCAAGATTTTGCTCATCAAGGGCGGATTGTACGGTATTTTTTTCTAAATAACGGTGCAAAATCGTCCCCACGCGCACGCCACTTGGCAAATCAAAAGGGCTATAACCTTGCGGATAAGCATTTTCATTTTCTTGTGGTGGCGTATTTTCTTCGCTTAAATTTGCTGTTGGCAGCACGTTGAAATCGTAATCCTTACCTTGATCAAAAACTGACGAAATTTGCCCCGCACTTTCATTTTCTGCCTGTAATTTCAATTTATTACGCTGATGCTTATGCACCATATCAGTGAAGCTGGTTACTCCCCAATGATATTCAATGTTGCCGTTAAATATGGCAGGACTAAAGATTTGATTGTGAGAAGCGGAAACTAAAGGTGCGCTTGCTTCAAGATCTTCAACACGATGAATGGCAACATTTGGCTCGCCCACTTTTTGCTGTAGGGCTTGCAATAATGAGCGGGTGTCATAGGCTTCGGATAATGTTATCTTTTCGCCAATCGTCCCTTCACTTAGGGCATAAAGCAAGCCATTCCATTTTTTCTCAAAGGATTTCGGCAGACAACACGCTACTTGGTATTTGGCGCGGGTGAGCGCCACATAAAGCAAACGCATTTCTTCTGCCAAATTTTCTTTCAAAACCAGCGCCGACTGCTGATTTTCCATATCCCACAACACTTGATCTTTTGCGTAATAGGTGGTGATGGTATCTTTGACACCTTTCGCAGGGGAGGCAATAAAGGGCAGCCACACCAAATCGTAAGCCAATCCTTTTGATTTATGAATCGTCACGATTTTCACTAAATCTCGTTCGCTTTCTAAACGAATGCTTTCTTCTAGCCGATCTGTTCCTTGGATTTGCTTTTCAAACCAACGCAATAAAGCGGCTTCGCTTTCGTTTAAGCGACTGGCTTGCTGCAACAGCTCTGCCAAGTGCAAGAAGTCGGTTAAAATACGCTCCCCTTGGCTACGCACAAGCAAGCGTTGGGTGAGTGAATTTTCTTCATTTAACAATAATTGGTGTAACATCACCAAAATGCCTTTTTGTTGCCACGTTTTTTGATAGGCAAAAAAGGCTTCCACCCAATGTTCCCACAGATTTTCATCTTGCTTAATTTGATAAATTTCCGCACTGGTTAAGCCAAATAATCGGGTGGCAATGGCGTTGAGAATGTGGCGTTCATTCAATGGGTTTAAACAAGCCTGCAAAATTAACGCCAATTCCTGTGCGGTTTCGCTGTCAAACACATTGCTTTTATCCGACAAATACACCGAAGCAATGCCTAAATTTTGCAAGGCAGTTTTAACGCTCAGCGCTTCTTTCCAACTGCGCACTAACACCGCGATATTTTTGGCTTGCAATGGCTCATCACCAAATTTTGCGTGATTTTGCACCGCACTTTTTAACCATTGTTGAATGGAAATGGCACAGGTTTCGGCAAATTGCTCTTGATTATACGCATCGCCTAAATAGCAACTTAAGGCTGGCTCATCTTGTCCGTTAAGGTTAAAGTGCGGTAGATTTTTCCCGGCTTTTACGGGCTCAAACTGAATTTCATTAAATAAAAATGGCGCGGGCTGTTCAAAATCAAAAATCCCATTGACACATTGGATTAATGCGGTGGTGGAACGCCAGTTTTCTTTCAGTGTAAAACGCTGATTGGCTTGTTGTGAAGCCTTAAAATAAGTAAAAATATCTGCGCCACGGAATTTATAAATGGATTGCTTTGGATCACCAATCATTATAAAGCCTGATTGTGGTGTTTGATTTTCAATATAAATTTTAGAGAATATTTGGTATTGTTGGGCATCCGTATCCTGAAACTCATCAATCATTGCAAAGGGATATTGATTGCGAATCAGCGCGGCTAATTCTTGCCCATTCTCGCCACATAAGCCTTCTCGCACTAAACGCAACAAATCATCAAAGCTTTTTTGCGTGTGATGATTTTTGTAATCAAATAATTTTTGTCGAATAGTTTGAATGGAATGGTAAAGCACAATGGGCAACGTGAGGGAAATGCCTTCCGACTGTTCAATCAGTTTTTCCGCTTGGCTTAATAAAGAATGTTGCAACGGCTCAAAATCCGTTTTCATTTTTGCCGCAATATCTTTTTCCGTAAAATAAATGAGAATATCCGGTAAGCTATAATTATCGGGATCTTCCGCCCACGCACGCATTTTCTCAAAGCGTCCTAGCATATGATCTGCACGGTAATTTTTAATTTGTGCTTTATTCTTTTCTAGAAATTCTGCGAGTTTTTGCTCATTCGCCAACCATTCTTGCTTAAATTCCTCAATCGCCTGATAGCGAGCCAATAAATGTTGTTGGAGAAATTCATCAAGAGAAAGGTCAAGCAGGCTTGGATCAGAAAGTGCCACATCAAAGGCTTCTTTGCCTAAATAAGGCCTAATTGTTTTCAGTAATTCCTGTGGTGATTTTAAGGCTTTGTAAACCCATTTCGCCACGATGACGGGCTGATGATAAAATGCTTCGCGCCAAAATTCATTGGTGAGACGTTCAAGTAATTCACTCTCATCTCTCACCAATTCCAAATTAAAATGCACGCCTGAATTAAAGGCATATTGCATTAACATACGGCGACAAAAACTGTGGATCGTGTAAATGGCGGCGGTATCCATACTTTGCTCCGCCCAGTTAAGGCGTTGAATACTTTGCGACAAATCGGGCAAGGTTTTGACAAGCTCGCCTAATAGGGGATCACCACCCGCGATGAAAACCTGCGGATCACTACTGGCTTGATATTGAAGCAATAATTGCTTGCTTTGATAAATCCTTGCTCGAATACGCTCCCGCAATTCTTGAGTTGCCATATCGGTAAAGGTAACCACCAAAATTTTATCCACGGGCAACGGCTGGTCAAAGCAATTTTCGCCCGCTTGTAGCAATAAACGAATATACAATGAAGCCATTGTGTAAGTTTTACCCGTTCCCGCGGACGCTTCGATCAGGCTAACGCCCTGCAACGGCATTGTGGCTGGATTGAGTGTTTGCGTTTTTGTCGTCATCATAAATTAAAAATTCAGTACCTTATCTGCTTCCATTGTCCAATCTGCAAGCTCAATTAATGTGCCAATTTCTACCCCATCAGCAAGTGGTGCATTGTGAATGCCACGCGCATTGGCACAAGTTTTGCATAGTTTTACCATTACCCCTTGTGCAGTGAGAATTTCGATCATTTGTTGTAAATGATAGCCCTCCGCTGGCTGTTGTTGAGCTAAACCGCCCACCACGGCGTCAGACATAAAAAATAAGCGTAATTGCACCGCACTTTTATGTTGTTCTTGTAACTGCAAGGCAAGGCGTAAAGCGCTGAAAAAATGTTCATCGCCATAAGGGGGAGAATGCACAATAAATAAGATGTTTTGCATAAGAATGTCCTTTTGAGATCAGTTTGAGAGCGGATAATCGCTTGATTAAGCTGCATTAATCATACTGCCTATAATGCGTTATGCTCGCTTATTTTACACTGATAAGGATAATAAAAAAGTGGGCATTTGCGATTTGCCCACTTTTGTTAAGGTGTTTGCTCAAAAACTTAGTTTAATTTGAGCGGTTGGATTTTCCAGATTTTTTTCGCATATTCTTCAATGGTTCTGTCTGATGAGAAGAAGCTCATATTGACTATATTTTGTAACGCACTGTTTGTCCAAGCCTTTTGATCACGGTATTTTTCATCAACCCGTTTTTGTGCTTCCACATAGCTTTGGAAGTCGGCAAAGGATTGATAATAATCGTGATAACACAAGCCATTGAGGAAATCTTGATAACGGTGCGGGTCATTCGGGGAGAAGAAGCCTGACGTGATTTGGTCAATCACACGGCGTAACTGTTCATTGCTTTGGTAAATGTCGTAAGGGCGGTACCCGTTACGACGTAACGCTTCCACTTCCTCAACGGTATGACCAAAAATGAAAATGTTATTTTCGCCCACGTTTTCCAAGATTTCTACGTTTGCCCCGTCTAATGTGCCAAGGGTTAATGCACCATTAAGAGCGAACTTCATATTACTTGTGCCTGAGGCTTCCGTTCCTGCAAGGGAAATTTGCTCAGAAATATCGGCAGCTGGAATGATAATTTGCGCAAGGCTTACGCTGTAATTCGGGATAAACACCACTTTTAAGCGACCCTGCAAGCGTTCATCGTTATTGATGATTTTCGCCACATCATTGATTAAATTAATGGTTTGTTTCGCCGCATAATAGGCTGATGCCGCTTTCCCTGCAAGAATGAATACGCGTGGTGTCCAGTCTTTTTCTGGATTCTCTAGCATTTCATTATAACGTGCAACGATATGCAAGACGTTGAGAATTTGGCGTTTGTATTCGTGGATACGCTTCACTTGCACATCAAATAAGGCATCAGGGTTTAATTCAATCCCCAATTCTTTTTTCACATAGTCGGCTAAACGCTGTTTGTTCGCACGTTTAATCGCGGGAATGGCTTGTTGCACTTCTGCGTCATTGATATGGGCTTTGAGTTCCGTCAATAAGCTCAAATCACGTCGCCATTCTGTGCCGATATAACGGTCAAATAAGGCGGAAAGATCTGGGTTTGCCACCGCAATCCAACGGCGTGGCGTAATCCCATTGGTTACATTGGTAAAGCGTTCTGGGTAAATGTGGGCAAAGTCGGCAAAGGTAGAGGTTTTCATTAAATCCGAATGAATGGCAGCAACCCCATTAACTTTGTGTGATCCCACCACAGAAAGCCAGCCCATACGCACTTTACGCGTATCGCCCTCTTCGATCAGAGAAACACGGCGAATGAAATCATCGTCTGTAGTAACATAAGTGCGGACATATTCTAAGAAATAATCATTGATTTCAAAGATAATTTGCAAATGGCGAGGGAGGTTTTTCGCCATCATTTCCACTGGCCAAGTTTCCAAGGCCTCAGACATCAAGGTGTGGCAAGTGTAGGAGAAAATACGGCGGCACATATCCCACGCGGTTTTCCAATCATAGCCTTCTTTATCCACCAAAATATACATTAATTCAGGAATGGCAAGGGCTGGGTGAGTGTCATTGAGGTGAATAGCAACTTTATCGGCTAAATTTTTCACTGTGCCGTGGGTGCGTTTGTGGCGTTTGATAATGTCTTGCAATGAGGCTGACACTAAGAAATATTCTTGGCGTAATCGCAATTCACGCCCAGCCCAAGTGGAATCATCAGGGTATAACACACGAGAAACATTTTCGCTTGCGGCACGGGTTTCAATGGCACGGAAATAATCCCCACGGTTAAATTCTGCCAAATTGAAAGAATCCCCCGCGTGGGCACTCCATAAACGTAAGGTCGCTGCACTGTCGTTGTCATAGCCAGGGATCATTTGATCATAAGCAAGTGCGGTGATTTCTTCGCTTGAATCCCAAACGCATTTTTTACCTTCAAAATAAATGTGTCCACCAAATTGAATATTAAAGCGTTTGGACGGTCGCATAAATTCCCAAGGTGCGCCTTTTTCCAACCACGCATCAGGTTTTTCTACTTGTTTGCCCTCTTCAATGGCTTGTTGGAACATTCCATATTCGTAGCGGATACCATAGCCCATCGCGGGAATCGCAAGGGTGGCGATAGAATCCATAAAGCAGGCAGCTAAACGCCCCAAGCCCCCATTTCCTAAACCGGGATCGACCTCTTTTTCGATGATTTCTTCTAAATCCACATCAAGCTCTGCCAACGCGTCTTTAGCAAGGCTGTAAACGCCCTCTGCGATTAATGCGTTGGACAAGGTTCGTCCTATTAAATATTCCATTGATAAATAATAAACGCGACGAGTATCTTCACTGCGGGCTTCTTTCGCGGTGGAAATCCAGCCTTCGGTAACCAGATCACGCACGGCATAAAGGGTGGCATTTAGCCAATCACGCTGGCTTGCCTCTTGCGGGGAACGTCCAATTAAGAAAATCAATTTATACACAATCGCCTTTTTCAGCGATTCTGTGGTTTGCTCAGGTTGGTTATAAGAAAATGGAAAATCGGTATTATCCATTGTCATAGATGGCTCTCCTAATCTATTTCAATTTAAAATCGGCGTATTTTTACGCCTTTTGCATAAAAATACAACAAAAATTCACTAAAAAATGTGCGTTTTTATGACCGCACTTTGGTTTCGATAACCTTACGCCCGTTGAGGTCAAAATAATACGGCATTATCCATTTCTAAGTTGAACCTTGCCGTATTATTTGCCTCGCCTATGTTGAGCGTTTTAATCACACACCCAACAAGCGTTGATACAAGGTTTGGTAATGCTTCGCGGCAATTTGCCAGCTAAAATCTTGCTCCATTGCCACCGCTCTTACGCCTTGCCATAAACGCTGTTTTTGCCATAAGGCGAATGCGTTATTGATCGCCCAACAAAGCCCCTCTACATTGGCATCATTAAAAACGAACCCCGTGGCTCGGCGGGCTTTGATGTTTTCTGAATGGCTGTCCACCACCGTATCTGCCAATCCGCCTGTAGCACGCACGAGCGGTAATGTGCCGTATTTCAAGCCATAAAGCTGGGTTAAACCACAAGGTTCAAAGCGACTTGGCACGAAAATCACATCGCCCCCTGCGATAATGAGATGGGATAAGGCTTCATCATAGCCAATTTTCACCGCGATATTTTCAGGATAATAGGCGGCAAGTTGGCGTAACCCCTCTTCTAAATGGGCTGCTCCCGAGCCTAACACCACAAGCTGACCGCCTTGTTGTACCAAAGTTTCGGCACTTTGTAGCAATAAATCCACGCCTTTTTGTTCCGTGAGGCGGGTAACCATCACAAATAATAATGCCTCCGGATTTTGTGGTAAGTTGAAATAAGCCTGCAATTTTTCTTTGTTCTTCCGCTTGCCTGTCATTGCTTTTAATTTGTAATGATCTTCAATATAAGGATCACTATTTGGATTCCAAATGTATTCATCAACGCCGTTGAGAATGCCGACTAAACGCCCCTCGTGGCGTAAAGCACTTAATAAGCCTTGCAAGCCGTAACCAAATTCTGGCGTGGTAATTTCTTGGGCGTAGGTTGGGCTAACGGCGGTTACCACATCTGAATAATAAAGTCCTGATTTTAAATAGGAAATTTGTCCGTGTAGCTCTAAGCCATTAATATTGAACATTTCCCAAGGTAGCCCTAACTCAAATAAATGATGATAAGAAAATACCCCTTGATAAGCGAGATTGTGAATGGTAAACACCGATTTTGCGGGGCGGCCTTTCGCCGCCAAGTAGGCACTGGCTAAGCCTGCGTGCCAATCGTGGGCGTGTACCACTTCCGCTTGCCACCACGCATCTAAGCCCACCGCTAACTCAGCTCCCACCCAGCCGAGCAAGGCGAAGCGTTTATAGTTATCGGCATAATCGTTGTACCATTGATCGTGATAAGGGTTGCCCTCTCTGGCATACAAGTGCGGTGCGTCAATCAAATAAACGCCCAGCCCGTTGTATTCTCCATAACGCAGCACAATATGCCCTGCGAAATTATCAAATTCCGCCACCACAACGGTGTGAGGAATACCTGCTACAATAGCAGGATAGGCTGGTAATACAACACGGCTGTCAATGCCAATTTGCTGTTGTGCGAAAGGTAATGCCCCCATTACATCTGCTAATCCGCCTGTTTTCAGTAAGGGATAAAGTTCTGAACAAACGTGTAAAACTCTCATTATTTTTTTATCCTTAAAACAGAGAAATACGGTGAAAATTTCGCAAAATTTCACCGCACTTCTCTTTACGTCGTATTAATCTAAATGCGCTTCAAACGCAACTGTTTCACCATTTAACTTCTTTAACATTGATGCAGTAACTAACACTACCCCACCGCTACTTACTCTAAAGCGTTTGCTATCAAGTTCTAAATCAACACCAATTTGCATTCCGTCAGGAATCACCGAATGACGATCCACAATGCAACGTTTGAGTATGCAATTTTTGCCAATAGTAACTTGTGGCAACACCACACTATGATCGACGAGCGATCCCTCTTGCACCGTAACGCGATCAAACAGCACCGAATAGCTAATTGACGCATCGGTGATCACACAACCGCCCGAAATCAAGCAGTTATCGACGGGCTTAATGTCCGATTTACTATAAAAGAATTTTGATGGATAAGTTTGCGTTGGGTTACCGCGAATCGGCCAGCGTTGATCGTAAATATCCAACTGCGGATTTTCGGAGACTAAATCGATGTTGGATTGCCAAAAACTATCCAATGTTCCCACATCACGCCAGTAAATTTCGCCATCGGTGTTACGTCCCATACAAGAACGGCTAAATGGGTGGGCGTACAATGTGCCTTCTTCAAGGCATTTCGGTAAGATGTCTTTACCAAAATCGTGGGAGGTGTAAGGGGTGTTCACTTCACGCTCTAAAATATCGTAAAGATAATCGGCGTTAAATACATAAATTCCCATCGAAGCTAAGGATACGTTAGGTTTGCCTGCCATTGCTGGGGGATCTTTCGGTTTTTCCACAAAGGCTTTTACTTTAAGATTTTCGTCCACTGCCATTACACCAAATTCGCAGGCTTTTTCTCGCTCTACTTCAATACAGCCCACCGTACATTTTGCATTGCTAGAAACGTGATCGAGCAACATTTGGCTGTAATCTTGTTTGTAGATGTGATCGCCTGCCAAAATCAGAATGTATTTCGGGCAGTAATGATCGCGAATAATCGCCATATTTTGATACACTGCGTCCGCCGTGCCACGATACCAAGTGGAATCATCAATTTGCTGACGCGCTGGGAGCATATCAATGAACTCACCACGCTCTTGTGGCAAGAACGACCAGCCTTTTTGTAAATGGCGTAATAATGAATGTGCTGCATATTGGGTAACCACACCAATATGGTTTAGCCCTGAGTTAATACAGTTGGATAACGCAAAATCAATAATTCGTCTGTTGCCGCCAAAATAAAGTGCCGGTTTTGCGCGTTTATCTGTTAGCTCATAAAGTCTTGAACCACGTCCACCCGCAAGAATTAACACCAAGGTATCTTTCACAAGATCATATTTATTGGGTGATTTTGAAATACTGTTGCTCATTGCATTTTCCTCGCATTAATTTATTGATTGCTCAATAGTCATTTCCTTTTTTTCGTGCAACATACGAATGCGAGATCATTTACAGCCCATCGATTTCCTTGCATTTGTACTGACGCACCACAATATACAACTTCCCATTTCCCTTCAGGCAACAAGAATGTTTGTAATTCTGCTTTTGCATTGATTAAAAGTAACCAGTCTTCATCTAACTGGATTTGCATTGCTTTGCTGTGCGGATTATGCCAATCCGCCACTGTCATTATTTCCCCTTGCACATTTCGCCATTGCACATTTTTTTCACTCCACCATTCATCGCGTTGTAAACTCGGTATCGCTTTTCTCAAGGCAATGAACTGTTTTGTAGCTTCAAATAAGTGCGGTTGAAATTTTTGCCAATTTAGCCAAGTGATTTCATTATCTTGGCAATAGGCGTTATTGTTGCCTTGTTGGCTATGTCCAAATTCATCGCCCGCTAACAGCATTGGCGTACCGTTGGCAAGCAACAAACTGCCAAGCAAACCGCAACAAGTTAAAAAGCGTTGATATTTCACGTCATCGGGAATATTTTCCACGCCCTCTATACCGTGGTTATAACTGTAATTTTCATTGCGACCATCACGATTATCTTCCCCATTCGCGAGATTATGCTTTTGGTTATAGCTGGTGAGATCGCACAGGGTAAAGCCATCGTGAGCGGTGATAAAATTAATCGAATGATGGGGTTTTCGCCCGCTGTGTTGATAAATTTCACTTGAACCTGCAAAGCGTTGAGCAAAACCACCCAGCTCCCCACTTTTCCATAACCAAAAACGACACAGATCATCACGAAAGCGATCGTTCCATTCGGCAAAATAAGGCGGGAAATTGCCCACTTGATAGCCCCCCTCGCCAATGTCCCAAGGTTCTGCAATAAATTTACAGTGCTGTAAACGTGGCTCTTGTGCAATTTCTGCAAACAGCTGTGCTTGTGGGTTAAAAGCTGGGGTTTCTCTGCCTAGCACTGTGGCGAGATCAAAACGGAAACCGTCAATATGACATTCTTCCACCCAATAAATTAAGCAATCCAACACCCAGCGGCGAGTAATATCATTGGCTAAATTTAAGGTATTGCCGCAGCCTGTGGCGTTTAGATATTCACCCTGCTCGTTTTGCCAATAGTAAGTCCGATCATCAATTCCACGCTGGCTAAAGGTTGGAAAATGTTTTTCTGATTCCATACTGTGGTTGAATACCACATCTAAAATCACTTCAATGCCCGCTTGGTGAAGTGCGCGAACCATTGTTTTAAATTCGCTTAATGGCGTTGTACCAGCTTGCCCCGACCAATATTCCGACTCCACCGCAAACATCGCTAAAGGGCTATATCCCCAATAATTAGCTAAGCCTTTTTCCTGTAAATGGGGTTCATCAAGGTGATAATTTATTGGCAAAATTTCCACCGCACTTATGCCGAGTTCTTTTAAATAGGCAATCATTGTGGGGTGCGCTAAACCCGCATAAGTGCCACGAATGGCTTCGGGTAAATCTTGGCGAAGCTGGGTGAAACCTTTGATGTGCAATTCATAAATCAAGGTTTCCGCCCAAGGGGTAGCAAGTGGTTTATCCCCTTGCCAATCAAAGTGTTCATCAACTAACACCGCTTTCGGGGCGAGGCTGGCGTTATCTCGACGATCGCTTAACAAAAACCATTCACACTTTTCCGTACTGCTTAAATCTGGCTTACCGATCACCGCTTTGGCATAAGGATCGAGCATTAATTTTTGCGGGTTGCACAACGTCCCCGCTTTGCCCTCAAGCCGAAAGCCGTATTCTGTGCCATAAGGCAAATCCCCTACCCACAAATGCCAAATATCCCCCGTTTGATACATTTCTAAAGGCAACTCTTGCCCATCAAAAAATAAGCATAATCTGACATTTTCCGCACAGGCAGAAAAAATCGCGAAGTTCCACCCCGCCTCGCCTTGATGACTTCCCGTCTGCGGGCGACTAAAGGTACTTCCTAAGGGGTAAGGTTTGCCGATTGCCGTGTTGATCATTGCTTATCTTGCCTATTTTCTTTTATTTGTTCTTTGCCCTTTGGCAACTTTAACCCCTTTGTCTTTTGTGCTTTGAGGCTTGTGCGTTTTTTCCGCTTTTGCAGGTTTCTTCCATTTCAAATACAAGGTTGCCAGTGGCGGGATGGTGATGGAAATGGATTGGGCTTTATCGTGGCTCGCGATGGATTCACTCACCACCACGCCTTGATTACCTAAATTTGAGCCTTGATAAAATGCCGAATCAGAATTAAGAATTTCTTCATACTCCCCTGCTTCATTCACGCCAAAGCGATAATCATAACGTGGCACTGGCGTAAAGTTACTGATTACAATAATGCGCTCATCATCGCGGCTGCAACGCTCAAACACGAACACGGAATTTTGATAGTCGTCCACCACAAGCCAATTAAAGCCTGCAGGGTCATAATCCAACTCATATAAAGCGGGGTGCGTTTGATAAGTGCGGTTCAAATCTTGCACAAATTTTTGCACGCCTTTATGCCAGCCTCCGCCGATATTTTCATCGAGCAAGAACCAATCAAGGCTTTCTTGATAGTTCCATTCTCGCCCCTGAGCAAATTCATTACCCATAAAGAGCAATTTTTTCCCTGGATAGCCCCACATATAGCCATAATATGCCCGTAGGTTGGCAAATTTTTGCCACGCATCACCGGGCATTTTGCCGATAAGCGAGCCTTTGCCGTGTACCACTTCATCGTGCGAAAGAGGAAGCACGAAATTTTCGCTGTATTGATACATCATTCCAAAGGTCATTTGGCTGTGGTGATGTTGGCGATAAATGGGATCTTTTTGCATATAGGATAGCGTGTCGTTCATCCACCCCATATTCCATTTGAAGTGGAAACCTAGCCCGCCATCTTGCGGTGGGTGCGTAACGCCCGCAAAAGAAGTGGATTCTTCCGCAATGGTGATCGCCCCCGCATTTTCTGTTCCCAATACATAATTGGTGTGTTTTAAAAATTCGATCGCCTCTAAATTTTCCCGACCGCCATATTGATTTGGAATCCATTGTCCATCAGCACGGCTGTAATCACGGTAAATCATTGATGCCACCGCGTCCACACGCAAGCCGTCTAAACCAAAGCGTTCTAGCCAATATAACGCATTGCCAGATAAGAAGTTTTTAACTTCATAACGACCGTAGTTATAAATCAACGTGTTCCAATCTTGATGATAGCCCTCTTTCGGATCGGCATATTCATATAACGCCGTGCCGTCAAAGGCTGCCAAACCGTGGGTATCACTTGGGAAATGCCCTGGAACCCAATCTAAAATCACATTAATTCCCGCCTCGTGAGCTTTCTCGATTAAACGTTTAAAGCCCTCCGCCGTGCCGAAACGGCTAGTTGGGGAATAAAGCCCGATAGGTTGATAACCCCAAGAGCCGTCAAAAGGAAATTCTGACAACGGCAAAAATTCAATATGGGTGAAACCCATTTCTTTCACATAAGGGATCAGCTCATCAGCGATTTCATCGTAATCTAACCAAAAATTGTTCGCGAGATTTCGCCGCCAAGAGCCTAAATGCACTTCATAAATGGAAATCGGCTGATCAAACTGGTTGGCTTTGCGACGTTTTTCCGTCATTTCCACCACATTCGGCAATGGGCTAATTTGCGAAGCAGTATCAGGACGAAGCTGTGAGCTAAAGGCATAAGGGTCGGCTTTCAAACGGAGCTGATCGTTACAATCCAATAATTCAAATTTATACAATTGACCCAGTGCCACTTTAGGGATAAACAGCTCCCAAATACCACTTGAGGAATGAAAACGCATCGGGTGGCGGCGACCGTCCCAATAGTTGAAATCACCCACCACCGAAACCCGCTTCGCATTCGGTGCCCATAAGCGGAAATTCACACCTGATACGCCCTCGCATTGCATAAAGTGCGCACCTAAAATTTCATAAGGGCGTAAATGTGAGCCTTCCGCCAATAGCCAATTATCCAGCTCTTGAATCATTGGGTGAAAACGGTACGGATCTTCTACAATCTGTGGTTCATTACCCCAATAGACTTCTAATTGATAAGCAAAAAAACTGTGTGTGTTTGGAATGATACCCGCAAAAAAGCCACGTTCATCAAGGCAATCTAAGGGATAAACCTTGCTTGGATTGTCTTTATCCAGCACCTTAACCTGATTGGCATCAGGCAATAATACGCGAACTTCAATGCCCTTTTCTGTTTCGTGCATACCCAGCACAGAAAAGGGATCGGAATGCGTGCCGTTGAAAAAGGCATTAATGGCTTGTTGTGGAAGCAATGTATTCATATAAACCTCTTATCGCTGACGTGCTTGGTTAATTTCAGTTAAAAGTGCGGTGATATTTTTATCAGAAAAAATGTCCTCAATGGTTCGGGCTAATTTCATACGCCAATTTGGATATTCCATTGACGTGCCGGGCAGATTGAAGGAAATTTCCTGTTCAATTAAATTTTCCAGTTGAACGCCGATAAGCTTGGTTTGGCTTTCGGCTAAATAAAGGTGGATCACACGCATTAAATTTTGGTGCATTGCCATTGTGAGGGCATCGCCCCAGTAATCGTCAGGTAAATATTGATCGCGGTGCAAGCTGTTTAATAAGGCTTGTTTATCTAATAACCGCTGATCGTATTTTTGTTTTAGCCCCTCGCCTGCCAATATGCCGAGCTGAGCAAAATGGGCTAAATCACGGCAATGCCAAAAACTCGCGAGTGAGGGAACATCGTGCGTGCCGATAGTGGCAAAAGCATTTTGTGGAAAGGTCTTTTTATCAGGATAATGCAAACCCTGTTTTTCAAAATACAGCACAAAATAAGAAAAAATCTGAAATTCGTTCAATTTCCACCGCACTTCATCAGGCACAGTACCTAAATCCTCACCCACGATAAAGCATTGATTTCGTTGGCTTTCAATGGCTAAAATCGCCATTAATTCAGCAAAAGGATAATGCACATAAAGCCCATCGGCTGCGGTTTTTTCTGGCGGAATAAGCCATAAACGGAACAGCCCCATAATATGATCGATACGCAACACGCCAAAATGTTGCATATTGGCACGCAATAATTCAATAAACGGTTGGAAACCTCGAGCTTTCAACTCAGTCGGATTATAAGGCGGAATATTCCAATTTTGCCCCACGGGCCCTAAAGGATCGGGCGGTGCGCCGACAGAAGCCTGAATGCAATATAAATCAGGATCTGCCCACACATCGGCACTGCCCCTTGAGCTACTTACGGCTAAATCGCCATAAATACCTAAGCGCATTCCTTTCGCTTGGCATAAGGTTTGCAGATCATTAAGTTGTTCTTGCGCCAGCCATTGTAACCAGCAATAAAACATCACTTGGTCTTTATGCTGACGGATTAATTTATCCCGTTGTTTATCATTAAGCTGTTGATATTGTTGCCAACCCAGCCAACCAATTTGATCTTCTTGCTCAATGGCTTGATGGGAACTTTGGCAATCTAAGCATTCAAATAAGCCTTGATATAACAAGCCGTTGCCCTGTTGTTTAACAAAATCCGAAAAGGCTTTTTGTCGTTGTTGCATTTTTGCCGCACGGCTACGTTGGAAATAGGCATAAAGTTTCTCAAGTGCGGTGAATTTTAGCTGAGTTATTTCTGTATAATTCACTTGCTCCGCTTGACGTAACGCTGTGAGTTGCTGTTGAACATTATCTTGATTCAGCCAATTTTGCACAGATTTACACAATTTAAATTCAGGTAGCTGGTCAATGGCGAGGTAAAGCCAATTCAAATAGCGTCTTGATGCTGAACTATAAGGGCTTGCCCATTCAGGCACGGCAGAATACATTGCGTGTAACGGGTTAATGCCGATAAATTCCGCCCCATACAGCACGCCCTGTTCCACCAAATAAGCCAGATCAGCAAAATCCCCAATCCCCCAATTTCGTGCTGAACGTAAGCTATAAAGCTGAACATTCAAGCCCCACGCTTTTTGCTGTTGAAAAATTGCAGGTTGATAGGCGGTTTTCGGGCTAACCAAAAGGCGAACGTGGTAGTTTCTTTCGTGGCTGGAAAGCTGTAAAAGATAATAGCCAAAAGGCTTCGCAGGAAAAGAAAGTTGATGATTAGAAAAGGAAAGTGGTGTTACAGGCTGATGTTGTTCATTAAATAAGGTAACTTGAAGAATATGGCTGTCGAGATTTAACCGTGCAATATCATAAACAATGGTTTCTCCCTCCCGCGCCACAAAAACATCATCAAATTGCACCGCACTTTTATTTTCTATATCCTCTGGATTTTCTCTCTGTAAGGAAAGCAACTCAATAAAATACGCCAAACTCTCTGGATTGGCATAAATCAAATTGCCGTCAATATCATAATGAGAAATGGCAATGCCTAATTTCTCAGCCTTTGCTTGAAGTGTTGCGCTAATATCCATATGCTTTTCCAACAACCATAAATACTGGAGAATTAACTTCATTCTACAAATCAATGAGTTAAAAGCAAACGGTTTCCTTTAAATTCGTGATCTCCGTCAAATAAAGATTTTTTCTTTTAAAGACAAAAAATTGCTAATTGACAGAGATATTGCCAATTTCTAGAATAATTAAATTTTTCAAGGAAAATTAAAGGATAAAAATGAACTGGTATTTGTATGTACTAAAAAACTATGCGCAATTTAATGGGCGCGCAAGACGTAAAGAATTTTGGTGGTTTGTGGCGGTTGATTTTTTATTGTATGTAATTTTAGGTATGCTCGATTTTGTTTTACTTAATAACGATTTCGGATTTACTGGCGTTTATGGCCTTGCGACCTTAATCCCCTCTTTAGCGGTGAGAGTAAGACGATTACACGATACCGATCGCTCAGGCTGGTGGTTATTAATTGGCTTTATCCCTGTAATCGGTTTTATTGTGCTATTCATCTTTGCTTGTTTAGACGGAACACGGGGGAGAAATCGTTTTGGCGAAGATCCTAAAAATCCCGTAAATGAGCAACTCACTCACGCTAAATTCACTATCTAAAAATATATAGAAATATATAGAAAAAGTGCGGTAAAAATTACCGCTCTTTTTTATTCATCTTTATTCATCATCAATCACAAACTCAAACCAATCAATCACATCTTTTTCGTGAATGCCGTTTTCAATAGGAATATGCGCGAGCTTTACGCTATTGGGATCGCCAGAAATTAACGGATGCCAATCAAACAGCGGTTTATTTTCATATAATAACCGATAGGCACAGGTAGCTGGCAGCCAATGGAAATCAGGCAAATTCTTTTTGGTGAGCTTGGTACAATCTGGCTCAAGTTGAAACCGTTGCGCATAATTACCGCACTTCGCGCTGTCTAAATCAAGCAAATTGCAGGCAATGCGAGTGAAATACAGCTTTTTGCGCCGCCCACGGCCCTCAATAAATTTACGATAACAGCATTTGCCACAACCATCGCACAGGGCTTCCCATTCTGCTTCATTCATTTCTAACAGCGATTTATGCTGCCAAAAGTTTTTTTCTAATAGCATTGTTATTTGTTTTGTTGCTGATTTCTTAAAATTGTGTTGAATTATAACAATCCTCACGTTTTTTTCCTATGCAAGCCAATGTTAAACTGATAAAAATCCATCGACATTCATTGACTTTTCCCCCACTAGCCTATACTTTATAACCTTGATTTTTATATTAATAACAGGAGCGTTTATGCAATCTCGTTTAATCGTTGAAGACAGCCGTCAAGAATCGGTGTTGGCCACCAACAAGGTGTTACGCAACACTTATTTCTTATTGGCGTTAACCTTAACTTTTTCTGCGGTTGTTGCTTATGTGGCAATGACATTAAATGTTGCCCCATTACATTTTGGTGTGTTATTGGTGGGCTTTTATGGCTTATTATTTTTAAATAGCGCCTTAGAAAACAGTGCGTGGGGGATTCTTTCCACTTTCGCTTTAACTGGTTTTATTGGTTATTCTTTAGGGCCAGTATTAAATATGTATATTGGCGCAGGCTTAGGTGATTTAATCGCTCTTGCCCTTGGCGGCACCGCTGCGGTGTTCTTTGCCTGTTCTTTCTATGTCCTCAGCACGAAAAAAGATATGTCATTCCTTTCTGGTATGATGTTTACCTTGTTTATCGTGCTTGTGGTAGGAATGATCGCCAGCTTCTTCTTTAAAATGCCTGCATTCTATGTGGCGTTAAGCTCATTATTTATCGTGTTCTCTAGTATGGGCATTTTATATCAAACCAGCAGCATCATTCACGGCGGCGAAACTAACTATATTCGCGCAACAGTAAGCCTTTATGTGTCTATTTATAATATCTTTGTGAGTTTATTAAACTTGCTTGGTATTTTACGCAATGATTAATTATTGCTTTAATTGGTAAATTCAGCGCCCCTTTTTAGGGGCGTTTTTGTATAATTAAACAGATGAATAAGGAAACAACAATGCTCAATATTAACGATACGACTATTGAAACCGATAACGAAGGCTATTTGTTGGATTTAACACAATGGACGCCCGAAGTGGCACTAGCCATTGCAGAAAAAGAGGGGCTGAGCTTAACCGAAGCCCATTGGGAAGTGATTTATTTTGTGCGTGATTTTTATCAGGAATACAACACTTCACCAGCGATCAGAATGTTGGTGAAAGCAATGGCACAAAAACTAGGCGAAGATAAGGGTAACAGCCGTTATTTACAACGTTTATTCCCTGAAGGGCCAGCCAAGCAAGCCACAAAACTGGCAGGGTTACCAAAACCAGCAAAATGCCTATAATTTGAGAATCATTCGTATTTACTTGATGAGCTTTGTGTTTTATAATAGCGGAAAACGATTCATTAAAAGGAGAATTTATGTTGAAACAGTTCGCTACCATCGCGCTTTCTGCCGCAATGTTGTTTAGCCCCGCAAGCTATGCTAAATTCAAAGTGGTTACCACCTTTACCATTATTCAAGATATGGCGCAAAATATTGCTGGTGATGCCGCCAGCGTGGAATCCATCACCAAAGCAGGCGCAGAAATTCACGGCTATGAGCCAACGCCAAAAGATATCGTTAAAGCGCAGTCGGCAGATCTTGTGCTATGGAACGGGTTAAACTTAGAACGTTGGTTTGAGCGTTTTTTCCAAAATGTGCAAGATAAACCGGCGGTTGTGGTTACCTCAGGCATTCAGCCTATTTTTATTGCAGAAAATGGTGAGAAAAAAATCCCTAATCCCCACGCGTGGATGTCGCCAAGCAACGCATTAATTTATGTAGAAAATATCAAAAATGCTCTGATCAAATACGATCCACAAAATGCCGAAACTTACCGCCAAAATGCAGAAAATTACGCCAAAAAGATCCGCACTTTAGATAGCACACTTCGCCCTAAATTGGACAAAATTCCCCAAGCACAACGCTGGCTTGCCACTTCTGAAGGGGCATTTAGTTATTTAGCGCAAGATTATGGTTTTAATGAAGTTTATCTTTGGGCGGTGAATGCAGAACAACAAGGCACGCCACAGCAAGTGCGTAAAATGATTGATTTAATTCGCCAACATCAGATTCCGGTGATTTTCAGCGAAAGCACCATTTCGCCAAAGCCTGCGCAACAAGTGGCGAAAGAAAGCCAAATTCATTATGGCGGTGTACTTTATGTGGACTCCCTTTCCAACGCCAAAGGGCCAGTTCCCACCTATTTAGATTTGCTCAATACCACCATTTCCACCATTATTGAAGGATTTGAAAATGCCCAATAATCAGCCCACCATTGAAGTACAGGACGTAACTGTTCGTTATAACAACGGACATACCGCCATTCATAATGTGTCTTTTCAGCTACAAGGTGGCACAACCTGTGCTTTAGTGGGGGTGAATGGCAGTGGGAAATCCACTTTATTTAAAAGTTTAATGGGCTTGGTAAAACCGCAACAAGGGCAGGTGTTGCTGTGCGGTCAGCCGATTAAGAAGGCATTAAAGCAAAATTTAATCGCTTATGTGCCACAAAGTGAAGAAGTGGATTGGCAATTTCCCGTATCCGTTTACGATGTGGTAATGATGGGGCGTTATGGTTATATGAATTTTCTCAGAATTCCCACCGCACTTGATAAACAAGAAGTTCAGCTGGCAATGGAGCGCTTAAATATCGCGCATCTCGCACAGCGTCAAATTGGCGAGCTTTCTGGTGGGCAGAAAAAACGCGTTTTTCTGGCTCGTGCGCTGGCACAAAAAAGTAAAATTATTCTGCTTGATGAACCTTTCACCGGCGTTGATGTGCAAACGGAAGCAGCGATTATGGACTTGCTTGCCAACTTGCGTGAAGAAGGTTATTTAATTTTAGTTTCTACCCATAATTTAGGCGCAGTGCCAGATTATTGTGATCAAGTGATTATGATTAACCGCACCGTGCTTGCTCAGGGTAGCACCGCCACCACCTTTACTCAGCAAAATTTAGAGCAAGTATTCGGTGGCGTGCTGCGTAACGTGAAACTGAGTGGGCGTGATTTGCACGATGATGAAGACGAGCGCACCGTAACGGTGCTTACCGATGATGAACTGCCTGCTGTATTTTACGGACAAACGAAAAACGATCCGCCTGCGCCAATCGTGCGTGATTGTAATCTGGAAGATTGCCCCTGTCGCACTGACAAAGAGAACAGCCAATGATCGCCTTATTATTAGAACCTTTCCAGTATGATTATATGATTAACGCCTTTGTGTTAAGCGCAATGGTGGGCGGCATTTGTGCTTTTTTATCCGCTTATTTAATGCTGAAAGGCTGGTCATTGATTGGCGATGCGCTTTCTCATTCGGTTGTTCCTGGTGTTGCCATCGCCTATGCCTTTTCTTTTCCTTATGTGATTGGCGCATTTTTTTCAGGAATTTTAGCCGCACTTTCTATTCTCTGGGTGAAATCCTTGTCCAATTTACGTCAAGATGCGGTGATCGGTTTTATTTTTACCACCTTTTTTGCCCTCGGGTTATTTATCATTTCCCTTAATCCCACCGCTATTAATGTGCAAGATATTGTATTAGGCAACTTGTTAGGCATTTCAACGGAAGATATTTGGCAAGTGGCCATTATTATCAGCATTTGTTTTGTGCTATTGCTGATTTTTTGGAAAGATCTGCTGTTAGTCTTTTTTGATGAAATGCAAGCTTCCGCCGTGGGATTGTCGCCACTTCATTATAAAATATTATTTTTCACCTTATTAAGCGCTTGTGTGGTGGCGGCGTTGCAAACCGTTGGCGCAATTTTAGTGATCGCAATGGTTATCACACCAGGGGCAACGGCATATTTGCTTACGGATCGTTTTAAAACCTTAGTGATGATTGCGGTGAGCCTCGGCATAAGCAGTAGCGTACTCGGTGTGTACATCAGCTATTATTTAGACGGTGCAACAGGCGGATTAATTGTCTGTTTTCAGACCGCACTTTTCTTGAGCGCCTTTTTCCTTTCTCCAAAATACGGCATTTTACGCCATAAGCGCGCCGCCAATAAGGAGCAACATAATGAGCTGGGTTGATTTCGCGAATTGGTGGTTTGAGCCGCTCAGTTATCCCTTTATGCAAAATGCCTTGTTTATGGCGTTAATCATTGCGGTGATTTGTGCCGTGCTTTCTTGTTTCTTGATTTTAAAAGGCTGGTCGCTAATGGGTGATGCCATTTCCCATTCGGTTTTACCGGGCATCGTGTTAGCTTATGTGGCCAGCATTCCTTTAGCCATCGGTGCGCTAGTTTCAGGCTTGCTGTGCGCCTTTGGGATTGGCTATTTAAAATCCCACAGCCGAATTAAGGAAGACACCGTAATGGGGATTATGTTTTCCGGAATGTTCGCGCTAGGGCTTGTATTATTCAGCAAAGTAGAAACAGAACAGCACTTAACGCATATTTTATTCGGTAATTTATTAGGCATCACACCGCAAGAATTAATCCAAACACTGATTATCGCCGTCCTTGTTTTGCTGATTATCTTACTGAAAAGACAAGATTTTCTGCTTTTCTGTTTTGACCCAAATCACGCGCGCGTTATCGGGCTTGCGGTAACAACATTGCATTACGGCTTACTGTTTTTGCTCGCTCTAACCATTATCAGCACAATGCAAGTGGTGGGCATTATCTTAGTCACGGCAATGCTGATTTCTCCAGGGATTACCGCTTATGTGCTGAGTAAGAATTTCAACAAAATGCTCTTAATCGCCATAGCAACTGCTACAACCAGCAGTTTTTTGGGTATCATTCTGAGTTATCATCTTGATGCCGCCACTGGCCCAACGATTATTTTGTTGCAAGCGCTGTGTTTTGTGCTGGCTTTGGGCTATCGCAAATTTCGTCCCATCAAATAAGGTAGGCCACCGATGAAAATAACGCTAAGCACCAATGCACTATATATTTTGCTGATGGGGCTTGGCTTCCCGATTTTACGCGTGATGAGCCTGCATTTTGACACTTTCAATAACAATGCTGTGCGTTTTTTATCGGGCGGTATTCTGTTTATCCTGATCTGCGCATTCAAATTTAGACGCACCTTATTTGAGATTTTCAAACAGCCACGCTTGCTGTTCACCTTGCTGTTACTGGGCGTTTTTATGGCAGGGAATATGTATTTCTTTATTAACGGATTAAGGCTTACTTCCGCCCTTTCTGGCAGTATTTTTGGCATTCTGGCAATGCCTTTAGGGATTGCCATCGCAGCGATTTTTTTCGCTGATGAACGGCAAAAAGTGAAACAGCGTGGTTTTTATTTGGGATCGTTGCTTGCCATTATTGGCTCATTTATTTTTGTCTTGAATGGTAATCCGCAAGGTGATAATCACCAGTTTGTCCTTGGTACCGTGTTTTTATTTTTGGGCATTTTTATTCAATCCCTACAAAATTTACTGGTGAAAAGTGCGGTGCAAAAATTGCCCGTTTTTGTCATTAGTGCGTCCACCGCCACAATTGCGGGACTGATTTTCTTAGCGCTTGCCTTGTATTCTGGCAAAATTGCTGAACTTCAACACACACCAAAGCTAATGCTCAGCGCCCTTGCTTTGGCAGGTATTTATGGAATGGCAACGGGAATGTTGTTCGCTTTTTATATCGTACAAAAACAAGGCATTGTCACCTTTAATTTTCTCCAATTGCTCGTGCCGATTTCTACCGCCATCATTGGTTATTACACCTTAGGAGAACGGATCAACCTTGCCCAAGCCTTAGGGGCAAGTGTTGTGTTAATCGGCTGTCTGATTGCGTTAAATCGAAGCAAAGCCTAATCTTAAACAATAGATTAAGTACGGCGCACAGAAAAATCGTGGAAAATCTCATTATCAGGATAGTCTTCCATAATCACTTGTTTTACCACCGCACTGGGTGAGCCACGCTGCAACCATTGATAAAGCTGGGTTAATTGTTCTTCCGAGCCTTTGGCGATCACTAAAACGCTTCCGTCCGAAAGATTTTTTACCCAACCCGTTAGCCCAATTTTGCTGGCTTCTTTCCAAGTGAAATAGCGAAAACCCACGCCTTGCACACGCCCATAAACGGCAAATTTTTTGACTTTCATATTCCCTCCCAATGATCCAAATCATTCCAATGCCATTTAACCTTACAAATTTTAAGCAAAAATAAAATTTTTTATTTTCATTTTTGCCAAATTAGAATAGCATAGCCAAGTACACTTTAGATGATTAAAGTGAATCAAAATAAAACATTATCCCTTATATGAAAGGAGCGAATATGAAATTTCGTTTTGCTGCATTAGCTACCGCAGCTTTATTAACCAGCACTGCAAGTTTTGCCGGTATGGTAACCAGTTCATCTAATGTTGATTTTTTAGCCATTGACGGACAAAAAGCAAGTAAATCTCTTTTAAAATCAACCAATTCTTTTAAAGCCAATGACGCGCAAACTCACCAAGTTGTGGTGCGTGTAAGTGAAGTGGTGAGATCAGGCGGTTCTGACCGTACATTATTTGAATCAAATCCAATCATCGTTACTTTTCAAGGTACAGCAGAAGATGTGGTTATTTCTGCACCACACCTTGAAGATGAGCGTGAAACCGCAGCTTATAATAAAAACCCTGTTGTTAGTGTAAAAACTGTTTCAGGAAAAAATGTGCCATTTAAGCAAGATCTTTTAAAACAAGAAGGTTTCTTACCTGGCTTAAATCTCATTGACAATCTTTCTGAGTACAATGCATCAGGGGCGGTTGCTTCAGTATCATCTTTTGCTACTACAGCGATGCCAGCAGCACTTCCTTCTGCGGCAAAAGCACAAAAAGGCAAAATTACCGTACAAGGTGAAAATGTGGTGGAACAACAATTACAATATTGGTTCCAACAAGCCGACAAAGAAACGCAAGCACGTTTCTTGAACTGGGCGAAAAAACAAAAATAATCGCTAATGATTGATTAAGAAAAAGTGGGCTTTAGGCTCACTTTTTGCTATCTGGAGGAAAAATGCAAAATACCACTCGCCAGCTTGCAGAAAGCAAACATATTGCCTTGGTTGCTCACGATCACTGTAAACAAGATTTAATAAATTGGTGTAAAAAGCACCGCACTTTACTTTCTGCCCATATCCTTTATGGCACTGGCACAACAGGCAATTTAATCCAAGCGGAAACTGATTTACCCATCACCCCGTTGTTAAGTGGTCCAATGGGCGGCGATCAACAACTTGGTGCATTAATTGCGGAGCAAAAAATTGATGTGCTGATTTTCTTTTGGGATCCAATGAATGCCGTGCCACACGATCCTGATGTCAAAGCCTTAATGCGCATTGCTACGGTGTGGAATATTCCTGTGGCGATGAATATGGCCAGTGCGGATTTTCTGGTGCAAAGTCAATTATTTAATCAAAAGGTGGAAATTCGCGTACCAGATTATGCCAATTATTTAAAAGAGCGGTTAAAATAATGAAAATTTTTGCCTTTTAAGGATTACACAAAGAATGAATAACTGGCTGAACGCAAAGGTTATCGCCACCATTCCTGTTTTTATTGCTGTCAATATTGCGGCTTTTTCCGTGTGGTTATTGGATATTTCACAGCAAAGTATGCCATTGGTACTCGGCATTATCGCAGGTGGTTTGGCAGATTTAGATAACCGCTTAACTGGGCGGTTAAAAAATATTTTTTATACCCTACTGGCCTTTTCGGTGTCCACCCTTAGCGTTCAACTCACGCTCGGCAATGGCATTGCTTTCACTCTGTTAATGACGGTCATCACCTTTATTTTTACGATGATTGGCGCGGTGGGACAACGTTACAACACCATTTCTTTTGGCACGTTGGTGGTTGCCCTTTACACCACTCTAACCTATCAGCCCGAAACCCTGTGGTATCTCAATTCCCTATTAATTTTATTAGGCACATTGCTATATAGCATTACCGCCATTGTGGTTTATCTGTTTTTCCCAAACCGCCCCGTGCAAGATGCGGTGGCGAAATCTTTTGTGGCGTTGGCGGAATATTTAGAAGCAAAATCCTTGTTTTTTGATCCTGATGATATTGATCAACTAGAAAGCAAGCAAATTACCCTTGCAATGAAAAATAGCCAGCTTATTAATGCCTTTAATGCGTGCCGCACTGCCCTGTTTTATCGTATCCGTGGGCAATATCGCCACACTCGCACCACGCAAATGATTAACTATTATTTTGCCGCGCAAGATATTCACGAGCGTGCCAATTCGAGTTATTTTGATTATCAAGTTTTAACTCAACAACTTAAGAATACGGATTTAATTTTCCGTATCCAACGCCTTTTAGAATTACAGGCACAGGCTTGTCGCGATTTTGCGCAAAGTCTGCAACAAAACACCCATTACAGTTACAATGCTCGCTTAGAACGTGCCATCACAGGGGTAAATCAATCCTTTGAACACTATGCGCAAACTCATCAAGATGATACGCAAAACACGGCGATCAAAACCTTAATTAATAATTTACAAGGGGTGGATTGGCAATTACGCCATTTAGGGCAAACACCTGAAGCGTCTGAAACACACCACCGTTGGGTCAAAATTCACGATGATAGCGATGTGAAAGGTTTTAAAAACATTTGGCTCACTATTCGCAGCCATTTAAGTTTTGATTCGCAGCTTTTCCGCCACGCCGTAAGACTTTCTATTGTGGTTTTTGTCTGCTGTACCATCGTAGAATTTTTACAGCTTTCGCGTGGTTATTGGATTTTGCTCACCGCGGTTTTTGTTTGCCAGCCGAACTATGCCGCCACTAAATTACGTTTAAAACAGCGTATTGTCGGCACCATTTTAGGGGTGATTATTGGTTCATTATTGCCTTATGCACAGCCTACTCTGGAATTACAAATGGGCTTGGTGGTTGCCACTAGTACCTTGTTCTTCTTTTTCCGCAGTAATAATTACAGCTTTTCCACTTTTTTCATCACCTTACAGGTGCTAATTAGCTTTAATATTATCGGGATTGATATTCACTCGGCCCTTTATTCACGCTTAATTGATACCTTAGCTGGCTCATTTATTGCGTGGGTTGCCGTGTCTTATTTGTGGCCAGATTGGAAATATCTACAGCTCAACAAAGTCATTCATCAAGCCATTCAAAGTGACGGCAAATATTTGTTGTATATCATCAGCCAGTTACAATTTGGCAAATGCGATAGCTTGCAATATCGCATCGCACGGCGAAAAGCGCACGAATATGCCACCGCACTTAGCGCCACGATGTCAAATATGAATAGTGATCCAGAAAAATATAAAGATCACTTGCAAGAAGGCTTTGAAATGCTAAAACTGAATTATTCCTTGTTAAGCTACATTTCCGCCCTTGGTGCGTATCGCAAACACATTAAGCAAATTCAGCAAAATATTGATTTTATGGCAGAATATTACCCCATTGCGAAGAAATTGATTTACGCCTTAGAGCATATTGAATCCTTATCTCAGCCTGTATTTGACAAGCTACAAGAAAATATTCATCAATCCTTACAACAGCTCAATGAGCAACAAGGGGAAAGGCTAAGCCAATCTGAAGTGGGCATTCCTATTCAACAATTGAATATGATCAGCCAAATTCTCCCGCATATTTATGTGATTTTTCATAATAGAAAAATTGCACAAGAGAACTAAATTAGAAAGAAGCAAAGGAAAAGAGAAAAGGCAAAGCATTTCGCTTTGCCTTATTCTTAAAGGATATGAAATAATTTTGTCTATTCTACTACTGGGACAATTTTGGTTGCGTGAGAGCCTTTATCACCGTGTACAGCTTCAAAATTGACTTTTTGCCCCGCTTTTAACGAACGATAGCCTTCCATTTCAATCACAGAATAATGCGCAAAAATATCTGCGTCATTGCCTTCCGCTGAAATAAATCCAAACCCTTTTGCGTTATTGAACCATTTAACAACACCAACTTCCATAATAAACATTTAACCTCTAAATGGATTTTCTATCTCAGATAGAACTTTTCAAACCAATAAAGCACTCGCCTTATTCCCTAATTTTTCGAGTAAATATTCAAATAAATTTCACTTTTTCGCAATAACAAATCTTCTAAAATCAAACAGAGATCACAAAATTTCTTTATATATGCGTTGCTTACACAGTTCAGCAAATAAAAAATTACTCCAAAATTTTTTATTTAGCTATGAAATTATTACTTAACGTGAATGATTTTCTGCATTTTGTTGATGTTGTTCACGCAATGCTTTTGCTACCATAGCAATGGCTTCACCGCTGCTTACGCCTTGCTCCATTAATGCCTGAATTTTTTCCACTGCTTCTTGCTGTTGTTCGTGGGTTAAACTTAATAATGCTTGATCTAACATATTTTTACCTTTATTCACTGAAAAGAAATCAGTAATATACCAACAAAATTTGCAAACACAACATAAGAGGAAACTATTATGCCTTTCAATTTAAAAAATCGCCATTTACTTAGTCTTATGCACCACACGCCAGAAGAAATTAAGTTTTTGCTGCAACTTGCCAAAGACTTGAAACGCGCCAAATATGCAGGAACAGAACAACCTAAATTAAAGGGCAAAAACATCGCTTTAATTTTTGAAAAAACCTCCACCCGCACGCGTTGCGCCTTTGAAGTGGCGGCCTATGATCAAGGGGCAAATGTTACTTATATTGATCCTAATTCTTCCCAAATTGGACATAAAGAAAGCATGAAAGACACCGCACGCGTACTTGGAAGAATGTATGATGCCATTGAATATCGCGGCTTTAAACAAGCGGTGGTCAATGAACTCGCCGAATATGCCGGTGTTCCCGTTTTTAACGGCTTAACTGATGAATTCCACCCAACTCAAATGCTGGCAGATGTGCTTACAATGATGGAACATTGCGACAAACCGTTGTCAGAAATTAGCTATGTGTATATTGGTGATGCACGCAATAATATGGGCAATTCATTATTATTAATCGGGGCAAAATTAGGAATGGACGTTCGCATTTGCGCGCCAAAAGCCTTGCAGCCAGAAGCGGAATTAGTGGCAATGTGTCAAGAATTTGCGCAACAAACAGGGGCGAAAATCACCATTACAGAAGATGTGGATCTTGCCGTGAAAGGCGTTGATTTCGTGCATACAGACGTTTGGGTATCAATGGGCGAACCGCTTGAAAGCTGGGGCGAACGCATTGATTTACTGTTGCCTTATCAAGTAACCCCTGCTCTAATGCAACGCAGCGGCAATCCTAAAGTGAAGTTTATGCACTGCCTGCCTGCTTTCCATAATTGCGAAACCGAAATCGGCAAAAAAATTGCTGAAAAATACCCGCACTTAGCAAACGGTATTGAAGTCACGGAAGACGTATTTGAATCACCAATGAACATCGCCTTTGACCAAGCAGAAAACCGTATGCACACCATTAAAGCGGTAATGGTGGCGTCTTTGGCATAACAACTTCATTGATATTATAATTGCCACAAAAAATGCCCTTAGTCGGGCATTTTTTATGCTAATAATTCCAACAACTGCCCTACGGTATAAAACGAACCAAAAACGAGCAGGACATCATTTTCTCGCGAATTTTGCACTGCACTTTGTAGTGCTTGCTCCATTGAGGAAAATGAACTTGCTTTAAGCATTTTATTTCGTAATAACGCCAGCGCTTGCAGTTCGGCTAACAATTCTTCACCACGTTGTCCACGATAGCCAGACAAGCTAATACAATGCCATTCATCAATCACATCAAGCAGTGGAGAAAGCACACCTTGGGTATCTTTATCTTTCAAAATACCACAAACCGCCAGAATACGTTGTGTCGGTTGTTTAAGTGCGGTGAGTTTTTCTGCCAAATATTTTGCGGCGTGTGGATTATGCCCTACGTCAATAATCACTTGTGGTAAGGCTTTTTCGTTACAATGTAACAGTTCACTTAAACGCTGTCGTTGCAGGCTATCTAACGGCTGGAAACGTCCTGTAAGTTGGACGTTTTGCAGTGCGTCACGAATAGGCTGTTCTGCAATGTTAAACGGAAAATAAGGCAACACCGCTAAAGCCGTAGCCGCATTGGCTAGGGGAATATGTGGAAAAGGCAGATTTTCTAACCGCACTTTTTTGCTTTCATTTTCGCCATTCTGACTGTGTTCGCTTTGCCATTGCCAGCTTTGAGCGGTTTGGCTGAATGTCCACTCTACTCCACGGCGACTGAGCTGACAATGCAGCTTTTGCGCGTGTTCTAGCATTGTATTCGGCACATCAGGCTCGCCAATAATGGCCGGTTTATTCGCTCGGAAAATCCCTGCTTTCTCAAAGGCAATTTGCTCACGGGTATCACCAAGAAAATCCGTGTGATCAATATCAATGCTGGTAATCACCGCAATATCGCTATCCACAATATTGGTGGCATCTAAGCGTCCACCTAGCCCCACTTCCAAAATCACCACATCAAGCTTAGCCTGTTTAAACAAATACAACGCCGATAAGGTGCTGTATTCAAAATAGGTCAAAGATTGGGTTTTGTTCTGCTCAATAAAAGCAAAAGAGGCACTATGTTGCGCATCGGGCAATTCTTGATTTTGAATGCGAACACGTTCGTTATAGCGAATTAAATGAGGGGAACAATACACGCCCACGCGATAACCGGCATTGAGCAAGATCTGCTCCAACAAGCGACAGGTTGTGCCTTTGCCATTTGTCCCACCAACGGTGATCACAAAAGGCGCGGGCTTGAGCAAGTCAAGCTGTTCTGCCACTGATTTAATGCGCTCAAGACCTAAATCGATGGCTTTAAAATGGCTTTGTTCCAAATAAGAAAGCCACTGCGACAAAGGCGAAGTGGCTGTTAAAGAAGATTTAAGATTATTCATTCTCAGGGAGATTTTCTACTAACTCAGCTTGCACAAAAGGAGAAGGCTTATTAGAAAGTTTGCTTAACAAGCTCGCAAGGGTTTCACGCATATCACCGCGTTTTACGATCATATCAATCGCCCCTTTTTCTAATAAGAACTCACTGCGCTGGAAACCTTCTGGCAGTTTTTCACGCACGGTTTGCTCAATCACGCGTGGGCCAGCAAAGCCAATTAAGGCTTTTGGCTCGGCAATATTAATATCACCAAGCATTGCGAAACTGGCTGAAACGCCACCTAATGTTGGATCGGTCAACACCGAAATAAACGGCACGCCTCTTTCACGCATTCTTGCCAAAACTGCACTGGTTTTTGCCATTTGCATTAACGAAATCAATGCTTCTTGCATACGTGCGCCACCACTGGCTGAAAAACAGACAAAAGGACAATTGTCTTCAATGGCTTTTTCCGCTGCTTTAACAAATTTTGCCCCGACTACAGCGCCCATTGAACCGCCCATAAAACTAAAGTTAGACGCCGCAGCAACCACAGGCATTCCATATAATGTACCTGCCATTGCGATTAACGCATCTTTTTCGCCCGTTTCTTTTTGAGCTGCGGTTAAACGATCTTTATATTTTTTTAAGTCTTTGAATTTTAAGATGTCTTTTGGCTCAAGATCTGCAGCAATTTCCACCGCACTTTCTTTATCTAATAAAGCCAATAACCGTGTACGCGCATCAATACGCATATGATGTCCGCATTTTGGACAAACTTCTAAATTACGCGTTAATTCATCACGATATAATACTTGTCCGCAAGAAGTACATTTTGTCCAAACGCCTTCTGGCACGTTGGCCTTGCGTGTGTTTGATGCCGTATTCTTACTAAAAATTCGATCAATCCAGCTCATTTTAACCCTTTCTTATTCATAAAAAATTCTGCTTATTACACCATAATTTGCACCAAGATTCTAGCTTTTAAACGCTATAACTGATCGGACAAATAAAGTGGCCCAAGTGCATTTTGCGGAATGGCAAATTGTTCAGGATAATGCACTTGCACTAAATAAAGCCCTTCTGGTTTGGCGGTGGGTGCTGCCAACTTACGATCTTTTTGTGCAAGCAGCCAGCTTATCCATTCCACAGGCTGGCGCCCAGCCCCCACTTCCATTAAGCTGCCTACAATATTTCGCACCATATGATGAACAAAGGCATTGGCTTGAATATCCACAATAATGTATTTTCCTTGTCTAATCACGTTCAAATGATGCACATTTCGCCACGGTGTATTGGATTGACATTGTGCCGCACGAAAAGAAGAAAAATCATTTTCCCCCAATAACGCCTGCCCTGCTTGGTGCATTAATGCGTGATCTAACGGCTGATGATAATGAGTAACCCCTTCTGGCAAAATCGCCGAGCGCAATTTATTGTTATAAATTACATAGCGGTAACGGCGCGCAGTAGCGCTAAAACGTGCGTGAAAATCCTCATCAACCTGCTTTGCCCAAGATACTGCAATATCATCGGGCAAATTGGCATTCACCCCAAAGCTCCACGCCGTTTCTGCACGCACCGCATTGGTTTCAAAATGCACCACCTGCCCTGTCGCGTGTACGCCAGAATCCGTCCGCCCCGCACAGAAAATTTGACAATCTTCATTCGCCACAAAAGAAATGGCTTTTTCCAACCGCTCTTGCACGCTGGCAACACTCTCCTGCCGTTGCCAGCCAAAATAATGCTTGCCGTTATATTCAATGCCAAGCGCAATTTTCATTTTTCTACCCTAATTTCATCTAATGGGCTGGCATTATAAAGTAAATTTATTGCTTGATGAACCCTAACCAAGGGTTATCATCTAGCCTTTGAATTTCAAAGGGTGTGATGATGAAAGTTGGATTAGTGTTAGAAGGTGGTGCAATGCGCGGAATGTTCAGCGCTGGCGTGCTTGATGTATTTCTTAAAGAAAATGTGCATATTGACGGCATTGTGAGCGTATCGGCTGGTGCGCTATTTGGTGTGAATTATCCTTCTAAACAAGCAGGGCGTGTCATTCGTTATAACCTAAAATACTTGAATGATAAACGCTATCTCGGCTTTACTAGTCTATTTACCACGGGCAATATTGTGAATAAGGATTTCGCTTTTTATCAAGTGCCGTTCACCCTTGATCCCTTTGATAACGAAACTTTCAAACAAGCCAATACAGATTTCTACACCACGCTCACCAATATTGAAACGGGGGAAGCAGAATATGTAAAAATCACCGATCCTTTTGCCCAGATGGAAACCTTACGCGCCACTTCTGCAATGCCTTTTGTTTCGCAATATGTTGAAATTAATGGTAAAAAATATTTAGATGGAGGGATTGCCGACAGTATTCCATTGAATTTTTGTCAACACTTAGGTTACGAAAAAATTATCGTTATTTTGACCCGCACTTTAGATTATCGCAAAAAACCTTCAGCAAAATGGCTGATTAATTGGTTCTATCGCAAATATCCCCGCCTTGCCGAAAAGCTTATTCAACGTGCGGAAGACTATAATCAACAAATCGAGAAAATTATTAAGCTAGAACAGGAAGGAAAAATTTTCGTCATTCGTCCACCGCAAGATCTGCATATCAAACGTATTGAAAAAGATCCGCGAAAAATTCAGGCGATGTATGAATTAGGGCTAAATGAAGCAGAAAAACAAATGGATAGTCTTAAAAGCTATCTTAAAAAATAAAAAACATCGTTCTTGCTAGAAGAACGCTACACATCAAGCAAAATTAAAATTGCTGCTTCCCCGCCCCATTCTTTTGGTGCTTGATGTAAGGCTCGAACACGGGGGTGCTGCACAAGCCAACGAGGGATTTGGCGTTTCAACGTATAAGTTCCATAGCCTGTCATAATGCTTGCACAATAGATATGCTCTTTTTCACAAGCTTGAATTAGCGCCGCCAGCTCTAATTTCGCTTTCTCTCGGGTTAAACCGTGCAAATCCAAAAACAGCTCTGGAGAAAAATCACCACGGCGTAATTGCTTAAGCAGATAGGAATCCTCCCCCTCGCGCAAATATTTCACCGCCCCCTCTTCATTCAACAAAGGCTCATATTCGTCAGAAAAAAAGAACAAGGTATCTTCCCTTTCACGTTGCTCACGCTGCTCTTGTTTTTGCTTATTTTTTCTATAACCTGGCACAAATTCATTTTGCTTTAAAGGCGTAGCCCCTCGCACCGCATCACGAAACAATGCCATATCTTCATCGTTTAGCATATTTATTACTATAAACTTAGTTCCACAATACCTACAATTCTATCATAGAACTAGTTTCATTATTTCATTACGATAGAATCGCTTTACATTTGATTGAATTTCTACTCCCCCCAGCGTTGGAATAAATCCTGCTCTAGCTCAATGCCAAATTGATCGCATAGGCGGTTAATGCTTTGGTTAATAATATCATCAATGCTTTCAGGGCGATGGTAAAAGGCGGGCATTAGAGGCATTATGGTTGCGCCAATTTCAGCCGCTTGCGTCATTAAACGTAAATGGCCTAAATGTAGCGGGGTTTCGCGTACGCAAAGAAAAAGCGGTTTGCGCTCTTTTAAACACACGTCAGCGGCACGGGTGATGAGATCATCAGTGTAACTGTGCGCAATGCCTGATAAAGTTTTGATTGAACAAGGCAGAATCACCATTCCCAAAGTGCGGTAAGATCCTGAAGAAATTGCTGCGCCAATATCGCGTACATCGTAGGTCTGATCCGCCAAGGCGCGCACTTGTTGAACGCTGTAATCCGTTTCTGCGCCCAAGGTTTGTTTGGCGGCGTTGCTGATAATTAAGTGGGTTTCAAGATCAGGGACGTTTTTCAATACGTCCAATAAACGTATCGCATAAATCGCCCCTGAAGCGCCTGTGATGGCAATAATTAAACGTTGTTTGCTCATTAGCTCTCGTTGTGCATTTCAAGATTGGTCGCGTCTTTCTCACGCTTTTTCTTGGCACTATCATTGCGTAAATCAGCGATATGATCAAGATATTCTGGCGTAATGTCCCCTGTAACATATTTTCCAGTGAACACTGAGCAATCAAAATCTTTAATCGCAGGATTTTCTTGCTGAACAGATTGAGTAAGCGCATCAAGATCTTGGAAAATCAATTTATCCACGCCAATGAGTTTGGCAATTTCGTCCACTTCTCGTCCATAAGCAATGAGTTCGTGTTTTGTTGGCATATCAATGCCGTACACATTTGGATAACGAATTTCTGGTGCTGCTGAGGCAAAATAGATTTTTTTCGCCCCTGCAGCGCGCGCCATATCTACAATTTGCTCTGAGGTGGTACCGCGTACAATGGAATCGTCCACTAATAGCACATTTTTGCCTTTAAACTCAGAAGAAATGGTATTCAGTTTGCGGCGTACTGCACTTACGCGCTGCGTTTGCCCCGGCATAATGAAAGTGCGACCCACATAGCGATTTTTCACAAAACCTTGACGATAAGGTTTGTTTAAAATATGGGCTATGCGTAAGGCAATATCATTAGAAGTTTCAGGCACGGGGATCACCACATCAATGTCTAGATCTTGCCATTCACGGGCGATTTTTTCCCCTAGACGTTCCCCCATATGTACTCTTGCTCCATAAACGGATACGCCGTCAATGTAAGAATCTGGGCGGGCAAAATAAACATATTCAAAAATACAAGGGTTGAGCTTTGGATTGTCTGCACATTGCTGGGCATAAAGTTTGCCGTCAAAGGTGATATACACCGCTTCGCCCGGCTGAACATCACGCACAAATTCAAATCCCACCACATCTAATGCCACGCTTTCAGAGGCAAACATATATTCTGTTTTGCCTTTTTCCTCACGTTTGCCTAGCACCAATGGGCGAATACCATTCGGGTCGCGAAAAGCCACCATTCCGTGTCCGATAATCATTGCGATGCAAGCATAAGCCCCACGAATGTCATTATTCGTAGCTTTAATGGCGTGGAAAATGTCTTCGGCGGAAAGGTGTTGGGTGTAAATGTGGTCGAGGTGGTAAGCGAGAATATTAAGTAGCACTTCAGAATCTGAATTGGTATTAACGTGCCTTCTCGCCCGTTCAAATAAGGTTTTCTTCAGCTGTTCCGAATTGGTTAAATTGCCATTATGCACTAAGGTTAAGCCATAAGGCGAATTGACATAAAAGGGCTGAGCCTCTGAAACGCTTGAACTTCCCGCTGTCGGATAACGAACGTGTCCAATCCCTGCATTGCCTTGCAAACGCAACATATGCACTTGTTGGAAAACATCGCTCACCAGCCCATTGGCTTTGCGTAAGCGAAAACGATTTTCATCGTCAATGGTTACAATTCCTGCGGCATCTTGCCCGCGATGTTGCAACACGGTTAAGCCATCATAAATAGCTTGGTTTACTGGACTTTGACCGATAATACCGACAATACCACACATTTCGTGTTATCCCCTATTGAGTTAATGTTGAGTTTAATAAACTGGAATTTTCCTGAATTTTTTGGAAGAACCATTCCACAATAAAACCAAAGTGCGGGATTAATTTTGATTCTTTCCACACTTCACTTTGGCTAAAGTTGGTAAAGGTATCTACGAAAAATAATAAGGCAGCGACAATTAGCACGCCACGCAATAAACCGAAACAGCCACCTAAAACGCGATCAGTGCCTGATAAACCTGTTTTATCTACCAGTTGGCTAACTAAATAATTCACAATTGCGCCAATAATTAAGGTGGCAATAAATAAGATGGCAATGGCGGCGCCGTTACGAATATATCCTGATTCAATTTGAGTTAAAAAGTTGGCGACATAGGGATAAAAATGATTTGCCACCAGAAAGGCAACGACCCAGCTTGCAAGGGACATCACCTCACGCACGAAACCACGCAAAAGGCTGATAATAATAGAAAACGCAATAATTCCGATAATGATAAAATCTAAATAATTGTTCACGAAAATAATCTCTACAAAATATAGGATATTTATGACCGCCGTATTCTAGCAAAAAACGAAAACGTTTGCGTAGCATTATTTGCAGTTTTTTATCCTAAGGGTTAAAAAGTGGCGTACTATATCACCCGCCCTCAAGGGGATCAACACACACCATCACAGAGATTGCCAAAAATCGGCAGGTAAATGCTTCTGGGCTTTGTTTAATAATTGGGCTAAATCTTGATAAGTTGGCTGATCGACTTTAGCAAGCACACAACCCGCTTTTTCTAATTGTGAAAAAAGGGCTGAAAATTGCACCGCACTTTTCGCTGGCAATGGAGAGCTAGCCCGCTTGCCTAGCCAATATAATCCTTGCAAGGGTAAGCACAAGGCAAAAAGTGCGGTTAAAATCGCGGCGGCAAATGCCATTATCTCCCCTTTGGCATAAATCTGTTGCCAAACTAAAGCGAACACAGCGAGAAACGGCATTAGCTTCTGTGCAAATTTTGTCGCTTTAATCACACGGTTTTCAGGGAAAATCATTCCAAGTTTAGGGATTAACGGCCAAGTGTTTAAATAAATCTGTCCTTGTTTAAGTGCGGTGAAAAAATTCATTGTTTTTCCTTTGTTTATGGTTGTCATATTCCCATTATAGCCGATCTCGGTTTCGGACTTCTCGCTTAATTCTTTATAAAAATATTTTAATTTTTAATCATTTTTTTGATAAAAATCGTATTTTTTCTCGCTTGAGAATTTATTTTATCTGTTGAAAGGTGTATCCTATATAAGTTTAACGGCTTTATAAATGTCGCTCCGTTTAGGCTATTTAGACGGAATCCTTTTAACTTAATTAAAAATAGGTTACTTATGTCTCAAAAATTAGTTCTCGTACTGAACTGCGGTAGTTCATCACTTAAATTTTCTATTTTAGACCCTGTAACAGGTGAAGAAAAATTATCTGGTCTTGCAGAAGCTTTCCACCTGCCAGATGCGCGTATCAAATGGAAATTGCACGGTGAAAAAGGCAATGCGGAATTAGGTGCTGGTGCGGCACATAGCGAAGCGCTTGCATTTATTGTGAACAATATTTTCCCATTAGATCCATCATTAAAAGATAAGATTGTGGCAATTGGTCACCGTATTGTTCACGGTGGTGAGAAATTCACTTCTTCTGTAATCATCAATGATGAAGTTATTCAAGGGATTAAAGACGCGATCCAATTTGCGCCATTACACAACCCTGCGCACTTAATCGGTATTGAAGAAGCGTTCAAAATGTTCCCGCACTTAAAAGATAAAAACGTGGCGGTGTTTGATACAGCATTCCATACCACAATGCCTGAAGAAGCGTTCTTATACGCTATTCCTTATTCTTTATATAAAGATCACGGTGTTCGCCGCTACGGTGCGCACGGTACAAGCCATTTCTATGTAAGCCAACAAGCGGCTGAGCGTTTAAATGTGCCTGCGGATCAAGTAAATGTGATCACTTGTCACTTAGGTAACGGTGCATCAGTAGCTGCCGTTCGTCACGGTAAATGTATTGATACATCAATGGGCTTAACCCCATTAGAAGGCTTAGTGATGGGTACACGTTCTGGTGATTTAGACCCAGCAATCATTTTCTACCTACACGATAACCTAGGTATGAGCGTTGAAGAAATCAACACCCTATTAACCAAAAAATCAGGTTTATTAGGTTTAACAGAAGTAACCAGCGACTGTCGTTATGCAGAAGATAACTATGATGCAGAAGCCGCAGCAAAACGTGCATTAGATGTATTCTGCTACCGTTTAGCGAAATATATCGGTTCATATATGGCGGTTATCGGTGAGCGTTTAGACGCTATCGTGTTTACGGGTGGTATTGGTGAAAACTCAGGACTTGTTCGTGAAAAAACCTTAGAGCATTTAAAACTCTTCGGCTATAAACTAGATAACGACAAAAACCTTGCAGCACGCTTTGGTAACGAAGGCGTGATCACCGCAGATAACACCCCTGTGGCAATGGTTATCCCAACTAACGAAGAATTGGTGATTGCCCAAGATACTGCAAAACTTTGCATCTAATTTTGCAATAAACAGACTGCCGAGCACTTCGGCAGTTTCTTTTTAATCACTTAACCTAAAGGTTTATTATGTCTCGCACAATTATTCTTATTCCTGTAAGTGCTGGCGTTGGTTTAACCAGTGTTAGCCTTGGTTTAATTCGTGCCCTTGAAGAAAAAGGGGCAAAAATCGGCTTTATGAAGCCAATTTCACAGCCCAATACTGGTGAAGATAAACTTGACCGCAGCACTTCTATCGTTCGCACCAGCACTTCTATTGAAACCGCTGAGCCATTTATGCTTAGTGTCGCAGAAAGTTTAATCGGGCAAAATCAATCTGATGTTCTATTAGAAAAAATTGTTGAAAATCACCAACAGCTCACCAAAAATAATGAGATTATCATTGTTGAGGGCTTAATCCCAACACGTAAACATAGCTATGCTAACAGCATTAACTATGAAATTGCTCAAGCTTTAGATGCAGAAATCATTCTTGTTGCTGCGCCTTCAACAGAAACCCCAGCTCAACTTAAAGAGCGTGTAGAAGCAGCGGCTTCACAATTTGGTGGTAAAAATAACAAAAACTTACTCGGTGTGGTAATTAACAAATTCAACGCACCAATTGATGAATCTGGCCGCACTCGTCCTGATTTAAGTGAGATTTTTGACGCTTATCAACATAGCCATAGCAACGTGGCTGAAGTGTATAAATTATTTGAAAAAAGCCCAATCAAAGTGCTTGCTTGTATTCCTTGGAATGCAGAACTTATCGCAACTCGTGTGATTGATTTGGTTAAACACTTAGGCGCAGCGATTATCAATGAAGGCGATATTCAAACACGCCGTATTCGTAGCATTACGTTCTGTGCAAGAAGCTTGCCAAATATGGTGGAACACTTCCGCAACGGTAGCTTACTTGTTACTTCGGCAGATCGCCCTGATGTATTGGTTGCATCCGCACTAGCGGCAAGTAATGGCGTTGAATTAGGTGGCCTTCTACTTACAGGTGGCTACAAAATCGATAATCAAATCAAGAAACTTTGCCAACCAACATTTGAAAGCTCAGGGTTACCAATTTTCCGTATTGAAGGCAACACTTGGCAAACTGCCCTTGCATTACAAAGCTTCAACCTTGAAGTGCCAGTCGATGATAAAGAGCGTATTGAAAGCATTAAACAATATACTAGCCAGCAATTTGATACAAACTTTGTTAATTCAATCGTGGAAGAATCTTCTCGCCAACGTCGTTTATCACCACCAGCGTTCCGTTTCCAATTAACCGAATTAGCACGCCAAGCGAAAAAACGCATTGTGTTGCCTGAAGGAGACGAGCCGCGTACGATCAAAGCTGCCGCTCTTTGTGCAGAACGTGGTATTGCAGAATGTGTGCTTTTAGCTAACCCTGCTGATGTTCAACGTGTGGCAGAAGCGCAGGGCGTACAATTAGGCAAAGGCATCACTATTATTGATCCAGCAAGCGTGCGTGAAAACTATGTGGCACGTTTAGTCGAACTGCGTAAAAACAAAGGTATGACCGAAGCGCTTGCCCGTGAGCAACTAGAAGACGCCGTGGTACTTGGCACAATGATGTTAGAAGCCAACGAAGTTGATGGCTTGGTTTCAGGTGCGGTTCACACCACGGCGAACACCATTCGTCCGCCAATGCAAATTATCAAAACAGCACCGGGTAACTCCATTGTTTCTTCTATCTTCTTTATGTTATTGCCAGATCAAGTGCTTGTTTATGGTGACTGCGCGGTAAACCCAGATCCAACAGCAGAACAGCTTGCAGAAATCGCAATTCAATCGGCAGATTCTGCGAAAGCCTTTGGTATTGATCCGAAAGTGGCAATGATTTCCTACTCTACGGGTACATCAGGTAGCGGTGCGGACGTTGAAAAAGTGAAAGAAGCAACGCGCCTTGCGCAAGAAAAACGCCCAGATCTTATCATTGACGGCCCATTACAATATGATGCGGCAATTATGGAAGATGTGGCACGTTCTAAAGCGCCAAATTCACCAGTTGCAGGTAAAGCCACCGTATTCGTGTTCCCAGATCTGAATACAGGTAACACCACTTATAAAGCGGTACAACGCTCTGCGGATCTCGTTTCTATTGGCCCTATGCTACAAGGTATGCGTAAGCCAGTGAACGACCTTTCTCGCGGTGCATTAGTCGATGATATTGTGTACACCATTGCATTAACAGCAATCCAAGCAACACAATAACAAAAATTCAGAAAAAACCGACCGCACTTTAAATCTGCGCTTTTCCCTTAAAAATAGCGGTTAAGCGCAGATTTTTTTACATCAAAATTTTCTATGAAAAAATGCATAATGATGACAAAATCACCGCATTAAGCTATAAAATTCACCACTTACAAAAGTTTCACTCTTTACATAAAATGACAATTCATTACTCAAAAAACATCTTTTCATTTAATTTCAATGAGTTAAATCTATCCACTTAAATTTTTTCAAAATTAATACGTAAAAAAATGTAAATAGTAGTTTATTTTTCCACATTTTTGTTACAGACTATGCACCGCAAACGTGGGGTTTGTATCTCATTATTGAATTATTTATTTAGGAGTAAAAATGAAAAAATCATTATTAGCCGCATTAGTATTAGGCGCAACCTTAACTGTAACTGGCTGTTTCGATAAAGAAAGCAAAGTTTCAGCACAAGTTGAAAATGCAAAATCAAGCGTTTCTGAAGCGAAAGACGCTGTAACTCAAGCAGCATCAGATGTTAAAGATGCAGCAGTTGAAGCAGCAAAAGATGTGAAAGACACTGCAGTATCAAAAATTACTGAAGCTAAAGATGCAATCACTGAAAAAGCAAGCTCAATGGCTGATGCAGCTACTCAAAAAGCAGCTGAAATGAAAGACGCAGCAGTAGAAAAAGTAACTGACGCTAAAGATGCAGTAGCAGAAAAAGCAGCAGATGTAAAAGACGCGGCAATGGATAAAGTTGCTGATGTTAAAGATGCTGCCATAGAAGCAAAAGATGCCGCAGTTGAAAAAGCGAGCTCAGCGGTTGATTCAGCAGCACAAAAAGCGGCTGAAGTGAAAGACGCGGCAATGGACAAAGCCGCAGCTGTTAAAGATGCAGCTGTAGAAGCAAAAGATGCTGCAGTTGAAAAAGTCACTGAAGCAAAAGACGCAGCAGTTGAAAAAGTTGAAAGTTTAACTAAATAATTTAGTCATCGAGTTATGATTAAAAAAGGCTAGAAATATTCTAGCCTTTTTACTGTATTTCTCTTTAAATTCAATCAATTCCTTGATAGAATTACCGAGTTTTTGGGGCTGATTCTGGATTCGACGGGATTAGCGAAGCCCAAGGTGCACGTCGAGGTGCGGTTGGCCTCGTAAATAAACCGCAAAAAAATAGTCGCAAACGACGAACAATACGCTTTAGCAGCTTAATAACCTGCTCATAGCCTTCTCTCCCCAGCTTCCGCTCGTAAGACGGGGATAAAGAGGAGTCAAACCCAAACGAGATCGCGTGGACGCCTCCGCTTGAGGATCGAAACGTTAAATTGAATCAAGCTAGCTTAACTATCGCGTGTCTGTCCGCAGTGGTTAAGTGAAATTAAAGACTAGACTAAACGTGTAGTGCTGAAGGTAGAGTAATTTCGGACGGGGGTTCAACTCCCCCCAGCTCCACCAAATTTGATATAGTCCAAGCGCAGTATTAATTTATATTTGTAGAACTTTATAGCTTGGCTCTCCCCTTAAAGTTATCCAATTAATCTAACTCTCCGCTACTATTAAACCTTTTTATTTCTCCTCTTTTTCTTAGATTAAGAATGGTATTAATTTCATCAAAAGCACAACATCATAACTACTTCTAACCAAGGAAAATTCTCAATAAAAAACGGTAGAAATTCTTATCAAATTCCTACCGCACTTATGTTTTCAATGAAAATGAAAAATTAGAACCCTTCTTTCAAACTCACTGTTAAGTTAAAAATCAGGTGTTCTGGGTGGCTGTCTTTGCTATCAGCACAGAAATAACCTTCGCGTTCAAACTGATACGCTTGTTCTTCTTTGGCATTGGCAAGACTTTTTTCTGCGAAGCCGTGTTTTACCACCAAAGAATTTGGATTTAACACTTCATAAAGCTCTTCTGCCGCACTAGGGTTTGGCACGGTGAATAATTTATCGTATAAACGAAACTCCGCAGGCACGTTGTCCGTTGCCGATACCCAGTGGATTACGCCTTTCACTTTGCGTCCGTCCGCAGGATTTTTGCCTAAGGTTTCAGGATCATAAGTACAATAAACGGTGGTGATGTTGCCCTCAGCATCTTTTTCCACACGCTCCGCCTTGATCACATAAGCATTACGCAAACGCACTTCTTTGCCTAATACTAAGCGTTTATATTGTTTATTCGCCTCTTCACGGAAATCCGCTTGATCAATATAAATTTCTTTGGTGAATGGCAATTGGCGATGACCTAATTCTTCGCGATTTGGGTGATTTGGCGCAGAAAGCATTTCTTGTCCGTCAAAGTTTTCAATCACGATTTTTAATGGATTAATCACCGCCATTGCGCGTGGTGCATTTTGGTTAAGATCATCACGAATACAAGATTCTAACGCACTAAATTCCACCACGTTATCTTGCTTGGTTACTCCAATACGGCGGCAAAATTCACGGATTGACGCTGGCGTGTAACCACGGCGGCGTAAACCTGAAATGGTCGGCATACGCGGATCGTTCCAACCATCAACCACTTCATCTTCCACTAATTTCAACAACTTACGTTTAGACGTGAGCGTATATTCCAAGTTCAAACGTGAAAATTCATACTGATGTGGCAATGGGCGTTTAATGGAAATATGCTCAAGCACCCAATCGTATAAACGGCGGTTATCTTGGAATTCCAAGGTACATAATGAATGCGTAATGCCCTCAATAGCATCGGAAATACAATGGGTGAAATCGTACATTGGATAAATGCACCATTTATCCCCTGTATTGTGATGTTCGGCAAATTTAATGCGGTATAACACCGGATCACGCATTACCATAAACGGCGATGCCATATCAATTTTGGCGCGCAAACTGGCTTTCCCTTCGGCAAACTCGCCATTTTTCATTTTTTCAAATAAGGCTAAGTTTTCTTCCACGCTACGATCGCGGTAAGGGCTGTTTTTTCCTGGTTCGGTCAATGTGCCTCGATATTCACGCATTTGTTCAGGTGAAAGTTCATCAACGTAAGCCAAACCTTTCTCAATTAATTCAATGGCATAGCCATAAAGCGCATCGAAATAATCAGATGCATAACGTGCCTTTCCTTCCCAATGGAAACCAAGCCATTCCACATCTTGTTTAATGGAATCGACATATTCCACATCTTCTTTAACAGGGTTGGTGTCGTCAAAACGCAAGTTACACAAGCCTTTGTAATCTTCTGCAATACCAAAGTTTAAGCAGATCGATTTTGCGTGGCCAATATGTAAATAGCCATTTGGCTCAGGTGGAAAACGGGTGTAAACGAGGTTTACTTTCCCTGTTTCCAAATCTTCATCAATAATATGACGAATAAAGTTGGTAGGTTGATGTTCGTTCTCTATAATATGGCTCATTTTGACCTCAAAATATTCTCGATTTTTGTAAAAAAATTGTTGTTCATTCTACTATGTTTAACAGCAGAATTCAAAAGTGCGGTTGATTTTCCTTAGATAAATGATACAATTCACGCCCTAAAATGAACGAACGTTCATTCAGTGTAAATTTATTTTTCTTAAGGTCTTCTTAAGAAAGGTTTTCTACTATAATCATCGAATAAAACAATTGTTATTTTTCTCGGAGTTTTTATGCGTAAAAAAACGATTTTTTCCCTACTTGCCGTCGGGTTAGTGGCATTTGGTGCTTATAGTTATTTCACCCATTCTAATCAACAAGAAACCACCTATTTAACAGAAAATGTACGCCGTGGCGAAATCAAAAAATCCGTCATCACCGCAGGCACCGTTCGTGCTTATAACCGTGTGGAAGTGGGCGCGCAAGCCTCGGGTAAAATTGAAAAAATTCACGTTGTATTGGGGCAACATATCAAACAAGGGGATTTAATCGCAGAAATTGACTCTAAAAATCAAGTGAATGCGTTAAATTCAGCACAAGCGGAATTAAAAGCCTACCAAGCTCAGCTCAATGCAAAACAAGTAGCTTATAATGTGGCGAAATCTGCCTATGATCGCCTTGCGAAATTATATGCGAGCAAATCCACTTCTCTAGATGAACTGAATGCGGCGAAAAATAATTTATCTGCTGCCAAAGCGGCGATTTCTGAAGTGGAAGCTGCCATTCAGCGTGCGGAAATTCAAGTAGATACAGCGAAAACCAATTTACAATATACCCAAATTCTTTCGCCTTTAGACGGAACAGTGCTGTCCATTCCCGTATCCGAAGGGCAAACGGTGAACGCCAACCAAACTACCCCAACCATTGTACAAGTGGCGGATTTAACGAAGATTTTAATTAAGCCAGAAATTTCTGAAGGCGACATTACCAAAGTGAAAGCAGGAATGGCTGTCGAATTTACCACCCTTTCTGAACCAGACAAAGTCTATTATTCAACCATTCATTCTGTTGATCCCGCCATCACCACGCTCACGGATAACGAATATAAAGAAAGTGCCTCAAATACCAGTGCGGTTTATTACTATGCCAATGTTTTAATAGATAATCCTGATAACCAATTGCGTATTGGAATGACTACGCAAAATACCATTATCATTGCCGATGTACAAAATACCCTACTGGTTCCTACCATCACGTTACACAAGGAAGGAAAAGAAACCTTTGTTAATATATTGAAAGACAATAATAAAGTAGAAAAACGCACCGTTGTTACAGGGTTAAGCGATGATATGAATACGCAAATTTTAAATGGCTTGGAAGAAGGGGAAAAAGTGATTTCCTCGCAAGTAACCAGCGATGAAAAAGTGGGAAATACTTTCCGCGGCCCTCGAATTTTATAAAGTGCGGTGGTTTTTTTATGAATATTATTGAATTAAGCCACATCAACAAATTTTTCGGTGAAGGCGAAAATCGCACTCAGGTGTTAAAAGACATCAATTTAAACATCAAAAAAGGCGATTTTATTGCCATTATTGGCCAATCAGGCTCAGGCAAATCTACCTTAATGAATATTATTGGCTGCTTGGATACAGCGACATCAGGCTCTTATAAAGTAGATGGTTTAGAAGTCAGCCAGCTCAATCGTGATCAGCTTTCTGATTTACGGCAGAAAAAATTTGGCTTTATTTTTCAACGCTATAACCTGCTTTCAACCCTAAGTGCGGTGGAAAATGTGGCACTTCCTGCCATTTATGCAGGCATCGATCAACCTACTCGCCTACAACGAGCCAAACAATTATTAGAAAAATTAGGCTTAGGTGATCGCTTAGAAAACAAGCCAAATCAGCTTTCTGGTGGCCAACAACAACGTGTGAGTATTGCGCGTGCCTTGATGAACGGGGGCGAAATTATTCTAGCCGATGAACCTACTGGCGCATTAGATAGCAAAAGTGGCGAAACGGTGATGGATATTCTCACTCAGCTACACACCGAGGGCCACACCATTATTTTGGTCACGCACGATAAAAACGTAGCAAATTTTGCTAATCGTATTATTGAGATCAAAGACGGCAAAATTATTGAAGATCGCCGCAAATCGGAACAAATTACACAAAAACAAGACATCGCACCACAAAGCAATAAAAGCCGATTACAATTTTATAAAGATCAATTTGTTGAATCTTTCAAAATGTCTATTAAAGCCATTGTGGCGCATAAACTGCGTTCCTTGCTGACAATGTTAGGGATTATTATTGGTATTACTTCAGTAGTTTGCGTGGTTGCCTTGGGTAACGGCTCGCAAAAAAAAATTCTTAGCAACATCAATGCAATAGGAACAAATACAATGGATATTTATAACGGTACAGGCTTTGGTGATCGGCGCGCAGCGAAAAATCAAAATCTTACCGTAGCAGATGCCGATATCCTTGCCAAACAAAGCTATATTGCCAGCGTTACACCAAATAGTTCGGTAAACGGCACACTCACTTACGGTAACCAAAGTTTCACCGCCCAAGTGCGTGGTGTGGGCGAGCAATATTTTAATGTCCGCGGTTTAAGCAAAGCTGAAGGCATATTTTTCAGCGCAGAAGCCGTAAAACACAGCGAACAAGTAGCCGTGATTGATGAAAACACGTTACGCGAAGTATTCAACAATCAAAATCCCCTTGGCAAAATTTTGATGATCAATAAAAAACCATTGCGCATCATAGGGGTAGCAGCCAGCAATAATATGGTAACGAATAATTCTAGCCTGAATATTTATATACCTTACACAACAGCAATGAACAAAATTTCGGGCAATCAAAAAATTAGCTCAATTACGGTAAAAATTCGTGATGAAATTAGTTCTAAAGTAGCAGAAAAAGATCTCACTCGCCTGCTCACCGTGCGCCACGGCAAAAAAGATTTTTTCGTGTTTAACACCGATACAATCAAGCAAACCATTGAAAGCACCACAAATACAATGAAGTTGCTGATTTCTTCCATTGCCATTATTTCTCTTGTGGTAGGCGGCATTGGGGTGATGAATATTATGCTGGTTTCGGTAACCGAGCGAACCAAAGAAATTGGCGTGCGAATGGCCATTGGCGCAAGACAATTTAATATCTTGCAACAATTTTTAATTGAAGCGGTGCTGATTTGCTTAATTGGTGGTATCACTGGCGTGGTGCTATCAATGGTGCTAGGCACAGTGTTTAATTGGCTGGTGAAAGATTTTACGATGATCTTTTCCACCTTCTCGATTATCGCCGCGCTGCTCTGCTCAAGCTTAATTGGGGTGATTTTTGGCTATATGCCAGCAAAAAATGCTTCGCAATTAAATCCAATTACCGCTTTAGCTCAGGAATAGTTTTTTGATAAAATTTCAACCATCAGGCAATAAAAAATCGGCAAAATTACACCGCACTTTATTTGCTTACGATTTTATTTAATAAGGAAAAAATGATGTTAAAACAATCCAAACTCTCACTTGCTATTGGCTTGTCTGTGTTGTTAGCTGGCTGTGCGAATCTTGATGATTCCTACAAAGCGTCACAACAAGATTTCCAACAATATGAAGAATTAACCAAACAATACAACATTCAAGAAAATTGGTGGACGCTGTATAAAGATCCACAGCTTAATCAATTAGTTGAGCAAGCCTTGGAAAATAACAAAGATTTAGCCAAAGCTGCCATTGCTGTAAATACGGCACTTTATAACGCGAATTTAATCGGCGCAAATTTAGTACCGAATTTCAGTGGTTCGGTTTCTTCTTCAGCTAATAAAAATATCCACGATGGTGGCTCTTCAGTGATTAGCCACGGTGGTGCATTAAACGTGAGTTACACCCTAGATTTATGGCGTCGTTTAGCTGATTCTGCTTCTGCAGCAGAATGGCGACACGCTGCTAGCGAACAAGATCTTGAAGCAGCGCGCATTTCATTAATCAACTCCGTAATCTTAACCTACTATCAACTTGGTTACTTAAATGATGCGATTAACACCGTGAATAAAACTATTAATTACTATTCCGAAATTAACCGCATTATGCAAAATAAATTCCGCCAAGGCGTGGCAGATCGCGCAAGTTCCGATCAAGCACAACAAGCGGTTTTAACAGCGCGCAACAGCTTAATCAATTACCAAACGCAAAAGAAAACAGCAGAAGCCACCTTGCGTAACTTATTGAATTTAAAACCAAGTGATCCATTAAAAGTGAACTACCCGCATATTCTTAAAGTGAAAAATGTGGGGGTAAACCTTAATGTGCCTCTTTCTGCCATTGCTAATCGTCCAGACGTAAAAGGTTATCAATATCGCTTAAACAGCGCTTTCAAAGATGCCAAAGCAATGCAAAAAAGCTGGTTCCCAACCATTACCTTGGGCGGAAGTTTAGGCTCTAGTGGCAATAAAATTGATAACGCATTCAACACCCCTATCGCAGGAGGAACAGTAGGAATTAGCTTGCCATTCTTGAGCTGGAACACCGTGAAATGGAACGTAAAAATTTCAGAATCGGCTTATGATCTTGCACTTGTCAACTTTGAACAAAGCATCACCAAAGCCTTAAATGATATTGACACCAACTATTTTGCTTACAACCAAGCGCGTCAAAACTTCGCCAACTTGCAGCAAACCTACAACTACAACAAACGCATCACGCAATATTACAAAAACCGCTATGATGCAGGCATTGCAGAACTAAGAGAATGGTTAAACGCCGCAAGCACCGAACGCAACTCCGAGCTTTCCATTTTGAATGCAAAATACAACCTCATTCAAAGCGAAAACGCCGTATATAGCGCAATGGGCGGTTATTACTCTGCAAAATAATTGTTATTGAGTAAACGTTAAAACAAAAGTGCGGTGAAAAAATCAGAAATTTTTTACCGCACTTTTTCTTTTGGTTCTTATTTAGAAGAATTAGATCTCATTAATAATACGATATGCCCAGTTTTCTAATGGATCCTTATACTTCAGCATTTCTGCCCGCATTTCTTCTAACATTTCTTTTTTCACTTGCTGATATTCTGGGTCATAAAACAAATTATGTAACTCCTCAGGATCATTACGAATATCGTACAACTCCCCTACATCACTTGCATTGAAGACCAATTTATAATCTTTCCTACGCCACATTCTCTGTTCAAAATAAACAAAATGCCCTGCAAGTTGAGCTAATACTCCCTTACGATCATTGGATTTATGTTCTCGCAAAATAGGCAATAGGCTTTCGCCTTGGAAAGTTTCTGGAACGGCTTGCCCAATAACATCAAACACAGTTGAAGTCAAATCGTGCAGATAAACTAAATTATCGTCCACTTCATTGATACGCGGAGATTCAGGATCTTTAATAATCAATGGAATATTGTAGGTAGTATCAAACATAAACTCACCTTTTTCAATCATTCTATGTGCGCCCATTGCATCGCCGTGATCTGCGGTGGCGACAATAAAACAATCCTGATAAAGATTGTGTTTTTCAAGGAAATTAAATAGTTCACCAATCGCATCATCAATTAAAGTGATATATCCCCAGAATTTGGTGATCACTTCCTTCCAGCGTTCTTCACTTGCTTCCCACATTCCCCACATTTTAGAAATGGTACGATAATGGCCAGGTTTACCTTCTAAAGGTTTAAAGAAACTTTCATCGAGGACAACATCTTTTGGATCATACATTGAATAATAAGGCTCAGGAACAATGCAAGGCGTATGCGGCCCCCAGAAATTAATCCAAGTAAAGAAAGGCTTATGCTCAGCAAGAGATTCCAAAATAAAGCTTTTCGCTTCATCAATAATAAAATAGGGAATCGTTTGTTCTTTTGTTCCTGAAAGTAAACCGCACAATTCTTGTACTCTTAAATGTGGGTTATCACCAAAATAAGCTAGGCTGACTTCTGGCGTAGGGAAGCCTTTTTCTACAAGCCATTCAGGGTAACGATTTGACTGGGTAGGCGCTTGATCAAACACTAAATTTTTATAAACGTGACTGCCTGGGTAGCCATATCCATCAAAATTATGCCCTTTAATACCGTAATCTCTTGGAACAGATCTCGTGCCAACGTGCCATTTTCCTGCAACATAGCAATTATAGCCGTCCAGTTTTCCGATATGTGGTTGCTCTGCCGGAATTTCTCCTGTTCCACCTTTTTCACCATTTCGAATAATGCCATGGGTAGAAGGCATTTGCCCTGTAAAAAGTGATGTTCTAGCAGGGCCACAAACTGAAGCTGGCGTGAAGGCATTATCAAAACGAACACCTTCTCTCGCTAAACGATCTAAATTCGGCGTTTTTACAATCTTATGTCCATAAGTACCAAGCATATCTTTTCTAACTTGATCTAAAAGAATATAAATTACATTTTTCATTGGTTACACCTTTTTCTTATTTCGACCAATTACCACAAATAAAATCACTTGAAGAATTGCATAAGCAGCAAGTACCCAAAGTGGTTTACCATTTTCTGAAGCAAGCCCAATTGAAGAAAGCAACGCATAAAGAGAAACTAAACCTAATGCAAGAGATGCCACAGTGATATTAACATATTCCCAGTTGCTTAAATCTACATTACTTTGGTTTGACACGTTATCAACATAAGGTGTTTTTCTGCGTAAGAACGAACCTAATACTAGCATTAATACGACATCAAAAACGAATAGTGCAGCCATTACATACACAAAATTCACTTTTACATTAAATACCCAAACAATAAGGAAATATAAAATAACATGTACCAATAAGGCAATACGCGCAGCTAGTCCCGATACAGTTTTATTGAATAATCCCACTGCAAATAGAGCAACAATAGGAATATTCACAAAACCTGCAAAACGTTTAGTCAGTAAGAAAATGCCATCTGTACCAAACATAAGCAATGGTCCAATAATGATGGTGATAACTGCCATGACTGCCGAGACTTTTTTCGCATAAACAATTAATTCAGTTTCACTAAAGGTTCTTTTGGTTAGTGAAGGCAATAAGTCTTTACAATAAATTGTTGCTGCTGAATTTAAGAATGAATTGAATGTACTTAAAATTGCCCCAAATAAAGCCGCAATAAAGAAACCTTGTAGGACTGTTGGCAAAACGCGATTAACTAATTCAGGATAAGATAAATCAATTGGATTTAGTCCTTCACCTAAAATATGGAAACTCAGCAAACCTGGTAAATTAAGAATAATCGGCAATAAGAGCAAGAAAAGCGCAGCAATTAAAATCCCTTTTTGCCCTGCTTTTAAATCTTTCGCACCTAATGCACGTTGCACAATCGCTTGATTAGTTGTCCAATAGAAAAAGTTTACGATCAAAATCCCCGTAAACATTGCTGGCCAAGGTACAGCATCTGTCGCACTACCAATAGCATTAAATTTTTCAACGTGCGTTGTACCAATAATATGCAAGCCTTTCATAAAACTGCCATTGCCTAAATAAATTAAGGCAAAAATTGGTACTAGAATAGCCCCAATTATAAGGATAATTGCATTCGCTGTATCTGATACTGCCACCGCTTTTAAGCCACCAAAAATAGCGTAAATCGCACCAATAAAACCTATCGCCATTACGGTATAAACAATAGATTCACCATAGCTAATTCCAAATACGGTTTCTAAATTGAAGATTTTATTAAAGGCAATTGCCCCTGTATAAAGTGCGGTGGGAATAACGATAAATAAATAGAATACTAAAAATAACCCAGACATTATTAAGCGTGTTTGACGATCAAAACGGCTTTCAAAGAATTCTGGAATTGTCGTGTAGCCATTGCGAATATATTTCGGTAATAAATACAAAGCCAAAAAACAAAGCGGAATGACTGATTGAACCGTCCAAGCAATAATAGAAAAATTGCCTTTATAGGAATTGGCATTGACACCAATTAATTGTTCAGTAGAAAGTGAAGTTAATACCATTGAACAACCAATGACAACTGCACTCAACCCTCGTCCAGCAAGAAAATATCCTTTAGCTGTTGATAAATCATCATTTCTGGTTTTCCGCCAAGAAATCCAAGCCACAAAGCCAGTGACAATAATAAAACTGAAAACTGTCAGAAACATCACTTCCTCCCTATTAGCAGATTAAACTCATAATGAGATTAGTCTATTTACAATAAAGTGCCTATGACAGTAGTCATACTTTGGCTGTGATATTGATCACAAATCTTTCAGTTTAATTAGAATTAAATAAACATTCCTTTTCGCATAAAAAAGCCTTTCATCAGAAAGGCTTTTGAGAAGAAGTTAGAAAACTATTTTTTCTTTTTCGCTTTTGGATTTGGTAAGTCGGTGATTGAACCTTCAAACACTTCTGCCGCTAAGCCTACAGATTCGTGTAAGGTTGGGTGAGCGTGGATAGTTAATGCAAGATCTTCTGCATCACAACCCATTTCAATCGCAAGACCGATTTCACCTAGCAATTCACCACCGTTTGTTCCAACAATTGCACCACCGATAATGCGGTGAGTGTCTTTATCGAAGATCAATTTGGTTAAACCATCTGCACAGTCAGAGGCAATCGCACGACCTGAGGCTGCCCAAGGGAATTTCGCCACTTCGTAGTTAATGCCTTCGGCTTTACATTCTTTCTCGGTTTTACCTACCCAAGCCACTTCTGGCTCAGTGTATGCGATAGATGGGATCACTTTCGGGTCGAAGTAGTGTTTTTGTCCTGCGATGACTTCTGCTGCAACGTGGCCTTCGTGTACGCCTTTGTGAGCAAGCATTGGTTGTCCCACAATATCACCAATCGCGAAGATGTGTGGTACGTTGGTACGCATTTGTTTATCTGTATGGATAAAGCCACGCTCATCCACTTCTACGCCTGCGACATTAGCATCGATCAATTTACCATTTGGTGTACGACCGATCGCCACTAATACGGCATCATAACGGCGTGTTTCGTTCGCAGCTTTGCCTTCCATTGAGACATAAATACCGTCTTCTTTCGCTTCAACTGCGGTTACTTTGGTTTCAAGTAATAAGTTGAATTTCTTCTCGATACGTTTTGTGTAGATTTGAACAATATCTTTATCCGCTGCTGGGATCACTTGATCAAACATTTCTACTACGTCAATGTTAGAACCGAGTGCGTGATATACCGTACCCATTTCAAGACCGATAATACCACCGCCCATAATTAATAGGTTTTTCGGCACTTCTTTTAATTTAAGTGCGTCTGTTGAATCCCAAATGCGTGGATCTTCGTGTGGGATAAATGGCAATTGAATTGGGCGTGAACCTGCTGCGATAATAGCATTATCAAAATGAATGGTGGTTTCGCCTTCATCGCCTGCAACGATAATGGTGTTAGGGCCTGAGAATTTACCGTAACCGTTTACCACTTGCACTTTACGCATTTTAGCCATTCCAGCTAAGCCACCTGTTAATTGGTTGATTACTTTTTCTTTCCAACCACGGATTTTGTCAATGTCAGTTTGTGGCTCGCCAAATACGATACCGTGTTCTGCTAAAGATTTTGCTTCTTCAATCACTTTAGCAACGTGTAATAAGGCTTTAGATGGGATACAACCCACGTTTAAGCACACCCCTCCAAGGGTTGAATAACGTTCAACGATCACCGTATCTAAACCTAAATCCGCACAACGGAATGCCGCCGAATAACCTGCGGGGCCTGCACCAAGTACAACAACTTGTGTTTTAATCTCTTTATTCATTTTCTACCTCGTTAAATTCTTGCGGTTTTTACACCGCACTTTAACTAAACAGCGTTTCCCATTTTAATGAGAAACGCTAAGGAATTACATTACTAAACGGCGAAGGTCGCTTAATACGCCATTGATGAAGGTGATAAATCTTGCACCGTCTGCCCCATCAATCACGCGGTGATCGTAAGAGAGCGATAATGGTAACATCAAGCGTGGAGTAAATTCTTTGCCGTTCCATACTGGTGTCATTTCAGATTTAGATACACCTAAAATCGCCACTTCTGGCGCATTCACGATTGGGGTAAATTGTGTACCACCAATACCGCCTAGGCTTGAAATGGTAAAACAACCACCTTGCATATCAGATGCGGTTAATTTACCTGCACGCGCCTTTTTCGAGATTTCTGCTAATTCACGTGAAAGCTCGATAATGCCTTTTTTGTTTACATCTTTAAATACAGGCACAACTAAGCCATTTGGTGTATCTACCGCTACGCCAATGTTGATGTATTTTTTCAAGATCAAGCTTTGTGCATCTTCAGATAAGGAGCTATTAAAGCGTGGGTAAGCTTCTAAGGCTTTCGCTACCGCTTTCATAATGAACACAAGTGGGGTGATTTTTACATCAAGTTTTTGTTTTTCCGCAAGCACATTTTGCTCTTTACGGAATTGCTCTAAATCTGTGATGTCTGCTTTATCCCATTGTGTTACGTGTGGAATCATTACCCAGTTACGGTGTAAGTTCGCACCAGAGATTTTTTGGATACGGCCTAATTCAACTTGTTCTACTTCACCGAATTTGCTGAAGTCCACTTTCGGCCAAGGGAGTAAGCCTAAACCTGCACCATTCGCGGCACCTGTTGATGCTGCGGATACAGAACCGCTTTCTACCGCTTTCACCGCGGCTTTCACATAGGCTTGAACGTCTTCTTTCAGGATACGACCTTTACGGCCTGTTCCTTTCACTTTATCTAGGTTTACCCCAAACTCACGAGCTAAACGGCGAACCACAGGGGTTGCGTGAGCAAAACTTGCACTTGCTGTAACTTCTGCTTGGTTAGCAGGCTGCGCTGATTGTGCTGGCGCTGCAGGGGCAGCCGCTTGAGTTTGTGCTGGTGCCGCTGCTGGTTGAGCTGCTGGGGCTGCTGCAGGCGCTGAACCCGCTACTTCAAAACGCATAATTAATGAACCAGTTGAAACTTTATCCCCTGATTTCACTAAGATTTCTTTCACTACACCGGCAAATGGTGCAGGGACTTCCATTGAAGCTTTGTCGCCCTCAACAGTGATTAATGATTGCTCTTCAGAAACGCTATCACCCACAGCAACCATAATTTCAGTCACGTTTACTTCATCACCGCCAATATCTGGAACGTGAACATCTTGTACACCACCAGATACTGCAGCAGGTGCTGCTGGTGCTTCAGCCGCTGGTTGAGCAGCTGGCGCTGCGGCAGTGGTTTCAAATTTCATTACTAATGAACCGGTTGAAACTTTATCACCTACTTTGATAAGAATTTCTTTTACCACACCAGCCACAGGTGCTGGCACTTCCATAGAAGCTTTATCACCTTCTACGTTTAAGATAGATTGCTCTTCTGCAACGCTATCGCCTACGTTTACTAAAATTTCAGTTACGTTTACTTCATCACCACCAATATCTGGAACGTGAATTTCAATCACAGAACCACCCGCACTTTGCGGTGCTGCTGGTGCTGCTTTTTCTTCAGCGGCAGGCGCTGGTGCAGCTGCTGCTCCTTCTAAAATAAACATTGGTGTACCAGTTGAAACTTTATCGCCAACTTTTACTAATACTTCTTTAATTACACCAGCTTCAGGTGAAGGCACTTCCATTGATGCTTTATCGCCTTCAACATTAATTACGGATTGATCAACTTCAACCGTATCGCCAGCTTTTACCATCACTTCGGTAACGGTTACTTCATCGCCACCAATATCTGGAATTTGAATTTCTTTAGCCATTTTCTTTTTTCCTCAAAACTCCCCCTGCTAAAGCAAGGGGAGCGATGTTAATTATGCGTAAAGTGGGTTAATTTTATCTGCATCAATGCCATATTTTGTAATCGCATCTGCAACCACTTTCTTGTCAAAGATACCTTGTTTAACAAGCTCAGTTAATGCTGCGATTACCACATAATGTGCATTCACTTCAAAATGCTCGCGTAAGTTTTCACGGCTATCTGAACGACCAAAACCGTCTGTACCTAATACACGATAGCTTTGCGCTGGAACAAATGCACGCACTTGCTCTGCATAAAGTTTGATGTAGTCTGTTGCAGCCACCGCTGGTGCATCATTCATCACTTGAGCAATGTATGCTGTTCTTGGCTCTGCTTCAGGGTGTAATAAGTTCCAACGCTCTACATCTGCACCATCACGTGCTACTTCAGTAAATGAAGTTACACTATATACATCAGAAGTTACGCCGAAATCATCTGCAAGTAATTTCGCTGCTTCACGAACGTGGCGTAAAATCGCACCAGAACCTAATAATTGAACTTTGCCTTTACCTTGGCCAGTTACCGTTTCGAATTTATAGATACCTTTACGGATACCTTCTTCTGCGCCTTTTGGCATTGCTGGTTGGTCGTAAGTTTCATTTAAGGTTGTGATGTAGTAGTACACATCTTCTTGTTCTGGCCCGTACATACGGCGAACACCGTCTTGGATAATTACAGGTACTTCAAAGGCGAAAGCAGGATCATAAGAGATACAGTTTGGAATTACCGCTGATTGAATATGGCTTTGACCATCTTCGTGTTGTAAACCTTCACCGTTCAATGTTGTACGGCCTGATGTACCACCGATCATAAAGCCACGCGCACGTTGGTCGCCTGCTAACCACATTAAATCACCTACACGTTGGAAACCAAACATTGAGTAATACACAAAGAATGGAATCATTGGTACGTTGTTTGTGCTGTAAGAAGTTGCTGCGGCAATCCAAGACGCAGTTGCACCTTGTTCGTTAATCCCTTCTTGTAACACTTGACCATCAATGGCTTCACGATAATAAGAAACTTGCTCGCGATCTTGTGGAGTGTAGTTCTGTCCGTGTGGGTTATAAATACCGATTTGACGGAATAAACCTTCCATACCGAAAGTACGCGCTTCATCTGCGATAATTGGTACAATGTGTTTACCCACAGATTTGTTTTTCAACAATACGTTTAATGAACGAACAAATGCCATTGTGGTTGAAATTGGACGAGATTGTGCTTCAAATAATTGTGCAAACTCTTCTAACGCTGGCACTTCAAGTTCGTGAGTAAAGCGTGGCGCACGGGTTGGTAAATAACCGTTCAATGCTTGACGGCGCTCGTGAAGATATTTGTACTCTTCTGAACCTTCTTCAAACTTGATGTATGGTAATTTCTCAATATCTTCATCAGATACTGCAATATTGAAACGATCACGAACGTGTTTAACGCCCGACATATCCATTTTCTTAACTTGGTGTGCGATATTTTTACCTTCAGCGGCATCACCCATACCATAACCTTTGATGGTTTTCACAAGCAATACAACTGGTTTGTCTTTAACTTGTTTTGCTTTATTGAATGCAGCGAAAACTTTTAATGGATCGTGACCACCACGGTTTAATGCCCAGATTTCATCATCTGTCATTTCTGCCACTAAGGCTTCAGTTTCAGGGTAACGACCAAAGAAGTGTTTGCGTACATAAGCACCATCTTTTGCTTTGAAGGTTTGATAGTCGCCATCAACCACTTCCATCATTAATTGTAATAATTTGCCTGACGTATCACGTTGTAATAAACGATCCCAACGACGCCCCCAAACAACTTTAATCACTTCCCAGCCACAACCGTTAAATTGTGCTTCTAATTCTTGAATAATTTTACCATTACCTGTTACTGGGCCATCTAAACGTTGTAAGTTACAGTTGATCACGAAAACAAGGTTATCTAATTTTTCACGTGCTGCGAAAGCAAGACCACCGCGAGATTCTACTTCGTCCATTTCGCCATCACCTAAGAATGCGTAAACGGTTTGATCTGCTGTGTCTTTCAAGCCACGGTTATGTAAGTATTTTAAGAAACGTGCTTGATAAATGGCATTCAACGGCCCAAGACCCATTGATACTGTAGGGAATTGCCAGAATTCAGGCATTAATTTAGGGTGCGGGTAAGAAGAAAGGCCTTTTCCGTGAACTTCTTGACGGAAATTATCTAATTGCTCTTCAGTTAAACGGCCTTCAACAAAAGCACGCGCATAAATTCCTGGAGAAATATGACCTTGGAAGAAAACTAAGTCGCCACCATTTTTTTCGGTACGCGCTTTAAAGAAATGGTTGAAACAAACTTCATAGATTGTCGCAGAAGATTGGAAAGATGACATATGGCCGCCAAGCTCTAAATCTTTTTTAGACGCTCTTAATACCATCATAATTGCATTCCAACGAATCGCACTACGAATACGGCGCTCAAGATCTAAATTACCTGGATAGTTCGGCTCTTCTTCAACAGGGATAGTATTAATATAGTCTGTGGTAACACCTGTTGGTAAAGATACTGAATTTGCACGAGCGTGCTGCATTAATTGCTCAATAATAAACTGTGCTCTTTCAACACCTTCTTCACGAATTACTGAATCGATCGCCAATAACCAATCATTGGTTTCGACTGGATCTACGTCATTTCTTAACATTTCTGACATAGTCTTTTCCTTATTTGTTAAGTTGAAGTTAAGTTCAATTTCTAGACGAAACTGAACAACGAATGGATAACTAATACCTATATCTAGGCTATTTTACAACTATTAAAACCCGTTTACAAATCTTTAACAAAGATTATAAAAAATATAAGATTTGTTGAAATTAGAAAATTTTTTGATAAGTCTTAGGAAAGGCAAAAAATTTATTAAAAAATTCCACCGCACTTTAAATAATCGGTAAAAATAGCAGATGACTGATAATTTTTACTTAAAGCGCTTTAATCTTTATCAATCCTACTCCTCAGCTGATTGACGGATAAATCTTATCAGCGATGAAGATTTCCCTTATAAGAAAAAGCCCATTCTCTCAATGGAATGGGCTTTGTTATATTGCATTTTTTATTTTTTCACTACAAGAACCACAGACTCACCAGCAACAACTTCGCCTGTTTTTTTCTCAATATGGCTAACTTCATCCATATTAGAAATCACTACAGGGGTAAGCACTGATTTTGCTTTAGCTTCAAGTAATTCTAAATCTAATTCAATAATGGTATCACCACGTTTAACGGTTTGGCCTTCTTCAGCAACACGTCTAAAACCTTCACCTTTTAATTCAACGGTATCAATACCAAAGTGAACGAATAATTCCACACCATCGGTAGATTCCATTGAGAAAGCGTGGTTGGTTTCAAAAATTTTACCTACAACACCATCAACAGGGGCTACAAGTTTGTTACCTGTTGGGCGAATTGCAATACCATCACCAACAATTTTTTCTGAGAAAACAACATCTGGTACATCTTCAATGTTCACAATATCACCTGAAAGCGGTGCATAAATCTCTACTTCAACGGTTTTATTGCTTTTTGAACCAAATAACTTATCAAAAAAACCCATTTTTAGTCTCCTACTAAGTGAATGTTTGGGCTATTCTAGCCCAAAATTTGAATAATTGGTATCTAGTTTAATGCATTTTCTGCTAAAAAGTCTGCAACCAATTTTTCAATATCTGCTGCTGTTGGCTGTTCAAGCGCTTTATTAGCGAGCAATTTTGCATCTTGATAGTTTACATTGCGGATTAATTTTTTAATTCTTGGCACTGAAATTGCGCTCATACTAAACTCGTCTAAGCCCATACCAAGTAGCAATAACGTTGCTCTTTCATCACCCGCTAGCTCACCACACATACCTGTCCATTTACCTTCAGCGTGGGAAGCATCAATCACCTGTTTAATTAAGCTCAATACAGATGGGGTCATTGGGTTATATAAATGAGAAATTAATTCGTTACCACGATCCACCGCAAGGGTATATTGAGTTAAATCGTTTGTACCAATACTGAAGAAATCCACTTCTTTCGCTAAAAATTTCGCATTCACTGCTGCTGATGGAGTTTCTACCATCACGCCAATTTGAATATTCTCATCAAAAGCCTTGCCTTCATTGCGTAGCTGCGCTTTTAATACGTCAATTTCTGCTTTTAATGTACGAATTTCTTCCACAGAAATAATCATTGGGAACATAACAGCCAATTTACCGAAAGCTGATGCTCTTAATACTGCTCTTAATTGCGCGTGTAAAATTTCTTTACGATCTAGGGCAATACGAATAGCACGCCAGCCTAAGAATGGATTCATTTCTTTTGGTAGATTTAAGTAAGGTAACTCTTTATCACCACCAATATCCATTGTTCTTAATACCACTAAACGGCCATTCATCGCTTCAACGACTTCTTTATAAGCGATAAATTGTTCTTCTTCCGTTGGCAGCTGATCGCGATCCATAAATAAGAATTCTGTACGATATAGGCCTACGCCTTCCGCACCGTTACGATCTGCCCCTTCCACATCGCGAATTGTACCAATGTTTGCTACCACATCAACGCGATGACCGTCTAAAGTGAGTGCTGGTAAATCTTTCAATTTCGCTAATTCTGCTTTTTCTTCGGCTAATTGTGCTTCTAAGGCTTTTAAGCGATCAATTTCTTCCTGACTTGGGTTTACATAAACACAGTTATTCACCGCATCAAGAATTAAGAAATCACCGGTATTAACTTGTTGAGTAACCGTGTTTGTCCCCACAATCGCTGGCAATTCTAATGAACGTGCCATAATTGAAGTATGAGAAGTTCTGCCACCAATATCAGTAATAAAACCAAGCACTTTATCAAGGTTAAGCTGTGCGGTTTCTGATGGCGTTAAGTCATAAGCAACAAGAATAGCCTCTTCGTTGATCTCACCAAGATCAACAATGTGCATACCTAAAATATTTTTAATTAAGCGATTACCAATATCACGAATATCCCCTGCACGCTCTTTTAAATATTCGTCATCAATTTCTGACAACATCGCCACTTGCTGATCAATAATTGTGCTTGCAGCAACCCCTGCATTCACTTTATTAGAACGTAAATAATCAATGATTTCTTCTTCTAATTCCTCATCTTCCAAAATCATTAAATGGCCTTCAAAGATTGCCGCTTTCTCTTCACCTAATGAAGCATAAGCACGATCTTTAATTGCAGTTAATTGCTCAACGGCTGCATTACGTCCTTCATAAAAACTTGCAACCTCAGCTTCAACTTGATCGTCTTGAATTTTTTGCGTATCAAGTACGATTTTTTCTTCTTTTAAAACAAGTGCTTTACCGAAAACAATGCCGGGGGATGCTGGAATACCTGAAATCATAGTGACCTTCCGAACTAATAATTAAATCTGGCTATAAATAGAACAATAGCCACAAACAGACTTTCTCTTGAAAGTGAAATTTGTGGCTAATGGTATGATTACTCTAATGTAGGAATTAAAGCGACTAAATGATCTACTGCTTTTTGCTCATCTTCGCCTTCAGCAGAAATGGTGATCACAGTTCCTTGTGTTAAACCTAAAGTTTGTAATTTAAAAAGGCTTTTTGCACTTGCACTTTTGCCACCAGAAGTTACAGTAATGTCAGAAGCAAAGGCTTTCGCTTCTTTTACAAACTGAGCCGCAGGGCGAGTATGTAAACCATTTGGAGCAATAATTTCAACATCTTTTGAGTACATAGTAAAATCCTCTTAGTAAATTGTTTAAGTATAAATGTTATCCTAACATCAAACAGTAACCATAAAGCTTACCATTCAATCGTTGTATTTATTTCATCTTTAAAAATAAATCTGAAGCTAGTATTCAACTTAACACAACAATAATCAACCCTAATCAACGCAAAATTTGAAGTACATCACAAAAAAATGCTTGAAACGGCGTTTTTTTATGCGTTTATTAACCTTTATTTAACCATTGTCCTGAGTGAAGAAATGTCTATGCCCCTTTGTTTCAGATAAACTTTCAATTAAATTATGATAATTTTTAAATCTTACGGGATCGATTTTTCCTCGCTCAACGGCTTCACGCAATGCACAACCAGGGTCATTCAAATGTTTGCAATCCCTAAATTTGCAAGTGCCTAGCACATACTGAAATTCACGGTATCCTTTCGTAATTTGATCGGCGTCCAAATGCCATAAACCGAACTCACGGATCCCTGGTGAGTCAATCAGATCGCCTCCTTGCGGTAAATGATAAAGACGAGAAGATGTAGTGGTGTGGCGACCTAATCCTGTTCCCTCACTCACCGCACCAACCTGTGCATTCACATCAGGTAAAATGCTGTTGATTAAACTGGATTTGCCAACCCCTGATTGCCCCACAAAAATAGACGTACCTTCCGATAAAAGTGCGGTAAGATTTTGCATATTTTCGCCTGTTTTGGCAGAAATCATCAACGTCTGATAGCCAATTTTTTCATAAACCTTAAGCTGTTTTTCCACTGCTTCACGCTGACTTTCCGATAATAAATCAGCTTTATTAATCACAATCACAGCAGGAATTTTAGCGTTCTCACATACCACCAAATAGCGATCGATAATATTCCAAGACAACTCAGGCACAACCGCCGATACAATAATAATGCGATCGATATTGGCAGCAATGACTTTCAAGCCATCATAATAATCAGGGCGTGTAATTTCATTTTTACGTGGATGAATGGCTTCAATCACACCGCTCACGCCTTGCAACTGTTCACTACCTTGACGCCACAGCACTTTGTCGCCAACCACTAAATTAGCCAAGGTGCGGCGTAAATTACAGCGAAAAATTTCACCTTGTGCATTTTCCACATCGGCGTGCAAAGAATAACGAGTTACCACTGTGCCTTCTTGCGTTGGGCCAAGCATTTCATCTTGCCACTGAATATCCTCATTTCTTGATTTGTGACGTTGTAATGTTTTCGCATTATTAGAGCGAATTCTGCGTTGCTGATTGTAAGTTAATTTTTGTTTGCTCAAAGATAAATCCTTAAAGTGCGGTTGGTTTTCGGTTAGAATATTTACCATTTATTAAAAATAATAACAGACATAGGATACCCTAATGCAATTAGATAAACAAAACCTTATTTGGATTGACTTAGAAATGACGGGCTTAGATCCCGAAAAAGAACGCATCATTGAAATTGCTACCATTGTAACCGATAAAGATCTCAATATTCTTGCAGAAGGCCCTGTGCTTGCCATTCATCAACCAGATAGTTTACTGGCCAAAATGAATGCTTGGTGTCAGAAAACCCATAGCGAAAATGGTTTAATTGAACGCGTAAAGCAAAGCAAACTCACCGAACGTGCCGCAGAATTACAAACTTTAGATTTCCTAAAAAAATGGGTGCCTAAAGGTGCATCACCCATTTGTGGCAACAGCGTTGCGCAAGATAAACGCTTTTTATTCAAATATATGCCTGAGCTCGCCGACTATTTTCATTATCGCCACCTTGATGTCAGCACCTTAAAAGAACTTGGATCGCGTTGGAATCCTGAAATGTTAAAAGGCTTTAGTAAGAAAAATACCCACCTTGCTTTAGATGATATTCGTGAATCTATTGCTGAGCTGGCTTATTATCGTGAGCATTTTATCAAAATGCCTTAGCTTATTTATTGCTAGGAAATAGGAAAAACCTCGCTTTCTGATCAATAACTAAACAAGCAATCAAATTTTTTATAATTTTACTTGCGGGCGTAAAAATTTTTCGTATAATACGCCCCGTTCCTTACGGAATATGCGGGAATAGCTCAGTTGGTAGAGCACGACCTTGCCAAGGTCGGGGTCGCGAGTTCGAGCCTCGTTTCCCGCTCCAATCTCCTTATCTCTTGCGGGAATAGCTCAGTTGGTAGAGCACAACCTTGCCAAGGTTGGGGTCGCGAGTTCGAGTCTCGTTTCCCGCTCCAAATTTTTTCTAATATTTTATTAACAAACGTTTTCTGTTTATCTTTTTTATTCTTTCCTATTATCTGCTTTTTCCTAATGAAAAAAAGCGATAGCCAAAACTGAACATTTCAAATTAAAATAGAAAAATATTTTTCTAGAGAAACAAACAAAAAAGAGAATAAAAGCAGAAAAAGAAAAGTGCGGTAGAAAAAACGCCAAATTTTCCACCGCACTTTCTAGCTGATTAATATCGCCTTTTCACAAAATAACTTCTATATCAAAGGGTTATTTACCATTCTCAACCCATTTTCCGTCAATATAGTCAGCACGCCATTTGGTGGCTTTACCATTTTTTTCAGAAGTAATATATTGACGTTTTTCCTTACGGCTAAAGCGAACAATGGCTTCATTACCTTCAGGATCTTTCTGTGGTGCATCGGCTAAATATTGCAATTTTTCAGGCAGACGATCACGATATTGCGCCAATTCAGCTACTTTAGCTGCGCGAGTTTCACGAGATTTCGGGAAATTATGCGCAGACATAAACACGCCACTTGCGCCATCACGCAATACAAAATACGCATCAGAATTTTCACATTTTAGCTCTGGGAAATGTACTGGCTCTTCTTTTGGTGGTGCAACTTCGCCATTTTTTAAGATTTTGCGCGTGTTATCACATTGGGTACAAGCCATATATTTGCCAAAACGCCCCAATTTTAAGTGCATATCTGCGCCGCACTTATCACATTCCACCACTGGGCCGTCATAACCTTTAATCTTAAACTCGCCTTGCTCCACCACATAGCCATCACAATTTGGATTATTTCCGCATACATAAAGTTTTCTTTGTGGATCAATAATATAACTATCCATTGCCGTACCACATTTCGGGCAGCGCTTACGATCCATTAGGGCTTTGGTTTCAGAAGCTTCGTCCAACACATTTAATAATTCCGCTTCTGGAATTAAATTTATTGTCGTTTTGCACCGCTCTTTTGGTGGTAAGGCATAGCCTGAACAGCCTAAGAATACGCCTGTACTTGCAGTACGAATCGCCATTGGACGGCCACAAGTTGGGCATTTAATATCGGTTAGCACAAGGCTATTTGGCTTCATTCCGCCCTCTAGCTCATCTAATTCGGCTTGGCTAAGCTGTGCAGAAAAATCTTTAAAGAATTGATTTAATTCCGCTTTCCAATTTTTTTCACCGTTGGCAATTTGGTCTAGCACATCTTCCATATTGGCGGTGAAATCATAATTCATTAAATCGGTGAAAGATTGGTTAAGGCGATCGGTAACAATCTCCCCCATTTTTTCCGCATAAAAACGGCGATTTTCCACCCGCACATAACCACGATCTTGAATGGTGGAAATGATCGCGGCATAAGTAGAAGGGCGACCAATTCCGCGTTTTTCCAGCTCTTTTACCAGTGCCGCTTCAGTAAAGCGCGCAGGTGGTTTAGTGAAATGTTGCTGTGGGATTACTTCTTTTAAATTTAGCTGATCGTTCACCACAACGGCTGGAAGCACTTGATCTTCTGCACTTTTACTCATTGGCGGTAACACTTTTGTCCAACCGTCAAAACGCAAAATACGCCCTTTGGCTTTCAGACTATAATCGCCTGCCGTTACCGTGAGCGTTGAGCTGTCATATTGGGCTGCCGGCATTTGGCAAGCCACAAATTGACGCCAAATGAGATCATATAAACGCACCGCATCTTTTTCCATTCCTTGTAGATCTGCAGCCAATACACGCACATCAGAAGGACGAATAGCTTCGTGCGCCTCTTGCGCATTTTCTTTACTGGAATAAAAATTCGGTTTGCTCGGTAAATAACTGTCGCCATAATGTGAACCGATATAATCACGCACCATATTTAAGGCATCTTGACTTAAGTTGGTGCTATCAGTACGCATATAGGTGATATAGCCCGCTTCGTAGAGGCGTTGAGCAAGCATCATTGTTTTTTTCACGCCAAAATTTAACCTTGTGCTTGCTGTTTGTTGCAAGGTTGAGGTGATAAAAGGCGCTTTCGGTTTTGAGCTAGTCGGTTTGGTTTCTAAATCAGAAACGATATAATCGGATTTTTGTAAAAAATCCACCGCACTTTGCGCTTGTTGCGCATTCTTCGGCTCAAATTTTTTCCCTTTAAAACTGGTTACATCAAGACGCAAGCCGATTTTCTGTGCGGTTTCCGTTTGCACCGCCACTTCCCAATATTCTTCAGGTTGGAAAGCTTTGATCTCACGCTCGCGTTCTACTAATAATTTCACCGCAACCGATTGCACACGCCCTGCTGATAGACCGCGCGCCACTTTCTTCCATAATAATGGCGATACCATAAAGCCCACCACGCGATCAAGAAAACGGCGTGTTTGTTGGGCATTAACACGATCCATATTGAGATGTTCTGGGTGTTCAAAGGCTTGAGTGATGGCATTTTTGGTGATCTCGTTGAATACCACGCGGCTAAAGCGATCATCATCACCACCAATCACTTCACGCAAATGCCAAGCAATGGCTTCCCCTTCTCTATCCAAATCGGTAGCGAGATAAATATGATCCGCTTTTTTCGCCAGCGATTTGAGTTCCGCCACCACTTTTTCTTTACCCGGTAAAATTTGGTAATTGGCTTTCCAATCGTGATAAGGATCGATCCCCATACGCTTCACCAAGGCATTACGTTCTTTTTCTTGCTTAATGGCTTGCTTTTCTTCGGGGCTTAATCCTTTGGTAGAAATTGCCTTGGCTTTTTCACCAGTACTCATTCCAGCGGTAGGTAAATCGCAAATATGCCCTACGCTGGATTTCACTATATAATCCTTTCCTAAATACTTATTAATGGTTTTCGCCTTGGCTGGCGACTCCACAATCACTAAAGATTTACTCATCTTTTTCTTTACCTAATTTCTGCTAACTTGTGTAAAATTGCCCGATATATTGCGGACTATCTGTGGATTGGTCAATCATTTTTTTAAAAAAGGAAGAATAAATGGATAAACTCAATGCAATTTCTGTCTTTTGTAAAGTGGTGGAAACGCAAAGTTTTACCCAAACCGCTATACAGCAAAATATCTCCGTAGCAATGGCGAGTAAGCTAGTTTCACAACTGGAAGAACAGCTGAAAACCCGCTTGTTGCAGCGCACCACTAGAAAGATTGTGCCAACTGAAGCGGGGCTGCTTTATTACCAACGTTGCCAGCCTATTCTGGCAGAATTACAAGATGCCGAAGCCAGTATCAGCAATCTTGCTAGTGCATTACAAGGCAAGCTACATATTTCCGTGCCGCGTGATTTTGGCTTGCGTTTTATTGCGCCTAATTTGGGCTTATTCTTACACGCCAATCCTGATCTTGAAGTGGACATTGAATTTAACGATCGTTTAGTGGATTTAATCACCGAAGGCTTTGATCTCGCTTTACGCATTGGCAATTTGCAGGACAGTTCGCTGGTGGCGAAAAAAATTGCAAGTTCAACAATGCACATTGTGGGATCGCCCGATTATTTCGCTAAAAAGGGTATTCCACAAACGCCAGAAGAACTCTATCAACACAAAATAATGCTGTATAAATCCAATAATAATCAAGTATTTTGGGAATTTATCAACGGTACAAGAATTGAGCGCTTGCGTGTACAGGCTGATGTTATGTGCAACAGTGGCTTGGCTTTGGCAGAACTGGCAAAATCAGGGCTTGGCATTGTGAATTTACCACGTTTTCTGATCGAAAATGAATTAGCTTCAGGGGAATTAGTGGAAGTGCTGGCTGACTATCCGCAACATCAAATTGATATGAATATTGTCTATCCCCACCGCCGTCATTTGGCGGCGAAAGTGAAAGCCTTTGTGGACTTTTTAAGCCAGCTTGGGTTATGCCAAGAAACCGCTAGCAATAAATAGAAAAAATAATAGAAATAAAAAGAAACAAAAAGTGCGGTGCAATTTTTAAAAATTTTCCCCTTCTATTTACATAAAAGGGGAAAATAATTTTTAGCGTAACGTTCCGCAGTTAATACAGTATAAATACTGCCCTTTTGGATCGTTAAATTGGCTCAGTTGGTTGAGCTGTTGTTTTACTTCATTAAATGGTTTTGCCAAGCCAAGCGCACTGAATAATTGCTGTTGCGCGCCTTTGCCAAAGCTTTTCACTAAGGCATCAAGCATAGAATCATTGCGTTCAATTAACCATTCCACACTAAATTCTTCCGCACTTTGCTCGTTTTGTTTTGCTTTAGCTAATTCCTTTGCTTTTTCCACCGCACGATCAAAATCGCCTAGCTCGTCCACCAATTTATTTTGCAAGGCTTCCGATCCCAACCATACTTGACCTTGTGCGATTTTATCCACGTCTGTTTTAGCTAGCTGACGGCCTTTGCTGACAAGCGAAAGGAATTTATCGTAACCATGTTCAATTTCCAGTTGATAAAGATCACTTTTTACTTTTGAGATGCCACCAAAAGAAGACTGCTGACTTAATGGTGAAGTAGCCACGCCATCAGCATTCACGCCAATTTCTGCTACGGCTTTCTCAAAGGTTGGGAACATTGCAAAAATACCGATAGATCCCGTAATGGTATCCGCATCAGCTAAAATATAATCTGCCGTGCTAGAAATCCAATAACCACCTGAAGCGGCCATTGCCCCCATTGACACCACCACTGGCTTGCCTGCTTGCTGTAAATGCACAATTTCCTGACGGATAATTTCTGACGCAAAGGCACTGCCACCGGGGCTATTTACACGCAAAATCACGGCTTTGATTTTTTCATCTTCATAAGCCTGACGCAGCAATGTAGCAATCGTATCACCGCCAACACCATTGTCATCGGTTTCACCGTCAATAATTGCACCCTCGACATTGACCACCGCAATGCGTGTTTTACCTTCCCCTTCAATGCGATCAGGTAAATCTGCCAAATAGCGATCAAATGGCAACAATTTTGCTTTTCCCTCTGCATTTTTGCCAAAAAGTGCGGTGAGTTTTTGTTCTAAAGTAAAACGATCGGCAAGTTGCGTCACAAATTTTTGCTGTTGGGCATAAGCCGTCAAATCGCCATTTAATGCTTTCAAATTCGCAAAATATTGCTCCGCTTCAGGCAATACATTATCAACAGGGATTTGGCGATTGTTTGCGATCAGCGTTTTATAATCCGTCCACATTGTGCTTAACCAACGTTGCATATTGGCTCTGGCTTCTGCCGACATATCATTACGCAAAAACGGCTCAACGGCAGATTTATACGTGCCTACACGGAAAATATGTGGCGTGATTTTTAGCTTGTCGAGCAAATCTTTGTAATACAGGTTTTCCAATGCCAAGCCTTGAATTTCCACCGCACCAATCGGGTTGAGATAAATTTCATCGGCATAGCTCGCGAGTACATATTGTTTTTGCGTATAGCTATCCGCATAAGCAATCACCGGCTTACCACTTTGCTTAAACTGATTAATCGCCTTGCCCACATATTTAATCGCAGGCAAATCAGCGCCTTCAAAACGATTCAGATCTAACACCAAGCCTTTTATGCGTGGGTCATTCACCGCAGATCGAATGCTATACACCAAATCAAAGGTAGAAATTTGACGCGGCACATACTGAGAATCCACTTCTTTCAACAAATCTTGCAAAGAGTGAATTTCTTCACGATTATCCGCTAAATATCCATCTAAATTGAGCAATAACGCGCCTTCATCTGCGCCCAGTGGCGCTTGGGTTTCTTTATTTGCATTTGTGAACAAACTCACCACCGTAAAAAGAAACAACACAAAAACAAGAAAGACTAAATTCATCACAACATTGCGCACAAAATTTAATCCTCGCCACAGCATAGAGCCTAGTTTCATCAGCGATTTCATAGATTTCCTTATTTTTTGATTTTATTTGAGAGGCGTATCATAAACAGATTAATACCCAAATGCGAATAATTCTTTCCAGAATGACTGTTTTTATCCGCTTTGAGCTGTTTTCTCGATCTGGATCGCAAAACTCACCAAAAAATCACCGCACTTCAAAAGGTTTTGCTATGGTTTCTCTCACCACAAGGAGAATCCAATGTTAAATTTATTCAAACGCCCGATCGAAGTCGAAACCTTAGAAGCTTGGGCAAAATGGTAGAAGATATTGCCAAAGTTGCGATACTTGCAGTCCCCGTGATAATATTTGGTCAGAATGGAATACTATTTAAAATTATGAGTAGTCTTACATTAATGTTTGTTATTTATGCCACTCTCGTTGCTGGAAAGTTGCTTAGAAAACACAAATCCCAGCTATCAAAGGAGGATTAAATGGAACTCACCATTGGATTACTTGTTCTTTTAGGGATTGTTCTGGCTTTTTTAGCTGCCATTAACCACACCATAAAACAAGCTGAAAAAGAAGATAAAAAAAAACTAATTCCAGATACGAAGGAGGGCTAAATGGAGCTTACTATTGGATTATTAGTTTTATTGGCTGTAGTTTTAGCTTTTGGTGCTGGCATTAATCACGCAGCAAAAGAAGCCGATAAAGAGAGTAAAAAGAACTAATTACATAAGCCCCCGATATAAGGGGCTTTTCTATATCATCTATAAGACCAAAAACTATGCTATAATCCACCGCACTTTTCATAACAAAAATGATCACAAAAGGACTGATTATGGACGCTTTAACCCTACTCACTTCACGCCGTTCTAACAAGAAACTCTTTGCGCCTGCGCCAAACCAAGCACAACTTGAACAGATTTTCCAAGCCGCATTGCACGTCCCTGATCACGGTAGATTGCAACCTTATCGCTTTGTAGTGATTGAAAAAGACGGTTTAAACAAACTTGGCGGCTTATTAAAAAGTGCCGTACAAGAACTTAACCTTGGTGAAGAGCGGTTGAAAAAAGCGGAAAATTTACCGAATCGCGCGCCAATGATCATTGCCGTGATTGCAAAAATCCAAAAAGATATTGCTAAAGTCCCTGCTTGGGAACAAATGCTTACCGCAGGTTGCGCCACTTACGCAATGCAACTTGCCGCCAATGCACAAGGCTTTGACAATGTATGGGTAACTGGCCCTTGGGTTGATGGCTCTGAGTTACGCCAAGCGCTACAATGTGATCAAAACGATAAAGTGGTCGCTTTTATTATGCTAGGCACAGGGAAAGAAAAAGCCAGCCGTGAGCCTAAGCAAATCGATCTAGCAAATTTTGTGAGTTATTTATAATGTATTAGAAAAAATGACAAAAAAATCACCGCACTTATAAATTGATAAAATGCGGTGATTCCATTTACTTCCTAAACACTCTCACATTCCCAAACCCATTTTCTTTTAAATAAAGGGCTTGGAGTTTGCTCATTACGCCGCGTTCGCAGTAAAGGACGTAATTTTTGCTTTGGTCTAAGTCTGGGAATACAGTAGAAAGTTTATAGAATGGGATTAAACGCACTTCCTGCCCTGCCAGTTCTAACGGATTTTCGTCTGTTTCTTCGGGGCTACGGATGTCGATGACGATGTCATTTTCGCCTAATACGGAAATGGTGTCCACTTCCACCACGTCTTTTTCCGTTTGTTCTGCAATTTGGCGAATGTCTAAATATTGCGCATTTTGCACCGCACTTTCTAATACGCTGAAATCAAAATGATTTTCTTCGCTAAGAATTTTTTCTCGCACTGCTTTAACCGTTGGATTTTTTGAAATCACGCCACAAAATTCTGGCATTGATTTCGCAATATCGTCTGTGCCAATTTCTTTTGCCATTGCAATAATTTGTTCTTTATCGTGGGTGATAAGTGGACGCAACACAAGGGCATTGGCAGCTTCATCAATCAGGCGTAAATTGGTGAGGGTTTGGCTGGAAACTTGACCGAGTGCTTCGCCCGTAACAATGGCTTGAATGCCAAAACGTTCTGCCACTTTGCTTGCAGCGCGCACCATCATTCGTTTTAACACTACGCCCATTTGGCCATTGTCAATTTTTTCTAAAATCTCTGCCACCACAGGCTCAAAATTAATCGCCACAAAACGTACTTTGTGCGAGCCACTAAAGCGATTCCAAATGTGATACGCCATTTGTTTTACGCCGATTTCGTGTGCCGCACCACCTAGATTAAAGAAGCAATAATGCACGCGCGAGCCGCGGCGAATCAGCATATAACTGGATACGCCCGAATCAAAGCCACCCGAGATAAGCGAAAGCACATCTTCTTGCGTGCCAATAGGATAACCACCCAGCCCTGTATGACGTGCTTTCACCAACATCATTTTGTCGTCTTCAATATCAATGCGAACAGTAACATCAGGTTTGCTGAGCTTCACTTTCGCGCTGGCGATATGTTGATTTAAGCCACCGCCGACATAGCGTTCCACATCAAGAGAAGAGAAATCGTGCTTGCCTTTACGTTTTACACGCACACAAAAGGTTTTGTTTTCAAGGAGATGTGCCACATCTTGCAAGGTTTGTTGGAAAATATCTTGCACGCTGTTGAACGGTTTTTCTTCCACTTCAAGAAAATGATGAATACCAGGGATTCGTCCTAATAATTCAATTAATAAGGCACGATTTTCCGCATTTTTTGACCGCACTTCGATATAATCCCAGTGCTTCACCACGGCCACTGTGTCGTCATATTTATTCAAAATATTGCGAATATTCCCTGTCAAAATTTTAATAAAGCGCGTACGCACGCTTTCGCTTTTAATCATAATTTCAGGGAAAAGTTTAATAATAAATTTCATTGGAATACTTCTGTTTTAAGCAAAAAAATTGGGCGGTATTGTACAACATCTTTTGCAAATCCCCAATTTTTCTCGTCCACTGCTCTCGCCTGTTTTGGGGCTAAATAAGGGAAACAAAAGTGCGGTGCTTTTTTCTGAGATTTTTTGCGTAACAATCTTGCTATAGGCTTTAACAAGTCCATAAAAATACAGTACAATGTGGCATTTATTTAGCTTGAACTTAGGAAAAACAATGGCACGCAAACCTACCACAGACGAAAACAGCTTAGATTTTGAAACCACCTTAACCCAATTAGAAAGCATTGTTGCTCGTTTAGAAAGTGGCGAATTGCCTTTAGAACAGGCGTTAAAGGATTTTGAAAGCGGAATTAAGCTGGCGCAATTAGGTCAAGCGCGTTTACAACAAGCGGAACAGCGCATTCAAATTTTGCTTTCTAAAAGCGATAAAGCAGAATTAAGCGACTATCAAAACAACGAATAAGCAACCCAATAACTAAGCCACTGCTATGTACCAATTTGCACAGGATTTACAACAATTTCAACAGCGGATTAATCAATTTCTCGAACACCAATTTGAGCAAATTGACACGCAACCCTCTTCCCTAGCGGAAGCGATGAAATATGCGCTTTTATTGGGTGGAAAGCGTGTTCGTCCGTTTTTGGTTTATGCCACAGGCAGAATGTTAGGGGCAGAACTCGTGCATTTGGATTATGCCGCCGCAGGCATTGAAGCGATTCACGCTTATTCTTTAGTTCACGATGATTTGCCTGCAATGGATAACGATGCTCTACGCCGTGGACACCCCACTTGCCATATTGCCTTTGATGAAGCCACCGCCATTTTGGCTGGTGATGCGCTGCAAGCCTTTGCTTTTGAATTACTGAGCCAAACGCCAAATTTATCTGCCGAACAACGCCTTGCTTTGGTAGCGGAATTGGCAAAAGCCTCTGGCGTGCAAGGAATGTGTTTGGGGCAAAGCCTTGATTTGCAAGCTGAGCATCAACAAGTCAGCCTTGCGGAATTGGAAAGAATTCATCGCAACAAAACAGGCGCGTTGCTACGCTGTGCATTAAAAATGGGCTTTCTTTGTTCACCGCATTTTGCCGACAAACAACTTTGCCAACAGCTTGAACGCTATGCCGATGCCATTGGGCTGGCGTTCCAAGTGCAAGATGATATTTTAGATATTGAAGGCGAAAGTGCTGTGATCGGTAAAACCGTGGGTGCGGATTTAGCCGCAGATAAAAGCACTTACCCAAAATTGCTCGGCTTGCAAGGGGCGAAAGAAAAAGCGCAAGAACTTCATCAACAAGCCCTTGATGCTTTGGCCAAATTACCTTTTGATAGCTCGCCATTAAAGGCATTGAGCGAGTTTATTGTAACAAGAAAAAATTAATATATTGGACACCGCCTAAGCCTTTTATTATTAAAGTGCGGTCGAAATTTAACCCTTTTTTGGATTTGATTAACAATGGAAAAATATCCTCTTTTATCACTGATTAATTCACCGGACGATTTGCGTCTTTTAAATAAAGATCAACTTCCCCAACTTTGTAATGAATTACGCGGATATTTGTTGGAGAGTGTTAGTCAAAGTAGCGGCCATTTGGCTTCTGGCTTAGGCACGGTAGAACTCACCGTTGCCTTGCATTATGTGTTCAACACGCCATTCGATCAGCTCATTTGGGACGTGGGGCATCAAGCCTATCCGCATAAAATTCTCACTGGACGCCGTGATAAAATGTCTACCATTCGCCAAAAAAACGGGCTTCACCCTTTCCCGTGGCGTGATGAAAGCGAATTTGATGTATTAAGTGTGGGACATTCTTCCACTTCTATTAGTGCTGGGCTTGGCATTGCCGTGGCAGCCGAAAAAGAGAACGCAGGGCGCAAAACGGTTTGTGTGATTGGCGATGGCGCAATCACCGCGGGAATGGCCTTTGAAGCGCTCAATCACGCTGGCGCATTGCACACCGATATGCTGGTGATTCTCAATGATAACGAAATGTCTATTTCAGAAAATGTGGGCGCGCTGAACAACTATCTGGCCCGCTTGTTTTCTGGTTCTTTCTATTCCACCTTGCGCGAGGGCGGCAAAAAAATTCTCTCCGGCGTGCCACCGATTAAAGAATTTGTGAAAAAGACTGAAGAACACGTTAAAGGCTTCGTTTCACCAATTGGCACAATGTTTGAAGAACTAGGCTTTAACTATATCGGCCCTATTGATGGCCATAACGTGGACGAATTAATTAGCACGTTAAAAAATATGAGCAGTCTGAAAGGGCCACAATTCTTGCATATTAAAACCAAAAAAGGCAAAGGCTATGCCCCTGCGGAACAAGATCCAATCGGCTTCCACGGTGTGCCGAAATTCGATCCCACAAGCGGAAAATTGCCAAAATCCACCACCCCAACCTATTCGCAAATTTTTGGCAACTGGCTATGTGAAATGGCAGAGCAAGATCCGAAATTAATCGGCATCACCCCTGCGATGCGTGAAGGTTCAGGAATGGTTGAATTTTCCAACCGCTTTCCACAACAATATTTTGATGTTGCCATTGCCGAACAGCACGCTGTTACCTTTGCCGCAGGCTTAGCAATTGCCGAGTTTAAACCTGTGGTAGCCATTTATTCCACCTTCTTACAGCGTGCCTACGATCAAGTGATTCACGATGTCGCCATTCAAAATCTGCCTGTACTATTTGCCATCGACCGTGCTGGCGTGGTGGGGACAGACGGACAAACCCACCAAGGTGCGTTCGACATTAGCTTTATGCGCTGTATTCCAAATTTAGTGATTATGACCCCAAGCGATGAAAATGAATGTCGCCAAATGCTTTATACCGGCTATCAATGCGGTAAACCTGCCGCCGTGCGCTATCCGCGTGGCAATGCCATTGGTGTAGAGCTTGAACCATTAGCAATGCTACCTCTCGGCAAGGGGAAAGTACTGCGCGAAGGGGAAAAGATCGCCATTTTAAATTTCGGCACACTATTACCAAACGCCAAAGCCGTAGCCGAAAAATTAAACGCCACCCTTGTGGATATGCGATTTGTTAAACCGATTGATGAAGCGTTAATTTTGCAACTGGCTGAAAACCATTCATTATTAGTTACACTCGAAGAAAACGCTATTCAAGGCGGTGCAGGCAGTGCCGTGGCAGAAGTGCTAAATTCTCAGCCAAAAACCACCGCACTTTTACAATTAGGTCTGCCAGATTTCTTCATTCCACAAGGCACACAACAAGAAATTTTGGCAGATTTAAAACTAGACGCACAAGGTATTGAAGAGCAAATCACTACTTTTTTGCAAAAAAGTAAAAAAATTTAAAATTTTTGTGAACTATTTCCTGCCTCGCTAGTCTTAGTAAATGCTAGTGCACTGCAAATTGCAGTTGTCTTTTTCAAACTAATTTCTTATTTAAGACCTCTCCGCCACTTGTTTTTAATGTGGCGGTTTTTTTATGGATAAAATTTGCTAAAAAAACCACCGCACTTATCTTTATAGCAAGTTATCAACTTGCCATATTTTTCTTTTCTTCCAATTCTTCCCAACGGGCAAAAGCTTGTTCTAACGCTTGTTCCGCATCGGCAAGCTGTTGCAGTTTGTCCGCTGTATATTGATGATCTTGCTGAAAGAAATTCGGATCGGACACCTCCGCTTGAAGTGCGGTGATTTTTTCTTCCAAATCTTCCAATTTTTGTGGCAATTGCTCTAGCTCTCGTTGCTCATTATAAGAAAGTTTCACAGGGCGATTTTTCACGGGTTTGTGAGAAACTTTGCTCATTTCCACCGCACTTTCCGCTTGTTTTTCTTTCGCTTTTTTCTCTTTGGCTTGCTCCGCTTCTTTCAAAGCAAACACATTGGCTTGTTGCTGTTTCGCATCGTGGAAACCGCCCACATATTTATTGATCACGCCATTGCCTTCAAAGATGTAGCATTCAGTCGCCGTGTTATCAATAAATTGACGATCGTGGCTCACAATCAGCAACGTGCCTTGATAATCTGCCAGCAATTCTTCCAATAATTCTAGGGTTTCCACATCAAGATCATTGGTCGGTTCGTCCAAAATCAGCAAATTATTGGGTTTGAGCAATAATTTTGCCAATAATAAGCGATTGCGCTCACCGCCAGAAAGGGCTTTGACTGGTACCATTGCGCGCTTAGGTGGAAATAAGAAATCTTGCAAATAGCCTAAAACGTGGCGTTTTACGCCATTGACTTCAATATCCTGCTTACCGTCCGCCACGTTATCCATCACAGTTTTTTCAGGATCGAGATCAGCACGATATTGATCGAAATAAGCAATTTCTAATTTTGTACCGCATTTAATGCGTCCTGATGTAGGCTGAATTTCGCCTAACAGCAATTTTATCAAGGTGGTTTTACCGATCCCATTTGCCCCGACTAAGGCAATTTTATCGCCACGCAAAATGGTGGTTGAAAAATGCGAAATCAGTTTTTTCCCAACAATTTCATAGCTTACATCTTCCACTTCAAAGACGATTTTGCCTGAACGGGTGGAATTATCCACTTGCAACTTGGCGCTACCCTGCACATCTCTACGCTGACGGCGTTCTTCACGCAAAGCTTTCAAGGCTCGCACTCGCCCTTCATTACGGGTTCTCCGCGCTTTAATCCCTTGGCGAATCCACACTTCTTCTTGCGCTAATTTTTTATCGAACAGCTCGTTTTGTAGGGCTTCTACACGCAGATTTTCTTCTTTTTCAATGAGATATTTCGCATAATCACCGGGGTACGACACCAATTTGCCCCGATCGAGATCAACGATACGGGTGGCCATTTTGCTGATAAAAGCACGATCGTGAGAAATAAAGATGATCGAACCAGCAAAACTCAGCAGGAAATTTTCTAGCCATTCAATTGCATCAACATCAAGGTGGTTAGTGGGTTCATCAAGCAACAATACGTCTGGATCGCATACCAAAGCGCGTGCCAATGCTGCCTTACGCAGCCAGCCGCCTGATAAATCCGCCAATTGCATATTTGGCTCAAGCCCTAATTTCATTAGGGTTTCACGGATTTTATTTTCAAACCGCCAACCATCAGCGTGTTCAAGTTGGGCTTGAATTTCCGCCAAACGATTTAGCATGCTTTCGCTATATTCTTGTTCGAGCAAATCCGAAGTGCGGTGATATTCTTTTAATAAATCGGCCAAATGGGCAATGCCTTCCGCCACATAATCAAATACATTGCCTTGTGCATTGCGTGGAGGATCTTGTTCGAGGCGCGAGATCACCAGATCACGCTCAAATTGCAGGCGACCATCGTCCATCACCATTTCACCTGCTAAAATTTTCATTAAGGTAGATTTGCCTACCCCATTACGCCCCACCAAGCAAACGCGCTCGCCAGCTTCAATGTATAAATCCGTGTGATCTAACAAGGGGTGATCACTAAAAGAAAGATAACCGTTAGTTAAACTAATTAACGCCACACTTTGTCCTTATCTCAAAAAAATTTTGTGGATTTTAACAGGTTTATGAAAGGGTTTATAGAGGGGTAAAAAAGAGAAATCCCCTATTAATTAGGGGATCAAATTAGAGAGAGACAATTTCTTCAAAGGTTTGTGGCGAGCGCTCAATCATCTTCAAGAGTAATGCGGCTTGTTTATTTGGCGTGGTTTTGCCTTGTTCCCAACCTTGATAAGTGCGTACGCTCATTCTCAATTTCTTAGCAAAAACCGATTGTGATAGATTAAGTTTTTCACGGATAGACTTCACTTCATTCGCGCTTATTTCGCCCATTTCCGCTGGAAAGTCACGCTCAATGGTTTTGAGGGTGGTTTTACCTTGTTGATAATCAAGGTAAGCATTCAATCCCTCAATAATTTCATTTGCAATGTTCCGTTCCATTATTCCTCCTTAATATGCTTAATAAGTTGCGAAATCGCTTTTATTTCTTCCGGAGCTAAATCATCTTTCTGTTTCTTACTATAAGCAGTAATCATCAAAAAATGACATTGGCGACTAAGCCAGTAATAAATCACTCTTGCACCGCCTCTTTTTCCTTTGTTACGCTTTTCATCCGAAATACGGATTTTTCTTACACCGCCCGAACCTTGAATCAAATCCCCCTTTTCTGGATTTGCCAATAATTCATTTTGCAAAACAAAATATTCATCATCAGTCATTAACGCTTTTCGATAGCGTTCAAAAGGAGGCAATTCAATAAAAACCGCTTTCATAGTTTCTCCAATAAAACTCAGAAAATTATACGCGAGAAGCGTATAGGAAGTAAAGTTTTCCTAAAATATCCATATTTATTCCAAAAACGGTTTTAACGCCACCACACAACGTTCTACCACCTCGTCAAATGTTCCTTCAATATCAATATGAATGACATCTGGCTCATCAGCTTGTGGGGTTTCTAAGGTATCGAATTGGCTTTTGAGCATTTCTGTTTTCATATAATGCCCTTTGCGATTTTTCATTCGCTCTAATACCAAATCAAAGCTGCCTTCTAAAAACAGAAATTTCACGCTTTCGTTGCCATCGCGAATTTGATCGCGGTATTTTTTCTTCAATGCAGAACAAACAATAATCCCTTGTTCGCTTTTTTGTTCTAGACTGAATGCCGCATCACGGATACGCTCAAGCCAAGGGGCGCGATCTTCATCATTAAGTGGCTGCCCATTGCCCATTTTAATGATATTAGCTCTCGGGTGGAGATCGTCCCCATCAATTAATTTTAACCCTAAACGGCGACAAACCTCCGTACCTACCGAAGTTTTTCCTGTGCTAGAAACGCCCATTAAGATAAAACTTTTGCCTTTTGTTTTTTCCATTTTCTTTTCCTTACCGCTAAATTTTATTTCTACTGCACTAACCATAACAAAAAATTGCTGATTTTAGTTACTGGTAACATTTCATTTTGTGATCATTCTCACAAATTTTTAACAAAAATCGCCATTTTCGTCCTAATCATTTGAACTTTGGTTAGAATTTCCCTAATAATATGCCTATCTATTTTACCTTGCTAGTTAATTTTAATGTTACGGGTAAATTAGCAATCCGTTCTTGGTCGTTGGCTAAAAAATTAATCATCAAATACTAAGGATCTTATATGTTGATTTTCACTTTGATAGCTTCAGTCTTGATGTTGCTTTTATTAATTATGAAATTCAGAGTTCACGCCTTTGTCGCATTAATTATCGTGAGCTTGCTCACGGCACTAGCCACCGGCGTGCCATTCAATGAAATTCTGCCAACTTTAACTAAAGGCTTCGGCGGCACATTAGCGTCTGTGGCGTTATTAGTTGGTTTGGGCGCGATGATCGGTCGCTTGCTTGAAATCACTAGCGGCGCAAAAGTGCTTGCTGATACACTCATCAATAAATTTGGTGAAAAAAAAGCACCTTTCGCTTTAGGGGTCGCCTCTTTATTGTTCGGCTTCCCAATTTTCTTTGATGCAGGATTAGTCGTGATGCTGCCAATTATCTTTAGTGTCGCAAAACGCTTTGGCGGTTCAGTATTGCGCTATGCCTTCCCAGCAGCAGGAGCATTTGCTGTAATGCACGCCTTTGTGCCTCCGCACCCTGGCCCTGTTGCTTCAGGCGATTTATTAGGAGCAAACATTGGCTTATTAGTCATCGTTGGTTTAGTCTGCGGTATTCCAACTTGGTACATCGCAAGCTACTTATTTAGCCAATACTTAGGTAAAAAAGTGATGGTAGATTTACCAAAAGCGTTCTTAAACGTAAACGCCATCAATGAAACTGCGGTGCTAAATCCACCAAGTTTTGGTAAAGTGTTAACCATTCTATTATTACCATTAGTGCTGATTTTATGTGATACCGGCTTGAATACCCTTTCTGTCGCAGGCGTGGTTGATGGCTCACAGGCTTGGGTGCAAGGCTTACGCTTACTCGGCAAAACCCCTGTGGCATTATTGATTACCTTAATCGTAACCATTTTATTGCTAAAAGATCAGCGCAGTAATGAACAAATCGAAAAAATCTGTGATAACGCACTCGGTCCAATCTGTTCTATCGTTCTAGTAACGGGAGCTGGTGGTATGTTCGGTGGCGTATTGCGCGCAAGTGGCATTGGCAACGAACTCTCCGCAATGTTTGCTGATACAGGAATGCCTGTGATTGTGGCCGCCTTCATTATTTCAATGGCATTGCGTGTAGCACAAGGTTCTGCCACCGTGGCACTCACCACCACATCAGCCTTAATTGCGCCAACGGTGGCGGCAACGGTTGGATTAAGCCAATTCGATCTTTGCTTTATCGTGATCGCTATCGCCTCAGGTGCAACGGTATTCTCTCACGTTAATGACAGCGGTTTCTGGTTAGTCAGCCGTTTCCTAGAAATGGACACCAAAACCACATTAAAAACTTGGACAGTGCTAGAAACCCTCATCGGCTTTACCGGATTTGCTTTTGCCTTAGTGGGAAGTATTTTGTTCTAAGCAAGATTTTTATTAAATCATTAAGTGCGGTGGTTTTTTGGGAAGTTTTTTTCCAAAAACCACCGCACTTTTGTTACAATCGATGGCAATTTTTGTAACTCAAATTAGCGTGAAACGTGGAGTGAAAATGTCAGCTTATATTATTGATGTTACCGAACAAAATCTCACCGAGATCTTACAACAAACCCAACAAAAACCTGTTGCTTTAGTGTTTTATGCGCCAAGCCACGAGGAATCTAATACGTTTGTAAGCGTGCTAGAACGCTATGCAGAAAAATACCAAGGGCAATTTTTATTAGGCAAAATTAACTGTGAAGCCGAACAAATGGTCGCGGCGCAGTTTCGTATTCAAGCCTTGCCAACCACCTATTTATTTAAAGATGGGCAAGCCCTTGATGCATTCCAAGGGGCATTAGATGACGCCACCCTTGAACAACATTTAAGCCTGATCTTGCCAAAAGAAGAAGAGATTAAATTTACCCAAGCATTAGATTTTCTAGCGAATGAAAACTATGAGCAAGCCTTGCCACTGCTAAAAGACGCGTGGGAGCTTTCCGATCACAAAAACAGCGATATTGCCCTGCTTTATGCAGAAACCTATATTGCAATGAAACGCGTTGAACCAGCGCAGGAAATTTTAAACCGCATTCCATTGCAAGATCGCGATAGCCGTTGGCAAGGATTGCAAGCGCAAATCGAATTATTAATTAAAGCGGCAGACACGCCAGAAATTCAGCAATTACAAGCCGAATACACCAATAATCCAAGCCCTGAAGTGGCCTTAAAACTGGCATTACAGTTACACCAAGCACACCGCAATGAAGATGCCTTGGAATTATTATTCAGCTTATTAAAACAAGATTTAGGCGTGCTGAATGGTGAAGTGAAACAAGAGTTTTTATCTATTCTGGCTGCTATTGGCAATAACGATCCGGTTACCAATAAATACCGCCGATTGCTCTATTCACTACTCTATTAATGAATTTAACGGCGTAAGCCTCTATAATAGCGAAGATTTTTTACGATTTATAAACTAGGAATTTTTATGTCAGAAATGAAACATTGCAAACTGTTAATTTTAGGTTCAGGCCCTGCGGGCTACACCGCGGCTATTTATGCGGCGCGTGCTAATTTAAGCCCAGTATTAGTTACAGGTTTACAACAAGGCGGACAGCTCACTACCACCACAGAAATCGAAAACTGGCCGGGGGATTTTGGTGATACCACCGGCCCTGAGTTAATGCAAAGAATGTTGCAACACGCGGAGAAATTCGATACAGAGATTATTTTCGATCACATTAATCGCGTGGATCTTTCTTCTCGTCCATTCAAACTTTATGGCGATGTTCAAAGTTTTAGCTGTGATGCATTAATTATTGCCACAGGGGCCTCTGCACGCTACATCGGCTTGCCGTCTGAAGAAGCTTTCAAAGGCCGTGGCGTTTCTGCTTGCGCTACTTGTGATGGTTTTTTCTATCGCAATAAACCTGTTGCGGTGATTGGCGGTGGAAACACCGCGGTGGAAGAAGCTCTTTATTTAGCCAATATTGCTTCTGAAGTGCATTTAGTGCATCGCCGTGATAGCTTCCGCGCAGAAAAAATCTTAGTGGATCGCCTATACAAAAAAGTGGAAGAAGGAAAAATTATCCTACATACCCACCGTACTTTAGATGAAGTGCTAGGCGACAATATGGGCGTAACCGGAATTCGTTTAAAAGATACCCAAACAGGCGAAACGGAAGAACTCAAATTAGACGGAATGTTCGTGGCAATTGGCCACGCGCCAAATACAGAGATTTTCGCCGATCAGCTTGAACTCAATAATGGCTACATCGTGGTGAAATCAGGTTTAGAGGGCAACGCCACCGCCACATCAGTAGAGGGCGTCTTTGCCGCAGGTGACGTAATGGATCACAATTACCGCCAAGCCATTACCTCTGCTGGCACAGGTTGTATGGCAGCCTTAGATGCAGAACGCTTCTTAGATAGCCAAGAATAAGCCTAAGCGGTGCATTATTGCCGTAATGCACCGCTTTTCTTTTTTCCTTATTATCTAACTTAACCCTTTTACGCAGAATTATGGATAAAGCTCGCCAACGACACTTACAAAAATGGCTACGCGCCCAACAAAAACCCATAAAAAAGTTACTTAGCCTTAATATTTTATTGGCTAGCCTTTCATCTCTGATCTTAGTTGCACAAACCTACTTGCTCGCCACCCTATTACATCAGCTCATTATGGTGCAAACCGCAAGGGAAAATTTAATCGGTTATTTTATCGCCTTAGTAATCGGCTTTGGCTTGCGTGCGATCATTTTGTATTGGCGCGAACGCCTTGGTTTCAAGTGCGGTCAAAAATTACGACATTTTATTCGCCAACAAATTTTCACCAAATTACATCAAGTTGGCCCAGCAATGATTAACCAAAAACCCGCTGGCAGTTGGGCAAGCATAATGTTAGAACAAGTGGAAAATCTACATAATTTCTACGCACGCTATTTACCTCAACAAGCCCTTTCGGTGATCGTTCCGTTTATTATTTTAATTGCCGTCTTTCCGCTAAATTGGGCGGCGGGGCTCATTTTGCTCGTTACCGCTCCCCTTGTGCCAATTTTTATGATCTTAGTTGGGATCGCCGCCGCAGACAGCAGTCAGAAAAATATGCAAACCTTAGCAAAATTAAGTGGTCAATTTTTAGATCGCCTACGCGGACTGGAAACCTTACGCTTATTCAATAAAACGGAAGAACAAACCGCGCATATTGAACAAGCCACGGAAGATTTCCGCGAAACCACAATGGACGTGCTGAAAATGGCGTTTTTGTCTTCTGCTGTGTTGGAGTTTTTTACCTCGATTTCCATTGCGCTAATGGCCGTCTATTTTGGTTTTAGTTATTTGGGCGAGCTTGATTTCGGCACTTATGGCACGCCAATCACCTTATTTATCGGCTTTTTCTGCTTAATTCTAGCCCCAGAGTTTTATCAGCCTTTGCGTGATCTTGGCACTTATTATCACGACCGCGCGGCGGCCATTGGTGCGGCTGATGCTATTGTTGAATTTTTAGAACAGCCTATTTTGAATGAAGCGAAAGCAAGCCAAGATTTCACGTTAAATGAAACGGTTGAAATCCACGCGCAAGATCTGGTGGTGCTCTCGCCACAAGGCAAACCGCTCACCCAAGCTCTTAATTTTCATCTGCCGGCTAAAAGTCATACCGCGTTAGTCGGGCAAAGTGGCGCAGGGAAAACCTCATTAATCAATACCCTACTTGGCTTTTTAGATTATCAAGGCAGCCTGAAAATTAATGGCATTGAACTCAATCAAATTAATAAAACCCAATGGCGCAGTGCGATTGCGTGGGTGGGGCAAAATCCCTTGCTATTACAAGGCACGATTCGCGAAAACCTACTCTTAGGCGGAATCCAAGCTAGCGATGAACAAATTCAACACGCTTTGGTACAAGCACAGGCTACCGTATTTACCGATAAATTAGGGCTAGATGCCGAAATTAAAGAAGGGGGCATTGGACTTTCCGTGGGGCAAGCACAGCGTTTAGCCATTGCCCGCGCCTTATTGCGTCATCGTCATTTATTGCTCCTTGATGAACCTACCGCCAGCCTTGATGCACAATCAGAAAATCTGGTACTTTCCGCCTTGCAAAAAATTAGCCGTGAACAAACCACCTTGATGATTACGCACCGCATTGAAGATCTGAAACAATGCGATTGCATTTTTGTGATGCAACAAGGACAAATCGTTCAACAAGGCAATTTTGCCGAATTACAAAATAACGGATTTTTCGCAGAACTTCTTGCACAACGTAAACAGGATATTAATTAATGCGTACACTTTTACCATTTTTACGTTTATTTAAGCACGCCAAATTCGTGTTATTTTTAGGCTTAATCCTGATGATCACAGGGCTTGCCGCCAGTATTGGTTTATTAACGGTATCAGGCTGGTTCTTGGCTGCCACCGCCTTGGCGGGCATTGGCACGTTATTCAATTTTTTCTATCCCTCAGCCACCGTGCGCGGATTGGCGATTGGACGCACCGTAGCCCGTTATTTTGAAAAAATCGTTACTCACGATGCCACCTTTAGAATCCTTGCCAAATTGCGTGTGCAAGTGTTCCAAAAGATCATTCCCCTAAGCCCAGCCGTGCTAAATCGCTATCGTAACAGTGATTTATTAAACCGCTTAGTGGCAGATGTGGATACGCTCGATAGCCTTTATCTTCGCCTGCTCGCGCCCTTTATCACCGCTTTGCTAGTGATTGGTTTTCTCACCCTAGGCTTGAGCTTTTTTAACCTTCCGCTCGCACTCTTTTTTGGTGCAATGTTGACCGCACTTGTCTTGATTGTGCCAACAATTTTTTATCATTTAGGGCAAAAGTTCGGGCATAAACTCACCCAAGCGCGCGCGGCTTACCGCACGAGATTTGTAGAATATATCCAATCTCAAGCAGAATTATTGCTGTTTAATGCTGAAAAACCGCTCAAACAAAAACTGGACGAAACAGAACAACAATGGCAACACTTTCAACAAAAAGAAGCCAATTTAAGCGGATTTTCCACCGCACTTGTGCTTTTTGCCAATGGCATTTTGCTTGCGCTCACCTTATGGTTTGCCGCCAATGCTGATTTTGGCAGTGATCGATACAGCCCTGCGATTATCGCCCTATTTGCCCTTGCTGCACTGGCAGCCTTTGAGATTTTAATGCCTTTGGGTTCGGCATTTTTGCATATTGGGCAAGTGATTGCTTCTGCCGAGCGGGTTACCGAAATCACCGAACAAACGCCACTCGTGCAATTTAACGGACAAAAAACTATCGAAAAAAACACCGCACTTGATCTTTCCATTCAGCAAGTGAGTTTCACTTATCCTGAACGTCAAGATGTTGCACTACAGAACATCAACCTTGAAATTCCGCAAGGGCAAAAAGTTGCCATTCTAGGCAAAACTGGCAGTGGCAAATCCACCCTGTTACAGCTTTTAGTACGCAACTATAATCCCGCACAAGGGAAAATTTTCCTTGCCAATCAACTAATTGAAAGCTACAGCGAAAAAAGTTTACGTAACCAAATGTGCTTTTTAACCCAGCGCGTGCATATTTTTAGCGATACCTTGCGTAATAATTTACAGCTGGCAAATCAGCAACCTATTTCTGATGAGGCAATGATTGACGTGCTAAACCAAGTGGGTTTAGGCAAATTGCTAGACCAAGAACAGGGCTTAGATCAATGGCTTGGCGATGGCGGCCGCCCGCTTTCAGGCGGTGAACAGCGCCGTTTAGGTTTAGCGCGCGTATTACTCAATCAAGCACCTATTTTACTGCTTGATGAACCTACCGAAGGTTTAGATCGCGAAACAGAACGCCAGATTCTGCGTTTAATTCTCGCCCATTGCCAAAACAAAACCTTAATTATGGTAACGCACCGCCTTACCGCGATTGAACAATTTGATAACCTTTGCATTATTGATGATGGCAAATTAATCGAACAAGGCAATTATCAAACCTTAATGGCAAAAGAAAACGGCTTTTTCAAACAATTAGTGGAAAGAATTTAGTTGAGTTGAAAAAGTGAAAGATTGATTTAAGAGAAGTTGAAAAAAGAAAAGCTGGGCGGAAACCTTCCCAGCTTGATCTCGGCACACGAAAAATCTGACTTTGGCTGCTTTCTTCCGAACCTGACCGAGTAAACCAGACCTCGTTGCGAGGAACCGAGAAGGTTTCCATAACATCTGCCACCAAATCTAGCAACAGAACGCCCGCATTATGCCCCAAGCCCCAGGGAATTGCAAATCTTTCATTGTGATTTCGCTTTAACTGATTAAATAAACAACTTTCAGTATTTTTCTAATCAATTCGCGTTTCTTACTTTTAGGGGCTGTAGTAGATTAGCCCTAAATTTCACACCATTTTCGCAATATTTTTAACTGCTCTTTTGGTGGCCCAAAGTTAAACCGAAATTCACATTCCTTCAAGAATAAAGGAAAGTTTTTTCGGTTAATTCCATTATATTTTCGCAGTATCCGCTTCGCCTGATTCCAAAAATTTTCAATGCCATTAA